>JBCCYG010000257.1:0-3420 GCA_039190145.1 Pseudomonadota bacterium | reverse complement strand
GCTGGCGAGCGGGCCCTATGACGCGGCGGGCGGGCCCTTTCGATATCTGACCATCTGGGCGCTCCTCCTCAGCTTCTTCTGCGCGAGCCGGGTGCTCGCCTATAGCGAAAAGCGGAGCGAGCGGCGCTGGGACGCGCTCATTGCGGCGACGGCGGTCATCAACCTCATGGTCGTGTTTCTCTATTGGCGGCTCTATTTCGACGACCCGACCTCGGTCACGCGGAACGGAGAGCTCGGAGTGTGGTGGAAGGAATATTACCTCCATCTCGCGGGGCCGCTGCTCATGTGGATCGACGCGCTCTTTATCAATCGCCCGTTCCGCCGCTTCGTGCCTGCGGCGCTGATCCTGGTGGGGATTGCTCTGGCGTATTTCCTGTGGGCCGAGCTTGTGGTGGCGCCGCTGAACGATAGCCCGCTCGGGTCGGTGACGACCGGGCTTCCCTATCCGTTCCTCAACTCGCTGGAGATAAGCGAGCGCGTTGTCTTCTATGGGACGAATTCTGGCGTGGCGCTGGTGGCGCTTGCGATCTTTTTCGCGCTGGGCCGGGGCGTCCGCTATTCGCTCGGCGACCGGCCCGCTTAGTTGGCGGTCTCCAGCAGCGCGGGCAGGCCGTCCTTGTAGCTGGGATAGAGCAGTTTTACGCCGAGTTCGTCTCTGATCCGCGCGTTGGAGACGCGCTTGCTCTCCCCGTAAAAGCTCCGCGCCATGGGCGGCATATCGGCGGTCTCAAAGTCGACCTCCGGCGGGAGCGGCAGACCCAAAAGCTCCGCCGCGTGGCCGATGACATCCTGGGGCGGGGCGGGGTCATTGTCGCAGACGTTGTAAATGCGCCCCGAATTTGGCCGGGCGATGGAGGCGGCGAGCACCTGCGCGATGTCGTCTACGTGGATGCGAGAGAAAATCTGCCCCTTCTTGATGATCCGCCGCGCCGTGCCAGCGCGCACTTTGGCAAACGGACCGCGACCGGGGCCGTAGATGCCAGCGAGGCGAAAGATGTGGACGGGGAGGCCTGTGGCGAGCCAGTCCGCCTCCGCTTTCACGCGGAGCGCGCCGCGATGGGTCGTGGGGCTGAGCGCGGTGTCTTCATCGACCCAAGCGCCGCCATGGTCGCCGTAGACGCCCGTCGTAGAGAGGTATCCTACCCAGCCCGCGGGCGCCGACCGGAGCGCCTCGGGATAACGCAGGAGGAACGGGTCACCGTCGTCGCTTGGGGCGGCGGAGACTAGGATGTGAGAGGCGCCTGCGATGTCTCCCGTTAGGTCATCGTCGGGAGTTATGCGCGGCTCGATCCCTTCGCCTTTCAACACATCCGCCTTTTCCGCCGTGCGCGTCGTGCCGATGATCCGCCAGCCTTGCGGCAAAAGCAGCTTGGCCAAGGCTCGGGCGGAGTATCCGTGACCAAGGGAAAGGAGCGTCTGTGCCATGCCTCCTCCTGCGCCGCGCGGGCGACTTTGTCAAAGCGGGCAGCCGTTGTAGGCTCGCCCGTGAGGGAGAAAAGAGATGGCAAAGAAACCGGAGTTGGACGCGGCCTACACGCTCAAGGATGCCGATGAGGCGCGGGCATTCTATGGCGACTGGGCTGAGACCTACGACAGCAGCTTCGCGGCCAGCCGGGACTACATCCTGCACGAGGAGGTCGCGACGGGCTTTGTTGCTGCGGGCGGCGTGGGGCCGGTGCTCGATGTCGGGGCTGGCACGGGTCTCGTAGGCGAGGCGCTCGCGCGGCGCGGGGTCAGCCCCCTTGAGGCCACGGACCTTTCGGAGGAGATGCTGGCCGTGGCAGAGCGAAAAGGCTGCTACGCGCGGGTCTTCGCAGCGGATATCACAGAGACCATGCCGATCCCCGAAGGCACCTATGGTGGGATCGTCAGTGCCGGGGCTTTCACGCTCGGGCATCTGGGGCCTGAACCCATTGAAGAGCTCATACGCATCACGCGCCCTGGCGGCCTTCTCGCGCTTTCCGTGAATGCCGTGCATTGGGAAGCGGCAGGGTTTGACGCCGCGATGGAGGCTTTGGGCGACAGGATTACCGGGCTCAAGCGCACACCGATCCGCATCTACGCGCAAGATGCCAGCCATGATCACGCGGATGATCTGAGTATGCTGGCGACGTTTAATCGCGCGATCTAGCGCGGCGGCGCTCCCTCAGTTCAGCGGCCTTTCCAGACGGGGTCGCGCTTTTCGGCAAAGGCGCGCGCGCCTTCTTCCTGGTCTTCTGAGGCGTAAAGGATGTCGACCGTGCGCAGCTGCCGCCCGGTGATACGGTTGAGCGCGTCCTGGAATTTCGCATCCTCGGCGTCGCGGACGATCTCCTTGATCGCGGCGTAGACGAGCGGCGGGCCGGAGGCGATCAGCTCTGCCAGTTTGCGTGCCTCCGCCATCAGATCGCTGCCTGGATAGGCGTGGTTGATCAGCCCCCAGCCCAGCGCCTCGGTCGTGTCAAACCAGCGCCCGGTGAGCAAAAGCTCCATGGCGATGTGGTAAGGGATGCGCTTTGGCAGCTTTATCGACGCGGCATCTGCCACCGTGCCTGAGCGGATTTCGGGGAGTGCGAAAGTCGCGTGGTCTGCCGCCAGGATGATGTCGGCGGATAGCGCAAGCTCAAGCCCGCCGCCGCAGCAGATTCCGTTGACGGCGGCGATGACAGGCTTGTTGAGGTCGCGTAGCTCCTGGAGGCCGCCAAAACCGCCCACACCGTAATCTCCGTCTACAGCATCCCCCTCATGGGCGGCCTTGAGGTCCCATCCCGGGCAAAAGAATTTCTCTCCCGCCCCGGTGACGATGGCGACGCGGAGGTCGGGGTCATCGCGAAAGGCGGCAAAGGTTTCCCCCATGATGCGCGAGGTAGCGAGGTCAATGGCATTGGCCTTGGGCCGGTCGAGCGTCACCTCGAGGATCGCGCCATTGCGCTGGGTCTTGATCGGGCTCATTTCGGGGCCTTTCGGATGAGGGCGTCGGCAGCGATGGCGGTGACTGGTGTGCACAGGAGCGGGTTGATCTCAAGCTCTTCCAGGGTCCCGGCATTGTCCAGCACGTAGGCTTGTATGGCGTCGATTGCGTCCAGGATTGCGGCCTCGTCAGCTTGTGGCGAGCCGCGGTGGCCGGCGAGCATGGGGGCCATTTTGAGCTGTGTTAGAGCCTGACTTACCGCAGCTCTCGGAGCCGGAACAAGGAGCGTTTGGCTATCATCGAGCAGCTCCGTGAGCGTCCCACCCGCCGCCAGTGTAAGCAGGAAGCCATGCGCCGGGTCACGCGTGACGCCAATGAGAAGCTCTGCCACCGCGCCGGTCACCATTTCCTCG
This sequence comes from Pseudomonadota bacterium, assembly GCA_039190145.1. GTDB lineage: Bacteria > Pseudomonadota > Alphaproteobacteria > Rhodobacterales > Rhodobacteraceae > Shimia_B. The sequence goes on along the minus strand of JBCCYG010000257.1, from coordinate 117 downwards.
ATCCAGAGGGGGCCGTTGCTGAGCGTCTCTATGGCCGCACCCAGGCCGTCCGCCGCGACGTTCAGCGCGATGCCACCTGCGCCGGTCTTGTGGGCGAGGCCTAGGACCTTGACGGCG
>JBCCYG010000256.1:0-3438 GCA_039190145.1 Pseudomonadota bacterium | reverse complement strand
CGTTGCGGGTGAAGGGACGAGCCATCCGACGGCGACCTATGAGCACGAAATCCTCGCTGGGTCCCTTACGAAGAAACACATGCTGCCCTACCGCGCGCGGGTGCGGGCGCGGTCGGTGGATGAGTTTGACGGGTGGGTGCGACACGACGGCGAAGAGTTCCTCTACGTGCTCACAGGCGTCATCCGGCTCTACACTGAGTTTTACGAGCCGGTGGAGATGCGGCGGGGCGACAGCGCCTATTATGACGCGACGATGGGGCATAATGTGGTCTCGGTAAGCCCGGAGGATGCGACGATCCTGTGGGTGACGTCACTGACCTGAGCCGTGGGGGGCAGCCCCCAAACCCCCCGAACCGTGGGGGCCAGCCCCCACACCCCCGGAGTTTTTAGGGAAAGATGAAGGGGGTTAGTCCTCTTTGAAGAGTTCCCTCAGCGCGACAGTTGCCAGGGCTGCGGTGGCGAGTTGGATGGCAATGTAGGCGGGCGCATGGGCGGGCAGGATGCCGGCGAAAGTATCGGTGAAGCTGCGCGCGATGGTGACGGCGGGGTTCGCAAAGCTCGTGGAGCTTGTGAACCAGTAGGCGCCGGTAATGTAGAAGCCGACGAGGGCGGGGACGGCTTCCGGCCGGGCGCGAAGGCCGCCGAAAATCACGAAGAGCAGGCCGAACGTGGCGATGGCCTCGGAGATGTAGAGGCCGGTTGAGGCGCGGGCCGTCGTAGAGGCCTGGAGGATCGGCTGGTCGAACATGGCGTGCGACGCCCAGACGCCCAAGATGCCGCCGGTGATCTGGCAGGCGACGTAGAAGAGGGCGGCCGTGATGGCGATCTCCCCGCGGAGCGCGAAGGCCAGCGTGACTGCCGGGTTGAAATGCGCGCCAGAGACCGGGCCGAGACACGTGATGATTACAAAGAGCATGGCGCCCGTGGCCACGGCATTGGCCAGAAGCGCGAGGGCGATATCGTCGGTGAGCGTCTCGGCCATGATGCCGGAGGCGACGACGCCGATGAGGAGGAGCGCGGTGCCGAGGAATTCGGCGATGTATTTGCGGGTCATTCTACCTGTGCGGCCTCTTTGAGGGCTTCTGTTAGAGCGGTGCGGTCCATGGCCTCGATATCATGCGCGAGAAAGGCGCGGGCGCGGCGTTCCAAGATGTCGTAGGCGTCCTGAAAGGCGGTGTCCCAGTCGTCCTCGGCAGCCGCAGCGGGGTCTTCGACGCCCCAATGGGCGCGGACGGGGGCGCCGGGCCAGATCGGGCAGGTCTCTTCCGCGGCCGATCCGCAGACGGTGATAACCGCCTCCATTTGCGGCGCGTGCTCTGCGCCAAATTCATCCCAGCTTTTGGAGCGCGCCTCGGACGTGTCGATGCCGAGGCTTGAAAGCAATCGCACTGATTGAGGGTGCACCTTGCCGGATGGCTTTGAGCCCGCCGAGAAGCTTGTGACGCGCCCCCCAGACTGGGTCTTTAGGATGTATTCGAGAAGGATCGAGCGGGCGGAGTTACCGGTGCACAGGACAAGGATATTCATAGCCGCCGGTTAGGCAGCGCCTGTAACAGTTTTATGACGGATCATTCCTCGTACCACCACACATCGGGCTGAAAGCCGATCCAGTCGCCATACATGGGCAGCCGCTCGGGGAATTTGAGCTCTTTGGCATGGGCGATGCGCCCGGTGGAGAAGTGCTGGATCGGGATCACATAACGGCCTGCCATGAGGATGCGATCCAGCGCTTTGACGCCGGCGCGAAAATCCTCCTGATTTTCGGCGTTTAGGAAAGTGTCGATCATGGCCTCGGCGGCGGGCACGTTCATGCCCATTAGGTTGCGGGTGCCGGGCTCGGTCACCCCATTGCCGCCCCAATAGAGATATTGCTCATTGCCCGGCGAGAGCGAAACGCCGCGGCGGTAATAGGCCATGTCGAATTCGTAATTGGTGATGCGCTCCTTGTGCTGGGCGCTGTCGGCCTTTTCGATCGTGGCGGTGATGCCCAGGCGTTTGAGGCTTTCGACAAAGATGTCGATCATCGTTTCATTTTCGGTCGCCCCTGTGCGGAGGAGGATCTCGAATGTGAAGGGCTCGCCTGCTTCATTAGCCATCACGCCTTCTTGGACGGTCCATCCGGCCTCTGCCATCAGATCTGTCGCGATCGCGATGTTGCGACGGTTGCGTTCGGACCCGTCGGATATGGGAAGCTGGTACCCTTCAAGCGCGCCGGGGAGCAGGTCATCGGCGAAAGGTTCCAGAAACTCGCGGACGCGCCCCATCGCAGGGCCGGTATCCATGCCGAGAACAGAGCCGCCAAAGTAGCTCACGATCCGATCCTGGCGCCCGCCGGTCATTGTCTCGTTAATGAACTCGAAGTTGAAGGCGGTGATCATTGCCTCGCGCACCCGCCAATCGGCAAAGATCGGGTTGCGGGTGTTCATGACAAAACCGGTCATGCCGGACGGGCGGAGATTGGGAATTTCTGATTTGACGATGTCGCCGCGATCCACCGCTGGGAAATCAAAGGCGGTGGCCCATTTCTGCGCGTTGAACTCGCGATGCGTGGTGAGCTCGCCCGCCTTGAACGCCTCAAACATCACAGAGCCATCAGCATAAAACTCCATGCGGATTTCGTCGAGGTTGTTGGTGCCGCGGCGGAAGGAGAGGTCGTTGCCCCAATAGTCTGGATTGCGCTGGAGCGAGACAAAGCGGCCGGGCTCGAAATCGGCGATCACGTAGGGCGCTGACGAAATTGGCGGCTCAAGCCCGGACTCCGTGAAGTCGCGACCTTCCCACTGCGCCTTCTTTAGGATCGGGCGCATGCCCGCGAGGAGCGCGAGCTCGCGGTCTTGCTCGTTGAATGTGAAGCGGATGGAGCGGGGGCCGGTTTGCTCCATCTTTTCGATCTTGCCCCAGAACCCGGCATAGCGAGCATGACCCACGGTGCCGAGGGTTTCATAGGACCACATTACATCCTCGACTGTGACCGGGGTGCCATCGGAGAATCGCGCCTCTTCGCGGAGGGTGAATTCGACCCAGGACCGGTCCTCCGGAGTCTCAATCGATTCGGCCAGAAGCCCGTAAAGCGTGAATGGCTCGTCGTAAGAACGGCCCATCAAGCTCTCGTAATTTAGGAAGCGTAGTTGCCAGGGAACCGTCCCTTTTCGGATGTGCGGATTGAGGCTGTCAAAGCTGCCGCCTTCGCCCTGAATGATGCGCCCGCCTTTGGGCGCGTCAGGGTTTGCATAGGGCAGAGACACAAAATCCGGGGGGAGGGCAGGCTCCCCATACATAGCTATGCCATGCTGGGGCCCGCTGCCGTCCGCGGCAGCCGCGAATCCGGGTGCCAGCGCAATTGCCCCAAGGACAGTCAGTCGGCGGATAAAGCTGAAAAATTCTGGGCGCATTTTGGCAACAATCCCTATGTTCCCTTGTTTTGTTACATGGGAGGTT
>JBCCYG010000255.1:0-3442 GCA_039190145.1 Pseudomonadota bacterium | reverse complement strand
TAAGGACTTAGTCGTCTGAGCCGACGTAATCTTTGAGTAATTTCTCATTTTTGGCGGCCTCAATCTGGTTGATCCGGTCCTCAGAGATGCGCTCATCGAAGCGGAATTTGACGAAGTTCACGAGGCTGATCGTGAGCATCATGACGCCGATACCCCAGTAGCCCTTGGTTGAGAGCGGCACGTCCGTCGACAGGTAGAGCGAGATGCCGAGCATGGCGTAGGCCACGACGACGCCGGCGCCGTTAAAGAACATGATGAGCGAGTTGTCGGAGTTTTGGTTGAGCATGGTTTTATCCCTCTTGGAGTTATGGCGGATTAGGATTTCAGACGTGCGAGAACGTCAGCGGCGGTGGATTTTGTACTGTCGCCGTAGCCTTGGGCGGCCATGCGATCGTCGAGCGCTTCGTGGCTGAGCTCTCCCTCGATCTCGTCAAAGATCTGGCCCTGTTCAAAGGGGTCGTCTTCGCCGAGGACGCGGTTGATGAGCTCTTGTGCTTCATTGGCGGGGGCGGTCCGCGCGATGGAGCGGTTAAGGCGGCGCTGTGTGTTTGCCTCGCGGCGTGCGGCCTTGGCGGCAATCTCACCTTGTTTGAGGTCGATAATGCGGCGGTGCATGGCCTCAACGGAGGCCTTCAGGCGCACGACCTTTGAATCGAGCCTGCTCAGGGTGCCGTCGCGTATGGTCTTTTCGTTTTCCATCGTGGCGATGGCTTGGGCGGCCTCGGTGGCCATGGATTCATTGTCATCCTCAAGGGCGGCCTTCGCCCGCTCGGTCATGGTTGCGATCCGTTTTGCGAGGGTATCGATCTGATTTAGCTCAGCGCGTTGGCGTTGGATCAGTGCCACGAGCGTCGTCTTTGCGGCGGCCAAAGCGTCTTCACTTTCGCGGATTTTTTGCGCGATGAGATCGAGCGCGTAGTGATCACGCACCTTCTCCTCCGTGCGGCGGCTTTCGCCGATGAGTATGGTTCTGAGCGTTTCAAACATCTCTGTCTCCCTTGATGAACGCTGTTCACGGAAAGGCATATGGGCAGACGTGAACGATGTTCAAGGAAATAATTGAACGTTGTTCAAGAAATTGTCTGTTTCGGATCAGTAAACCAAGTAGGGTCTGGAGCTTAGCGCGTTGCGATATTCGTTAGGACGAGCTCGATCATCCGCTCGAGGTCTCTGCTAGGCACGCCAGAGATGCGATTTTCTAGCCCCAGAAGGACGATGCCGTGAACCGATGAGAAGAGGGCCCGTGTCATGAGCTCGATGTCGTCGGGACTGTAGTCTGGGTAGACCTTGGCCAGGGGCTCCGAGATGAACGCGAAGAGCCGCCCGAGCTCGGCCATGTACCACTCGGGGACGCCGGATGCCTCGGTGAGTTCGACGTCGAAGAGCGCGCGCCAGAGGAGCCGGTTGTCGATTGCGAAGTTCAAATAAGCGGTAGAGAGCGCGACCAGCGTCTGCTCAGGGGAGGGGCTGCGCGCGTGGGAGGCGGCGCCCACGGTCTCACCAATGCGTTTGAAGGTGCGGCCATTGACGGCGAGCACGAGCTCTCGGATGTCGCCGAACACGTTGTAGATCGCGCCGACTGAAATCCCGGCCTCTTTCGCGAGGTCGCGTGCCTTGAGGGTTTCAAGACCGCCCTCGGCTATGCGGCTCTCCGCGATGTCGATCAGGCGCGTTCGGAGCGCTTCTCGTTTTTTGGCGGTGTCCCGTGCCATAGCTGTGAACTACGTTCACACAAGGCGCGTGTCTAGTCTCGTGGTGCTGGTGCCCCGCCTTCGAAATTGTTGCCCTTCTCATAGTCGCAGGGTGCTTCCTGCATCTGAAGGTGCAGGTCGCTGCCCTCATAGGGGTGCGCGCGGGCGAGCTCTTCATCCACCTCGATGCCGAGGCCGGGGGCCGTCGGTGCGGGGATGAAGCCGCCCTCGACTGCGATGGTGCCTTTGATCAGGTCGCGGTGGAAATCGGTCTCGATGGTCTCTGCCATGAGCAGGTTGGGGATCGAAACCGCCAGCTGGATATTGGCGGCCCATTCAATCGGGCCCGCATAGAGATGCGGGGCCATCTGGGCATTATAGACCTCGGCCAGGGTTGCGATCTTCTTGGCTTCCCAAATGCCGCCCGCGCGACCGAGGGCGGGTTGCAGGATCGTGGCAGCGCCTGCACGCAGGATCGGCGCAAACTCCGCTTTTGTGGTCAGGCGCTCGCCTGTGGCGATGGGGATGCGCACGGCGCTCGCGACCTTGGCCATCTCACCCACGGCATCGGGGGGGATCGGCTCCTCAAACCAGAGCGGGGAATAGGGCTCAAGCGCTTGGCCCAGGCGGATGGCGCCCGCAGTCGTGAATTGCCCGTGGGTGCCAAAGAGAAGGTCAGCGCGGTCGCCCACGGCCTCTCGAATGGCTTTGCAAAAGGCCACAGACATGGAGATGTCGCGCATCCCCGGCATATGCCCGCCGCGCAGGGTGTAAGGCCCTGCCGGGTCGAATTTGACGGCGGTATAGCCGGCGTCGGCCTTTGCCATGGCGGCCTCGGCGGCTTGCTCGGGCGACGTCCAGAACTCCGCGAGGGAGTGGTGCGCGAGCGGATAGAGATAGGTGTAGGCGCGGACGCGGTCGTTCATCTTGCCACCGAGGAGCTGCCAGGTGGGGCAGTCGCGCGCTTTGCCCAAGATGTCCCAACAGGCGATCTCGAGGCCTGAAAACGCGCCCATGACCGTGAGGTCCGGCCGTTGCGTGAAGCCCGAGGAATAGGCACGGCGGAACATGAGCTCGATATTGGCCGGGTGTTCGCCCGCCATGTGCCGCTCAAAGACGTCGCGGATGACGTGCTCCATGGCGCCCGGGCCCACGGAGGAGGCATAGCACTCGCCCCAGCCGGTGATGCCGTCATCGGTGGTGACTTTTACGAGCGTCCAATAGCGCCCGCCCCAACCGGGCGCCGGGGGCGCGGTGGTAATGATGTCGAGATCAGCGAGTTTCATTAGCGTCCCATATTCTCGGCGAATGCGGTGAGCTCCTTTTCGATCTCGTCGATGACGGATTTGGAGCTGAAGAAAGACAAAAGCGCCTCGTCGCGCTCATCGAGGAAGACCTCGATTTCGACGTCCATGGCAGAGCCATCGAAATCACCGCTGATTTTCCAGCGCTTGGTGTCTTCCACATTCAGAGTTGCCACTTCCGTCTTCATGAAATCGCTGAGCTCGCTTGGCAGGCCAAATCTGCCGTTATTGGACAGCACGGTGAAGAACGGACCGATATCGACAAGGCCCACGCTCATGGAGGTCTCTGACGTGATGGGAGGTGCCACGGGGGGCTTTGGCTTGAAGAGGTCGGTGAGGAAGCTGAACATGGGGCGTCTCGCTGAGGTCAGTCGAAGACGATCACATTCCGCCGCGCTGCGCCAGTTTTGGTGTCGGCGATGGCCTCGTTAATCTCTTCGAGCTTCC
>JBCCYG010000254.1:0-3448 GCA_039190145.1 Pseudomonadota bacterium | reverse complement strand
TGAGCGGCCTGCGCGATGCGGAGCGGCTTTTGACGGGTATCCCCAAGATAAGCTTCAACTATTTCAGCTCTAAGGACGTCGTGCGTCACCCGCTCGTGGCGGCCATCATCGAGGCTTACGACGCGGACGATCCGGCGACATAGTAAAGGGTCAGTGCGCTCTCTTCACTTTTCGTCGGAACGGGGCTTTTCGGCGGAAAATCGTGTCGGCGACGGGAGCCAGAACCGGTACAGAAAGCGGCCATATTCCGTACATACTCGATTGGCGCACGTTCTGCTCACTTATGAGATTAACGGTGCATGAGAAAACCAAATCGTTTTTGGATTTGATGCGAGACACCGACACGGGTAGCGCAGTGCGATGGGCTTAGAGGTTGTACTCGAAGACGAGCATTGGGACGCGCTTGAGCTGCTTGCGGCGCGGGCGGTGCCGGCACTCTTTGAGCATCTCGGCGTTTCGGGAGACGTTGTCGTTATGGGATGCGATGACGCGCGGATTGCCGGGCTCAATGCGGATTTTCGAGGGAAGCCCGCGCCGACCAATGTGCTGTCATGGCCGAGCGAGGAGCGTGGGGCGGATGAGGATGGCGACCAGCCGCGCGCGCCGACCCTAGAAGAGCTGGGAGATATCGCCTTGGCCTATGGGACCTGCGCGCGGGAGGCGGCGGAGCAAGGCAAGGCTTTCGAGGATCACGTGACCCATCTCATCGTGCACGGGGTGCTCCATCTTTTAGGCTATGACCATGAGCGTGACGGTGATGCGGCGCTCATGGAAGGAATTGAGACACAAATCCTTGGCAATCTGGGAATAGATAACCCATATTCATTTGATTGATCTTGCTCGCAGGGCCAGGAGGACATGAGCGACATATCCGAGGGATCGTCTGGCGCAGCGCGTAGCGCGCACGCCGAAGGCGAAGACAGCGGGGAGGCGGCGCCGAGTAGCGCTGAGCCCTCGCCACGTGAAACGGGCTTTTTTGGCCGCCTTGTGCAGGCGCTGAGCCCTAGTGAAACTTCTGAAGAGGCGCCGGGATCCGTCGTGCCCATCGTTGGCGCGCCGGGCATGGTGAACCTGCGTCGGATGCGCGTCGAGGACGTGCTTATTCCAAAAGCTGACATCGTGGCGGTGCCGGATACGGTGACCAAGGCCGAGCTTGTGGATGTGTTCCGCGAGAGCGGGCTGACGCGTCTTCCGGTCTATGAGGGGACGCTCGACACGCCGCTCGGCTTTGCCCACCTCAAAGATTTTGCACTCGAGCATGGCTTTAACGGGTCAGGCGGGCGGTTTTCGTTGAAGAAACTGATCCGGCCGCTGCTGTTTGTGCCGCCCTCGATGACCATTGGGGTCCTGCTGACCAAGATGCAGACCGAGCGCATCCACATGGCCCTGGTGATCGATGAATATGGCGGCGTGGACGGGCTCGTGACCATCGAGGACCTCATTGAGCAGGTCATCGGTGAGATCGAGGATGAGCACGATATGGAAGACGGTGACCTCTGGACGGAGGAAAAGCCGGGCTGTGTCCTCGTCGAAGCCAAAGCGCCCGTCAATGAGTTCGAGGACGCCTTTGGGCTCGCGCTCACGGCGCACGAGGACATCGACGAGGAAGAGATCGATACCCTAGGCGGGCTCGTTTTCATGCTGTCGGGCCGCGTTCCTGCGCGCGGAGAGGTTGTGCCGCATCCGTCCGGGCCGGAATTTGAGGTGGTGGATGCTGACCCTCGGCGGATAAAGAGGCTCCGTGTTCGGATACCTGGACAATTCGCAAGCGCCGCTGAGTGAGTGGCTGACGGCCCTGGCGGGCCGGCGGCGATTTTTGGTTTTTGCGGCGGCGGGCGTGGTCGGTGCCCTTGGGCATCCACCGGTCGGTTGGCCGATCCTCACCTTCTTTTCGCTTCTCTTCCTGTTTGTGGCGGCTCCCTGGAGGCTTGGGCCTCGCGGCGCGGCCTGGGCCGGGTGGGCCTATGGCGTAGGCTATTTCGCCGTCGTGCTGCACTGGATCGTGGAGCCTTTCCTCGTCGATATTGCGCGTCACGGCTGGATGGCCCCGTTTGCGATTTCGCTCATGGCGGGGGGGCTGGCGCTGTTTTATGGCGCGGCCTTTGCTGTGGCCGGGTGGCGGCGGAGCGGGCTTGTTCTTGCGCTGACTCTGAGCGCGGCGGAACTCGGGCGGGCGCATCTTTTTGGTGGCTTTCCTTGGGGGATGCATGTGGCCGCCTTTGTGGATGTGCTCTTTTACCAAGCGGCCGCGTGGCTCGGGCCCTTTGGTCTGACGCTCGCGTTTCTGTTATTTTTTGCCTTTGTGGCGCGGCTGCAGCCCTATCTCGGGGGCGCGCTGGCCGCGGCGCTTGGGGCGTTGACGCTCGTTTCCGTGCCGCCGGCGGAGGAGGCTGTTGAAGAGGGGCCGTTGATCCGGGTTGTGCAACCCAATGCGCGGCAGGACCTGAAGTGGTTGCCTGATCAAGCGCCGATCTTTCTTAACCGGAAGCTGCAGGCGACGGCGGCGGCGCCGGCGGCGGATTTGGTAATCTGGCCCGAGACGGCGCTCACCACCTGGATGCAGGAGGCGGAGCCGATCTTTGCGGAGGCGGCGCGGATCGGGCAGGGGGCGGAGCTGCTCATCGGGGCAAACAGCTTCGTCGGCGGGCAGGCCTTCAATGCGCTTGCCCATGTCAGCGATGGGGCGCTGACCGCGACCTATGAGAAAGCGCATCTCGTACCCTTTGGAGAATACATGCCGCTGCGCGGGCTCTTTGAGCGGGTGGGGATATTTGGCCTGTCGGAGCTCGCGCGGTTCGGCTTTCACCCGGGGCCGGGACCCGCCGTGCTCGATGTGCCGAGGATTGGCCTGGTGCAGCCGCTGATTTGTTATGAGAGCATCTTTTCCTATGAGGTGCGGCGTGTGACGGAGAGGCCCCGGCTCATCGCGGTTGTGACCAATGACGCCTGGTTTGGTGAGCTGGGGGGACCGGCCCAGCACCTCGCGCAGTCTCAGGCGCGGGCCATCGAGATGGGCGTGCCTGTGGCGCGGTCGGCCAATACGGGGATCTCGGCCATCATTGATGCGCGGGGGCGGATCGTGACCTCGCTCCCGCTCGGTGTGGCCGGGCATGTGGATGCGCCTTTGCCCGCCGCGCTGCCGCCCACGCTTTATGCGCGGTTTGGCGAATGGGTCTTTGCCCTTCTCGCGCTACTGGCGCTGCTCGTACACCTCGCGGGGCGACGTTTTGATTTCGATTGACGCCGCTGGCCACCGCGCGTAGCGGTGCGCTTCAATGCTGCCACAACGGCTTCCTGGCGTGGCGGTGACAACGATCAACGGAGCACCCCATGTCTCGCACTGACTACAAGTTCACCTCGGAATCCGTTTCCGAGGGCCACCCGGATAAGGTCTGTGACCGGATCTCCGATGCCGTCCTTGATGCCTTTCTCGCCGAAGAGCCCGAGG
>JBCCYG010000253.1:0-3463 GCA_039190145.1 Pseudomonadota bacterium | reverse complement strand
TTGTTGTCGCGAACACTGACCTGCATGTGGTTTTCACCACCTTTCTAATCTGGTTGCGGTTAAGCAGGAGGTGGCCAAATAACAGGGGCGATCCATGTTGTCTACCGTCAAACCTGTAAGGAGGGCATGATGAGCGACCCAAAAGAAGCACTGGTCAACGCGGCTTTGGGCCATGTCGTCTTTGAAGGTTGGTCAGAGGTGACGTTTAAGGCGGCGATCGCCGATAGCGGTGTCGACCCGGCTTTGGCGCGGGCGCTTTGCCCTCGGGGATCCGTCGATCTGGCCGTGGCTTTCCACAAGCAGGGTGACGCCGAGATGCTCGCGCGGATCACGGCCGAAGACATGAGCGCGATGAGGTACTCGGAGAAAGTAGCACGCTGTGTGCAACTGCGGTTTGAGGTGATCCCAGACAAAGAGGCCGTGCGCCGCGGGGCGACGCTTTTTGCATTGCCGCAATACGCCGCCGAGGGATCGCAGCTCATTTGGGGTACGGCGGATGCGATTTGGAACGCGCTGGGGGACAGCTCTGATGATGTGAACTGGTACACCAAGCGGCTGACGCTGTCGGGTGTGTACTCATCAACGCTCCTCTACTGGCTCGGCGATGACAGTCTCGACGGGCAGGCGACCTGGGCGTTTCTCGAGCGGCGGATCGACGGCGTGATGCGGATCGAAAAGGCGAAGGCCAAGGCGAATGAAAACCCGATCCTGAAGGCCGCCCTTGCCGGGCCGAACTGGCTCGGCTCGATGATCAAACCACCCAAGAGCGCGGACCTCCCCGGCGGCTAGAGCAACAGCGAGGCCAATGCAGCGGTGTGGAACGCGGCGATGCCCAAGTTCCAACGCACCACCACGTTTTGCACGCCGACCATTGGCCCAGTCATCAGCTTATAGACGATCTGCAACGTCAGAAGGCAGGCGATCGCTCCGATCACTGGAGCCCCAAACGCCAGTGCTGCAAGGAGCGCTGCGCTTGCCACGCATATCGACATGTAAAGCGCGGTCAAAATGCGCTGTGCGGGCTGATCAGGGCCGTATACCTTATCCATCCCAGCGCTCCCCCGCAGCAAGGCGCTGCAAATCGGTATCAGCACGGCGAGATTAACCACAAGAGCAGCGGCGAGCATTCTGTTTCCTTCCCATTCCCTGCTTGGTACGCCTCCCGGGTGAGAAGGGATGACAATTCATGGCCGAGACAATGCGCGCAATCGAGATATCGAAACCTGGCGGGCCAGAGGTGTTACGTGAGGCTGTGCGACCGACGCCGGTGGCGGGCCATGGGCAGGTTGTGATCCGCGTCGCCTATGCTGGGGTAAACCGCCCGGATGCGCTGCAGCGCGCGGGAGCTTACGCGCCGCCACCCACCGCGTCGGACCTACCTGGGCTAGAAGCCGCCGGCGAAGTGGTTGAGATCGGGCCAGGCGTCGACAGCGTGGCGGTGGGCGACAAGGTTTGCGCGCTCCTACCCGGTGGCGGCTATGCGGAATATGTGGCGACACCTTCGGCCCATTGCTTGCCGGTGCCGGAGGGTATGGGCCTCAAAGAGGCGGCTTGCTTGCCCGAAACGTTCTTTACCGTATGGTCAAACGTCTTCATGCGGGGCGGGTTGAAGGCCGGGGAGCGGTTTTTGGTCCATGGCGGATCGTCCGGGATTGGGACGACTGCGATCCAGCTTGCGGCGCACTTTGGCGCGCGGGTTTTTGCAACGGCAGGGAGCCCGGAGAAATGCGCAGCTTGCGCGACGCTTGGGGCAGAAAAGGCGATCAATTACCGGGATGAGGACTTTGTCGAGGTGCTCAAGGCTGAAGGTGGTGCCGATCTGATCCTGTGCATGGTAGGCGGGCCCTATATCGCGCAAAACCTCAAGGCGCTCGCGGATGACGGGCGGCTTGTCCAGATTGCGTTTCTGCAGGGTCCGAAGGCGGAGGTGAACTTTGCCCAGCTTATGACGCGACGCCTGACGATGACGGGCTCCACACTGCGCCCGCAATCGGACCTCGCGAAGGCCCGGATCGCCACCGAGCTGCGCGACCACGTCTGGCCGCTTTTGCATGCGGGGAAGATTGCGCCCGTGATGGACAGCGAATTCACACTCAGCCAAGCGAGCGATGCCCATGCGCGCATGGAAACCAGCGCCCATATCGGGAAGATCGTGCTGCGGGTGGGTTAAGGCCGGGTTGGACTGAACTCTTGGCCGGGCGGGCGAATGCTCTCCAGTTTCGATTGGCGGTCGTTTTCTCGGATGAACTCCATCACCCCGTGATCGCCAAGCCGGAAGAAGCGGCGGCGCAGGTTGCCTGAGGCGAAAGCCATCTCCATCGTATAGCCACCGTTTTCTTGGTAGGTGGTTGTGGTGACTGGCGTTGTTCCGCGGGCGCTGGTGATTTCATGGCGGCAATCGCCGACCCCACGCTCGCAATTGAAGGGCGCGTAGCTGACAATGCGACCGTTGGCATATTCGCGCCTAACCTCTAGGCCCTGGGCGCTGAAAAAGCGGGTGAGCTCGGTTTCGGTATATTCATTCCCGAGATGGCGCTCGATGACGTGGAGGCCGTTTTCCTCACCGACATAGATGTCGACGAAGGGGCCGCTTTCGCTATCGCGGTAGTCAAATCGGGTGCCAGGGGCGAAGGAGGAGAAATCCATCGGCAGGCCCTCGGCCACGGCCAGAGTTGCGCAGGTTGATACGAGAAAACCCAGAAGAAGGCGCATGAGAGGACGTCCTTTTGCAGCTCAAAGGACCGTTGCACGAATTGCTTTCTTTTCTGTGAAGTCGCGCGCCTATTTGACGGGTTCAAGCACCGCGTCGGTCAGCTGGCAGTCGCGCATGACGTCCCGGCCGCAGGTGCGGGGGACGAGGCCTTTGGTGAGGCAGATGCGCGCCTCCTGGATGTGGCCCTGCCTGCAGGTGATGGTGATCATGTCGGGCTCGAGATCGGGGTTTGACTGTAGGAAAGCGTCTTCGATCACTTTGGCGCTGATTTGGAAGCGGCGGTCGAGCTGGCGCAGGACGGGCGGACGTACCACGCTTTCATAGGCAAAGCGGGACTGGCTGAAATACTCCTCGGCACTTACGCCTGCGCAGGTGCCGTGTTTGCGCCACTGGTGCCAAGCGAGGCCGGAGGAGCCCATAATGTCTGCCATCGCGGCCGTCATCGCGCGCGACGGGGCGCGCTCTGGGGTCGGGCAGAAGGCGGGCCACCCCTCATTGTATTGTGGCCAGAGGCCGTGGAGCGACCAGCCGAGATCACGCTCGCATTGCTCAGCGCCCCGCGCCTTACCTTCCAGCGCGCACCAGTTGGGCGACCAGGAAAGCGCAAGCACGTAATAGTCAAACTCGCCCGCCTTTTCGCCATCGGCGTGGAGCGGCGCGGCCAGCAGGGTCAAGAGCAGCAGAAGCAAACGCATTTGAGGGCTTTCCCTTTGGAGCACCCCCGCTTATATCCCTGCCAAGTTTCCCCAC
>JBCCYG010000252.1:0-3472 GCA_039190145.1 Pseudomonadota bacterium | reverse complement strand
GCCAGCCGCGCCATCAGCGCCTGCGCCTTGGCCCTCTGCCCCGCTTGCAGGAACCGCCCCACGGGCCCGTCCGGCCCCCCGGTGAGGCAGATCACATCGCCCGCATTCGCCGCCAGTTCCTCGAGCGTCACCTGGGGCAGCTGCCCGCCCTTGTCGACGTAAAGACAGGAATTGAGCCGCATCAGCGCCTCATACCCCGCCTCCGTCTGCGCCAGAAGCACGAGCGGCGCGGGCTCCCGCGGCTTCTCTCCCGGCTGGGCCGGGTCATAGGCCAGATCGACCTGGCACCCGATGATTGGCTGCACCCCGGCCTTCACCGCAGCCTCAGAAAACTCCAGCGCGCAAAACATGTTGTTGGTGTCTGTCACCGCGACCGCGGGCATCCCCATATCCGCCGCCATCCCGGGCAGCTTTTTCAGCCGAACAGCCCCTTCAAGCAGGGAATACTCAGTGTGAACGCGGAGATGAATGAATCGGGGATCAGCCATGGCTGCCACATTATATTGCGGCGCGACCACGTCCAGCCACCAGGGACAGGAGATGTAAAAGATAGCCAAATTACTAACTATCTTGACGCAGCCAAAGGAATCGATTTACTTAGCCACATGACTAACCGTTTAGACAACTTCTTTGGCGCCCTCTCCGACCCGACCCGCCGCGCGGTCATCGAGCGCCTCACCGAGGGCCCCGCCCCGGTCAAAGAGCTCCATGCGCCCCACGACATGGCGTTGCCCACATTCCTCAAGCACCTGTCAAAACTGGAGGAAGCGGGCCTCGTGCGCACCGTCAAAAAGGGCCGCGTCCGCACCGTCCATATCGAGGCCGCCCCGCTCGCTGATGCGGAGGACTGGCTCTCAAAACAACGCAAAGTATGGGAGGGCCGCCTCGACCGCCTCACCCAGCTCGCCGAATCCAAACCCAAGTGAAAGGCCGCAACTCATGGATACCGACACCCTCACCTTCACCCGCACCATCGCCGCGACCCCGGCACGCGTCTTCAGCCTCCTGACAGACAGTGAGTTGCGGCAGAACTGGAACTCACCGGGCGAAGGCTTCACCGTCACGGTCACCCACCCGGCCGAAACCGCCCCTGGCATCCGCGAATCCGCCCTGGTCCAGGCCGAGGGCGAGCCCGATACCGTCGCCCACACCGATTGGACGACCGTTACTCCGGAGACCGTCGCCTATGCAGAAACGCTCGAGGTCGACGGCGCGCCGCTGGCCTCCTCCTTCGCCACCGCAACGCTCGAAAGCTCGGGCGACGGTACCAAGCTTTCGCTTAGCATCGCTCTCGTTAGCTTTGCTGGCCAAGAGATGCTGGAAGGCTACCGCATGGGTTGGGAGGCCGCGGTCAGCGCCCTGGCAGAGGCCCAGTAGCACTGAAAGCGCCCCGCCAAGCTGCTAAAAAATAGGCAACAGCCCCGGCGCAAAGCCCGCCAAGCTGTCTAAAACCCTTGCATTTTCAGCGCGTCCGCTATGAATTAATCAAACGGGCGCGCGCTCTACGCCGCATCGAGCGCGCCAGCTATCCGCCAACCTGGTACCGCGGCAATTGACCTGACATGGAGATATCCTTCCGCCTCAACGGCGACGACGTGACAGTAACGGATGAAGGCCCCACCCGCACGCTGCTTGACTGGCTCCGCGAAAAGCGCGGCCTCAAGGGGACTAAGGAAGGCTGCAACGAGGGCGATTGCGGCGCTTGCACCGTCATGGTCACCGATGACCAAGGCGCGAAAGCGCTCAACGCCTGCATCCTCTTTCTGCCCCAGCTTCAAGGCAAAGCCGTCCGCACCGTCGAAGGGATCGCCGCCCCAGATGGCACGCTCCACCCCGTCCAGGAACAGCTCGTCGAGTGCCACGGCTCGCAATGCGGGTTCTGCACGCCGGGCTTCGTGGTTTCCATGGCCACCGACCACCTCAACGGGTCAACCGACCACGATACGACGCTCGCAGGCAACCTGTGTCGCTGCACCGGCTACGCCCCCATCGTCCGCGCCGCTCAAGCCGCCGAAAGCGCACCTGTGCCACAACACATGACCGACGCGCCTCCTTCATCTTTCCCCAATAACTCCGGGGGCATGGGGGCTGGCCCCCACTCTCTGCCCACCTCAAGCGATGAACTGGCCGACTGGGCGCTCAAAAACCCCGAAGGCACCATCATCGCCGGTGCCACCGATGTGGGCCTCTGGGTCACCAAGCAGTTCCGCGAGCTAGGCCCGGTGGCTTTCCTCCACGCTTGCAAGGACTTGCAGGAAATCACCGAGACCGACGCGAACATCACCCTTGGCGCCGCCGTCACCATCACCCGCGCCATGGCGGCACTTCCTTACGCGCAACTCCACGAGATGTTCCGCCGCTACGGCTCACACCAAGTGCGCAACGCTGCAACAATCGGCGGCAACATCGCCAACGGCTCCCCCATCGGCGATAGCCCACCGCCACTCATCGCGCTCGGAGCCACGCTGCATTTGCGCCACGGCGACACCCGCCGCACGATCCCGCTCGAGGATTTCTTCATCGAGTACGGCAAGCAAGACCGCGCCCCAGGCGAATTCGTCGAGGCCGTCACCGTGCCCAAACGCCCCGACACCCTCCGTGTCTACAAGCTCTCCAAGCGCTTCGATCAGGATATCTCCGCCGTTTGCGGCGCCTTTTACCTTCCTGTCGAAAGCGGCCTGATCACCCAGCCGCGCATCGCCTTCGGCGGCATGGCCGGCACCCCGAAACGCGCGAGCCATACCGAGGCCGCGCTGGATGCCAAACCCTGGACCCGCGCCACCATCGAGGCTGCACTCCCAGAAATGGTCAGGGACTATCAGCCGCTCTCAGATATGCGCGCCTCCGCCGACTACCGCCTTAAGGCCGCGCAAAACATGCTCCTACGCGCCTATCTGGAAGAGGCGGACGACACGCTCGATATCCGCCAGGTAAGCGCATGAGCGTCGCCAAGCCCCTCCCCCACGATGCGGCCAAACTCCACGTCACAGGCGCCGCCCGCTACACCGACGACGTGCCCACACCGCAGGGCACACTCCACCTCGCCTTCGGCATCTCCAGCATCGCCAAGGGAAAGATCGAGGCCATGGATCTCCGCGCCGTGCGGCAGTCGCCGGGCGTCGTGGACGTCTTCACCGCCGACGACCTGCCCGCGGAAAACGATGTCTCCCCCTCGAACCACGACGAGCCGCTCCTCTCCGACGGAGAGGTCCACTATCTCGGGCAACAGATCTTTGCCGTCGTGGCCGAAACCCACCTGGCCGCGCGCCACGCCGCAACAAAGGCCAAGATCACCTATACCGAAGAGACCCCGATCCTCACAGTCGATGAGGCCATGGCCGCCGACAGCCGCTTCGAAGACGGCCCGCGCATCTATGCGAAAGGCGATGTGGAGAAAGCCCTCGCCAAGGCCCCGCATCAAGTGCGGGGCACACTCGAGATCGGCGGGCAGGAGCACTTCTACCTCGAAGGT
>JBCCYG010000251.1:0-3498 GCA_039190145.1 Pseudomonadota bacterium | reverse complement strand
GCAAGCTCAGGACGTGGCCGCGTTCCTGATGTGGACGGCAGAGCCCAAGATGATGGCGCGCAAGCAGTCTGGTCTTGCCGCAGTGATCTTCCTCGGCGTGCTCTCGACACTGCTTTACATCACGAACAAGCGCCTCTGGGCTCCGGTGAAAGCAGCGGCCAAGAAGCAGGGCCAAACGCCAGCGGAGTAAGATGCTCTAGATCAATTTAGAAAGGCCCCGGCATAGCGCTCGGGGCCTTTTTCGTTAGGCTCACTTATCCCCGCCCGAGATAGGCGCGGAGCTGTGGCGAGGGGTCGGCAAGTAGCGGGCCAGCCTCAGCCGGAGCCGCCGCCACTCCATCATCCACCACGACCATCTCTCCCATTCGGGAGGCCTCTAGGGGATCGTGTGTGACCATGACAGTTGTCGTATCGGCACCCACTACCGCGTCGAGCAGCTCGAACATCTCATCTTTGAGGGCGGGACCCAGAGCGGAGAAGGCCTCATCCAGGAGCAAGAGCGGCTTGTCTCTTAGAAGCACGCGCGCCAGGGCCACACGCGCCCGCTGACCCCCAGAGAGCGCTGCTGGCTTCCGCCCATCCGTATCCGAAAGCCCAACGCGTTTCAGGACATCCGCCACAGCTTCTCGCTCACGCGCACCGAGGCGCAGGGAAGGCGACAGGCCCATGCCCACATTCTGCGCCACGGTGAGATGCGGAAAGAGGTTCCCCTCCTGAAACACAACGCTCAGCGGGCGCTTCCCCGGGCGGCGCCCAGTCTGATCCTCATCGTCGATGATGACCCGCCCACGGCTCGGTGTCTCAAACCCCGAAATGAGCGACAGGAGCGTCGACTTTCCCCCACCCGAGGGCCCGATCACGGCCACCCGCGCGCCGGGCTTAAGCGACCAGTCGGCAGAAAGCGAGAACGCACCGCGCTCGAATCGCACTTGCTCAAGCGTCAGCATCCACACGGCCTCCCCGGTCGATCGCAAAGAAAATGCCGAAGGACAGGACGACCAGCAGAAGCCCCGCACTGGCGGCGAGCTCGAGCCGGTAGGCCGCCATGAGCTGATACATCGCGAGCGGCAGGGTCTGGCGGTCGGGGTCCTGGAAGAGGGCAATGACGCCGAGATCCCCCATGGAGAGCGCCGCAGCGAGCCCCGCCGCAAAGCTGAGCGGGCGCCTGAGCCGCGGTAGGAGCAACCATCTCACGCGCGCCCATCCTTCCAGTGCAAGCGAATCCGCCAGCGGCCCGTAGGCCTCCTCCACCGTGCGGAGTGCGGGCATGAGCACCCGCATAGCGAACGGGATCGAGAGCACAGCATTCACAGCCATCGTAACGGGAAGAGCAAGGCCCACCGGGTTCATGAACGGCAAGAGCATGATGAAAAGCCCTGTGCCCATAACGAGCGGTGAGGTCGCCAGAATGATCGTGGAGAGCCCGTCTCCCAAAGCCTCCCCGTGTTTGAGCCTTTGCCCGGCAAGCGCCAGCGCCATCGATGCAATCACGACGAGCAGCGTGGAGGCGAGGGCAACCGTGACGGAGTTGAGAGCGGCGCGCCACACGCTCCCTGGCAGCTCGAGAAAAAGCGGCAGCCCTTGCGCCAGGAGCATCGCAAGGGGCGTGAGCAAGAAAAGCACGGCGAGCAGGATCACGCCATAATCCACCACCCGCGCCAGCGTGCTCCGCTCCCACCGCTCCACGACCGCGTCGAGTCCACCCATCCTCGCTTGCGGCACCGCCACCCAGACCGTCAGCAAAGCCAGAGAGGCGCAGATCGCCACCTGAATGAGCCCAAGCCGCGCGGCGCGACCAAGATCGAAGTCAAAGCGAAACGCCTCGAATATCGCAAGCTCCACCGTCGTTGCGCGCGGCCCGCCGCCCAGCGCCAGCGCGATGGCAAAGGACGTCACGCAGAGTAAGAAAATCACCAAGAACGCGCCGGGCACTACCTCCCGCAGGAGCGGCCATTCAATCGTGCGCCAAACGCCTAGAGGCGTGAGCGACAGACTCTCCGCCACGCGAAAATGCTCCGACGGCACCGTCAGCCAGCCCTGGAGTATCAGCCGTGTGGCCAGAGGCAAGTTGAAGAACACGTGCGCGAGGATCACGCCATGTGCCCCGTAAATCTGCACCGGCGGCAATCCAAAGAGGCCAAGAAACGCGCTCAAAATCCCGCTCTGCCCAAAGACGGCGATGAGCCCGAGGATGGCGACAATGGTTGGGAGGATGAAAGGCGCGCCGAGGAGCGCAATCACCAGCCCGCGCCCCGGAAACGACCGCCGTGCCAGCGCGCGCGCCAGAGGCACAGCAAGCCCGACAGAGAGCCCCGCCGACAACAGGGCCTGCCACACCGTAAAACGGATTGCCCCCCAATCGTCAGGCGACAAGCGCGACAAACCCTCGGCCCGCCACGCAACCGCGCCCAGCGTCCCGAGGGTCAAAAACAGGATCAGGGCGGCAAAAGCCGCCCCGAGCGTTACTGCGACAGCGCCGCGCGCCATTCCGCCAGCGCCTCATCCCGGATCGCGGCCGCGTCTTCCTCCGAATAGAAGAGCGCCGATGCGGGCGCTGGCAGCTCCTGAAAAGCTTCCGGCCACTCGCTCTCAGCCAGCGCTGCCGGATAGGACCAGTTTGTCGTCGGGATCATCGACTGGAAGTCAGACGACATCACGTAGGCCATGAACTGATCCGCCAGCTCCGGCTGATCCGTCCCCTCGATCTTCCCCGCGAGTTCGAAGAACGCGTAGTGACCATCTTCAAAGATCGCCGCAGCTTTAGTCTCATCTTCTTCGGCGACGATGTGATAGGCAGGCGAGGTGTTAAAGCTCAGCACCATGGGCACCTCGCCGTCGGTGAACATGCCATAGGCCTCAGACCAGCCTTTGGTCACCGTCACGATCCGGGGCGCGATGCTTTCCCAATACGCGCCCGCCTCATCACCATAGACGGTTTTCACCCAAAGCAGGAGTGCAAGCCCAGAGATCGAAGTGCGCGGGTCCTGAATGACGATCTTGAGGTCGTCAGGCGCCGCAGCAAGCTCCGCAAAGCTTGCGGGTGGGGTCGCGATCTTACCGGTGTCGTAGACAAAGGAAACGTAGGACCAGTTGAACGGCAGGAAGGTCTCATCCTCCCATTCGATCGGCAGGGTCAGAGCGCTCTTGTCTTGACCATGGGCCGCAAAGAGCCCGGTCTCCCGCGCCCGCTTCGTGACATCGGTGTTGAGCCCGATGACCACATCCGCCTCTGTCCGCTCGCCTTCGAGCAAGAGCCGGGGCAGCACATCGCCCGTGACAAACTTGAGATCGCAAGAGCACTGCGCCTCAAAGCCCGCCTCGATTCCGGGGCCGGGGCCCCATTCCGAGCCGAAGTAATCAGGCGCATAGACATTGAGCACAGGCGTCTCGGCAGCCGCAGCCGTGCCAAGAAGTAGTCCCGCGCATAGAGTGAGTTTCTTCATCGTATTCCTCCAAAACGCCGGTTGAGAGGGTAATGGAGCAATCCCGCTTACCTTC
>JBCCYG010000250.1:0-3499 GCA_039190145.1 Pseudomonadota bacterium | reverse complement strand
TTCTTGAGCACGGAGTGCGCCGCAGGTGCGGTAGAGGTCGTGGTGGAACGCCTGAAAGTCCGGGTCGCCCTGGCGTGCGAAGCGGGATTTGAAGTCTTCCGGGGCCTCATTGCGGTCCATGAGGAAGCCCAGGGGGTAGCTGTCCCAACTGGCGATATCGAGGTCTTGGCTGACATCGTAATGGTCGAAGGCTGTGATGCGGCCCATGAAGTTATGCGCGATGGGCGCGTCGGAATGGGCGCGGATGGCCTCGCATTGAACGCGGTTAAAGCGCACGACCTGATCAGAGGAAAAGCGGCGGAAGGC
Source organism: Pseudomonadota bacterium (assembly GCA_039190145.1). Classification (GTDB taxonomy): domain Bacteria; phylum Pseudomonadota; class Alphaproteobacteria; order Rhodobacterales; family Rhodobacteraceae; genus Shimia_B. Next base: position 3,193 of record JBCCYG010000250.1, on the reverse strand, counting down.
GAGGACATGGGCCGGGTTAGGGTCTGTTACCGTGAGGTTCGGCAGGCCGATTTCAGAAAAGTCGCGATACTCCATGGACCAAAAGACATTGCCCCAGGCGCGGTTCAGCGCGTCCGGCGACTGGTAGCGCTGGGCGAGCCAATCCTTAAAGGCTTTGGCTGCATTGGGGGAGTAGGAGATCGCAGTGTCGTGGCAGTCATACTCATTATCGGTTTGCCAGGCGTCGACCTTGTCGCCGTAGCGCTCGGCAAAGAGCGTGGCGATGCGGCGGGCGTCCTCGCGGTATCCGTCATGGGAAAAGCAGTAGTGCCGGCGGGAGCCGAAACCTCGCTCGCGGCCTTGGGCATCGCGGGCGAGCATGTCGGGGTGCTTGTCGAGCATCCATCGCGGCGGGGTTGCAGTGGGCGTACCCATGACCACCTTGAGGCCCGCGCCCTTGAGCACCTCCACGGCCTCATCGAGCCAAGACCAGTCGAATTTGCCCGGCTCGGGCTCGATCCGGGACCAGGCAAACTCCCCGATGCGGACCCAGGTGAGGCCTGTTTCGGCCATCTCGGCGGCGTCGGCTTCCCACATCTCGCGGGGCCAATGCTCCGGATAGTAGCAGACGCCGAGCGTTCGCTTCACAAGATCACCTGATATTCGGGGAGACCGCGGCCCGCGCCCCTTTCGACATAGGTGCGGCCTTCATGCTCGCCTTCTAGGTCTTCGGCGGCGGTGGTCACATAAAGGTCATTAAAGCCGTCGCCACCGAAAGCGGGACACGAGCTTTGGCGCCCGCCGACGGCGTAGTCGTCGAGGAATTTTCCCTCGGGTGAATAGACGGCGACGCGGGCAGAGCCCCATTGCGCGTTCCAGATGTTGCCTTCGGCATCGACTACGGCGCCATCCGGGCGCAGGCCCTCTTTGGTCATGTCGATGAGGATTTCGGCGGGACCTTCCGGCCAGCCAAAGTCAGGGTCGAGCGGTTGGCGCATGATCTGGGCGCGCGCGGTGTCGGTCCAGTAGGCACAGCTTCTATCAGGCGCGAAGCAGATGGCGTTTGAGACGGTGATGTTACTGTAAAGCTTGGTCACCTCGCCCCGGTAGTACCGATAGATCGCGCCTGCTTCGGGCTCGAGCTTTACGCCCATCGTGCCGATCCAGAAGCCACCCCAAGGATCCGCGCGGCCATCGTTGGAGCGGGTGGTGTCATTGTCTACTTCGAGCGGCACGATGTCTTCGCGCCAGCCCGTGGCGAGGTCAAAGCGAAAGAGGGCAGTGGCGGAGGCGACGAGGAGCGTGTCCCGGTCGACCCAGCCTGCAGCAGATACGTATTCCTCAAAGTCCCAGATGCGTGCCTTGGAGCGGAGCTGCTTGCCGATGATGTCGAACCAGAAAAGTTCCTGCCGCTCGGGATGCCAAAGCGGGCCCTCGCCGAGGATGCAGTTATGGGCGTCGAAGACGTCAGCCATGGGTGGCGTCCTTATAGGCTTTCACGATGCTTGCGGCACGGGTGTCGATGTCGTCGGCTGACATGCCCGGTTTGTAAAGGGCCGAGCCGATGCCGAAGCCGTCTGCGCTGGCGCTGATCCACTCGGCGAAGTTCTCAGGGCCTGCGCCGCCCACGGCATAGACTTGGGTGCCGGGCGGCAGCACCGCGCGGATCGCTTTCAGGCCGCCGGGCCCCGCCATGTTGCCGGGGAAGAGCTTGAGACCGGTGGCGCCCGCGTTCAGCGCGGCAAAAGCCTCTGATGGTGTGAAAATCCCGGGCCAGGACTGCATACCCTTGGCGACCGTCGCGCCAATGACCGCGGTATCGCAATTGGGGGACACGACGAGCTGACCGCCAGCCCTTTCGACCTGCGTTACTTCGTCCACGGTGAGCACCGTGCCCGCACCGATAAGCGCGTTTGGAAAAGCTCTTGCCATGGCAGCGATGCTGTCGAAAGGGTCGGGAGAGTTTAGCGGGACTTCGATGCGGTCGATGCCAGCATCTAAGAGAGCCTGCGTGACGGGGACGGCCTCAGCGGGCGTGATGCCCCGGAGAATGGCGATAATCGGGAGTGACATTTAGCTTCTCAGCTTTTTGTAAGCGGCGGTGAGGCCAGCGAGGGTCATGCGGGGGCCGTCGGCAATGGTGGCGGGCACGCCCTGGGCCGCGAGCGCGGACCCGTAGATTTGGCTGATGGCGGTGGCCCCGATGACGGCGACTTGTTGGCCGAGCCAGTAGGGTCGCGCGGCCGCGAGTTCCGCCCCGATAAGGAGGCCGGAGAGGCGGGCGCGGGCTTTGTGGCCTTCGAGGCCCTGAAGGAGGTCTGCGGCGCGTAACGTGAAAAGGCTCGCGGCGATCTGTTCGGGCTTGGCCATGGCGTCGGTGACGGCCTCCGCGAAAGCGTCGTCGTCCCAACCCGTGGGAGCGATTGTGTGGCGCAAAACGGAGTGATCCGAGATCAGCGCGAAGAGCTCGCCGGTCATGAAAGTGCGGAAGCTGACGATCTCTCCCGCGCTGACCTCGGCCCACTTGGTGTGTGTGCCAGGGAGGCAGACGATGCCGTCCCAATTGTCATTGAGTGCTAGAAAACCAGCGATCTGAGTTTCTTCGCCGCGCATGACGTCCGGGTTCTTTTCCTGCTTCACGCCTGGGATCACATGGACGCGGAGGAGTGGGTTTTGCGTTTGGGGTTTGGCGAAACCCTCGGGGAGCGCGGGGCAGGGCGCGGAGGCGTAAGGCGCCTCGACCCAGCCTTGGCGGGAGCCGACCATACCGCAGGCGATCACATCAAGCGGCCCCGTGCCGAGCATCGGCGCTACCACATCAAGGAGCGCGCCTTCAAAGTGTTCGGGCTTAAGCACGCCCATGCCCTTGTCTGAGGCACCGGACCAAAGCTCCGCCCCTGAGGCGGTCATGGCCCAGGCCCGCAGGCGCGAGGTGCCCCAGTCTACGGCGATCCAGTCAGCCTTTTGCGCCTGAGTATTCATCCGGTCACCACCACCCCGCCATCGATGACGAGCGCCTGACCGGTCATGGCTTTTGATGCGTCCGAGGCCAGGAAGAGCGTGCCGCCGACGATGTCTTCGGGCGCTAGCGGGTCCTTGAGACATTGCCGTTGGAGGTGCGCGGCGAGGCCTTCCTCGGTCACCCACATGTCTTTTTGCTTTTGCGTCAGCACCCAGCCGGGCGCGAGCGCATTAACGCGGATTTTGTCGGGGC
>JBCCYG010000249.1:0-3546 GCA_039190145.1 Pseudomonadota bacterium | reverse complement strand
TCCTTTAACCGGGCCGCCCCCCCTTGGCAAACCCGGCTGGTGGGGTATTGAGCCACCATGAGCAAAATCGAGGAAAAGCTCGCGCATCTGGAGCGTGTCACCGACGAGTTGAGCGAGGTCATCGCTCGCCAAGATGCGGAGATCGCGCGGCTTACGAAACAAGTGCAGATGCTCATGGAGCGCGAAGCCGGCCGGGACGCCGACGGCGGCGTCATCCTCGGAGACGAGCGCCCGCCTCACTACTGAGCCCCGAAATCTTCAAAAGATTTCGGACCGAACTCTTTCAAAGAGTTCGGGCGCTCTCGGCTCGCAAAGCACGTTCCTCATCGATCACCTCTTGCGGGAACTGGCTCATAAAGCAGCAGCACACGCCCTCATCAATCATCGTCCTCGGCCCGTTCGGATGCGCAATGTGGCGATAGACGCCATGCGAATGCCCATGGTGATGGTGATGATGGCCATGGTCGTGGTCGTGATGATCGTGATCATGCCCGTGGTCGTGGTCATGAGCATGCCCCCCTGCCTCGTCGTCGAGAGGGTCGCGATACTCCGCGTGGTGGTGATGCACATCCACCTCGCCCCGCGCCAGCCGCTCTTTGAAGGAAGCCATGAGATCGCGGTCATCGACCATGACCCCGGTATCGGCCTCGGTTATCCGCTCAACGAACGTGTCGATCACATGGGCCTGGTCCGCCAGGTGATGCGCCTTGAAGACTTCCACCCCCGGCGCGGTCTCCGCCACGCGGTCGACATAGGCATAAATCCGGTCAATGAGCCGCCCGGAAAAGAGGAAGTAAGGCGCAACGACCACCCGCTTGTACCCAAGCTTCAGCGCCATCTCGAGCCCGCGACCCACCGACGGATACGTCACCCCGGAATAGACGGTCTCAGACCACCCAAAACCCAAATTCTCCGCCACGATCCGCGTGAGCCGCGCCGCCTCTGCATTGGCGAGCGTATCCGATGTCCCCCGCCCCACCACAACGAGCATCGTGTCGTAGAGGTCCCCGTCATGGACGTGATCGACCCCAAGCGCCTCAAGAATACGCGCCTGAAAGGCCGCGATCATTTGCGGATGCAGCCCCAACTCGCGGCCGTAGCGCACGGTCAGTCCGGCATGTTTCTCTTGATAGGTCGTGAGCACCGAGGGGATGTCGTTCTTGGCATGCGTCGCGGCAAAAAGCATGCCCGGCACTGCCAGGATTTCCGTCACACCCACCTCGCGCAGCCGGTCGAGCCCCATGTGAATATTGGGCGCGGAATACTCGAGAAAGCCATACTCCACCGGCATATCCGGGTACCGTGCGCGCAGGCCCTTGGCGAGGAGCGCAAACTCCTCCTCGGCGATCTTTGCGCGGCTGCCGTGGCCACAGACCATAATGCCCTTTGTCATGGCTATCTCCCCGATTGGCTGCCTCGCAATCTCCGCTCCCTGGCCAAAGTGCAAGGCCCAACGTCACCTGACTGACTTGAAATCCTTCGCCACGACCTCGCCGTCATAGATCAACAGGTCGGCCCAGGTCGGGTTTGTCCCAAATCGCCTGTAGACGCTCACAAACACCGCCTCCCGCTCCAAACGCTGAAACCGCCGCTGGGGGCAAGTCCGTCCCATGGGTGCCCCGCAGACCCGCTCTCGGATCGCCTTATACTCAAGGTCCGTATCGGTCAGGTTCGTCTCATGACGCGCATCATTCTCCCGCGTGGCTTCATAGATCTGTGGCCCGCCGAAAATGGCAAGCGCCGCGAGAAACTTCCGAGGGCAGCCATCTTTGAAACCGGTAATGTAATGCTCCCTTAGGGCGATCGTTGTCGGGTTCGTGTCATAGATGCGGTAGCCACTGCCGCGCTCGGGGTATCTGGCGACCTCTTTGCCGAGGGCCCCTCGCTCTGTGCCGCAGGCTGGGATGATGTCGCCATAGGCGAGCCTCACTTGGCCATTCTCATCGCCGCGTCCGCTGCCGCCGCCGAAAATGCCTCCGAGTACGCCTCGCCGTGGCGCGGGTGACGCCACCTCCTGCATGGAAGCATCGCCGTCCGGCGACGCAGCCTCAGCAGCCCGCCCGCGCTCTAAAAGACGGCCAAAGAACCCCCTCTCCGGCTCCATAGCCGACTCCGACGCCGCACCGTCGCTCGGCAAAAGCGGCACGTCGGCAGACACAGCTTCCACCGCCTCAATCGTACCCTCGGGCGGCGCACCATCCACGACTTCCAAGTCAGCAAGTTCAGCACAACCTGCTAAAAAAAACACAACCAAAAACGCCCGCGTCACAATTCCTCCACCATCAGCACCCCGGGCAGAGACTTTAGCATGGATTTGATCTGCGGCGAGACAGGGAAATCAGCGCCAAGTTCAAGCTCGACCTCTCCAGGGAGCCCATCGCTCATCAGGCAAAAATGGATCGGCCCTTTCGCCCCGCGTTTCGCGTCATCTCGCAAATCGTCGAAAACGTGGGCAACTGACGGCACCGCCGACACGTCTTCCACAAAAACCTTCAGACCAGAGGAGCCTGCCTGCGCCACGGCATTGTCGATGGGCGTGACCGCCCGGCCAAGGAGCTTGAGCTGGTCCGCCTCCATCGTGGCTTCGACCTGAACCACGACCTTCGCGCCGCTCTCCAGATGCTCCCGCGCCTTCTCGAGAGTGTCCGAGAACATCGTGACCTCATAGGCCCCTGTGGGGTCGCTGAGCTGCACAAAGGCAAACCTGTTTCCACGCGCTGACTTTCGCTCCTGTCGGCCTGTCACCGTCCCCGCCATCTTGCCCACGAGAGGGGAGCCCTCAGCCTTGGCGGTGATGTCATCGAGCGTCATCACGCCCGTACGCTTGAGCGGCGCCATATAGTCATCCAGCGGATGCCCGGAGAGATAAAAACCGACGGCCGTGAACTCTTCACCGAGCCGCTCGGCTGGAAGCCAATCGGCCGCTGGTGAGAGCCGTGGTTCCGGCATATCCTCCCCCGCTTCGCCGAACAAGGACACTTGATTCGACGATTTCTGATCGTGAACCGCCGCCGAATACGCCACCAACGCATCGAGCGAGTCAAAGACCCGTCGCCGGTTTGGATCAAGCACATCAAAGGCCCCGGCCCGCGCCAGCATCTCCAAAGGCCGCTTGCCCACGCGCTTCAGATCCACCCGCCGCGCGAAATCAAAAAGCGTCGCAAAGGGCTTTTCCCCCCGGCCATCGGTGACAAGCCGCATCGCCTCGACGCCCACATTCTTGAGCGCGCCCAACGCGTAAACAAGCGCCCCGTCGCGGACGGTAAACGTCGCCTCAGACCGGTTTACGCAAGGCGGCACATAGGGCAGCCCGAGCGTCTTCTTCACCTCGTTGAAATAGACCGCGAGCTTGTCCGTCAGATGCAGATCGCAGTTCATGACACCCGCCATAAACTCCACCGGGTGGTTCGCCTTGAGCCACGCCGTCTGGTAACTCACCACCGCATAGGCGGCGGCATGCGACTTGTTAAATCCGTAATTCGCAAACTTATCGAGAAGGTTCCAAACCTCGTTGGCCTTCGCCTCATCCACACCGTTCTCAGAGGC
>JBCCYG010000248.1:0-3551 GCA_039190145.1 Pseudomonadota bacterium | reverse complement strand
TATCGTCAGGCGGATGCGCAGTTTATTACCGCCGACAACCCTGCTGGCTGGGTCGTTAGCGCGGGCTCCTTGGGCATCACCATGGGGCAGCTCCTGTCGTTGCCCATGCTTTTTGCAGGTCTCGCCTTCATTGGCTGGAGCTTGAGGAGGCGCCCGGTCACGCCTTGACCCTCCCTTCTGCCTGCGCCACGATTTCGCTGCTGCCATGACGCTCGAGACGATTACATCCGACCTGCTCACGGGCACCCGCCACGCCTTTTTCACCCGGAAAGGCGGCGCTTCCTCTGGTGTCTTTGCGGGGCTGAATTGCGGGGCGGGATCGTCGGACCAAGATGAAATCGTTCAACTCAACCGCCAGCGGGTGGCAGCGGCCATGGGCACAAAGGACCTCGTAACCGAGTATCAGGTTCACTCAGCCGACGTTGTGACAGTGCGCAGCATGAAAGACGCGGGTGAGACCGCCGATGCCATGGTGACTGACGTGGCAGGGATCTCGCTTGGTGTGCTTACCGCGGACTGCCAGCCTGTGCTCTTCGCTGAGCCCGAAGCCGGCGTTATCGGCGCCGCCCATGCGGGCTGGAAGGGGGCCATGGACGGCATCCTTGAGGCCACGGTGAGCGCGATGGTAGCGCTCGGCGCCCGGCGGGAGCGGATACGCGCCGCAATCGGCCCTTCGATAAGCCAACATGCCTATGAGGTGGGCCCGGAATTCGTCGAGCGTTTCCTGGACGAGGACCCGAGCAACAGCCAATTCTTCGCGGCCGGCGCAGGCGATCGGGCACAGTTCGACTTGCCGGCCTATGGCCTGCGCCGCCTCAGAGATGCCGGCATTGGCGAGGCGGGCTGGACCCGCCACTGTACCTATTCGGACCCGGACCGCTTTTACTCTTATCGACGCTCGGTTCACCTCAAAGAGGCAGATTACGGCCGCCTTATTTCGGCGATACGCCTTTGAAGCGCGCCATTTTTCGGCGCAATTAGACCCAGACTTTACACAAATGCCGCCCAAGCCCAGTCGCATTACCCTGCGATACCGACACCATCGCAACTCGCTGTGGGAGCAAGGATCATGAGTAGGAAGCGTTGGATGACCGCGGTCATTGAAGAAGCGAAGAAGGCAGAAGAGGTAGCAAACACACTGCCTTTCGCGCGCCAAGCACGCCAAGCGGCCCGGGAGGCCGTGGCTAAGCTCGAGCGCAAGCGCGCGAACGCCTAAGAAAGACGGCATAGGCATGACTGCCCCGCCTATGAATTATGGCGGCGGTGTTGCCACGCGGGAAACAAAACTCGCCTGAGAAAGCGATTGGACGGGAAACACCGCCAATCGCTTTTCAATTTTGACAGATTGGCCCGATTCGAGGCTTTTTGTTTTCGTAATCGCGAAAACGCCGTGGGGGCCGGGATCGCACCGTGATGTAGGTGTTGTTCATGAACCGTCCCCTTCACGCTGATAACAGCACGCGTGAAATTACGCCGCTGAGCCCTCCTCAGCGCACCGGAATGGTAATTCGCTCAGATGGGCGACCTCAGCGCACTCGGCCCCTCATGCGCAAATACGAGGTCGCCTACCTGGCCGCCGATGGCGACGGCCACGTGGCCGCCAAGCTTGCTCCTGCCACCGCCCTCTTTGAAGCGCCTTTTATGGCCTTTGCCCGCGGGACGCTGATCACCACGCCCGATGGACCCACTGCCATCGAAGACATTCAGCCCGGCATGAAAGTGAACACGATCGATGCTGGCGCTCAGCCCGTCCTTTGGAAGGGCGCGACCACCCTCGTTCCCGGCGCTGCCGGTCAAAGCGAGGAAGCCGGTCAACTCACCCGCATCGCGCAAAATGCCATGGGTGTGCACCACCCGTCCCACGATCTTCTCTTGGGGTTTGGCGCGCGCCTCTACCAAGCCAATCGTGGTCTAATGGTGCCCGCAAATGATCTCATTGACGGGGAGTACGTGTTTGCCGTCCGCCCGCCGAGCCCCGTCCGCGTTTTCCACCTTGCGCTGAAACATCACGGATGCATCCGTGCGGCTGACATGGTTGTTGAGAGCTTCCATCCTGGGGATGCCGTGCGCCACATGCAACGCCCTGAGATTAAGACGCTTTATCTTTCACTCTTCCCGCATCTCCGCGATCTTGCAGAGTTCGGTCCGCTCCGCGTGTCGCGCCAGGCGGAAGAACAGCCCGACCTCTACTGAAAGCCCGGGCAGCTTAGGCCTCGCGCGCCAGCCGTTGCTCTAGGACGTCAAATGGCACGCCCGGTTCGTCCTTTTCGCCGCGGATAACGAGCGACGTTTTCACCTGAGCCACGTTGTCAGCCTTAAGCAGCTCTTCGGTCAGAAATGATTGGAACGTACTCAGATCCGGCGCGACGCATTTCAGAATAAAATCGACTTCGCCGTTGAGCATGTGGCACTCGCGCACGAGTGGCCATTGGCGGCACCGTTCTTCAAAGGCAGAAAGGTCAGCCTCCGCTTGGCTCGCAAGGCCCACATGGGCAAAGACCTTGACCTCAAAGCCTAGCGCGCGGGCATCGACCTCTGCGTGATAACCGCGAATGTAGCCTGCCTCCTCCAGCGTGCGCACCCGGCGCAGGCAAGGCGGGGCAGAGATGCCCACGCGTTTGGCGAGTTCAACATTCGTCATCCGCCCGTCCGCCTGGAGCTCAGCCAGGATCATGCGGTCGATCTCATCAAGGCGGTGGGCTGGCATTAGAGGTCCTTTGGTTTTCGGTTTCTTAGGTCATGGCCGCCGGATGCGCAACAATATTTCAAGGCTGCGCAATTTTTTGCAACGCAGCAGACCTCATCTTTGACCTCAGCAAGCCCCCTTTCAGCCTCGCAATGGCCAGCCTATATCTTTGTCTCAGATTCTGGAGGGAACGATGGCCGAGCAGCGCAAAATGAAAGTTCTCATCGTGGGCTCTGGCCCTGCGGGTTACACTGCAGGCGTCTACGCAGCGCGTGCGATGCTGGAGCCGGTCCTTGTCCAAGGGCTCGAACCGGGCGGCCAGCTCACTACGACGACAGAGGTGGAAAACTGGCCCGGCGACACCGAGGTGCAGGGTCCCGATCTCATGGTCCGGATGGAAGCCCATGCCAAGGCAATGGGCTGCGAGATCGTGCACGACATTATCTCGTCTATTGATTTCTCCTCTCGCCCCTATGTTTGCCAGTCTGACAGCGGGACCGAATACATCGCCGACGCCATTATCCTTGCCACCGGCGCGCGAGCCAAATGGCTCGGCCTCGAAAGCGAAGAGAAATTCAAGGGCTTTGGGGTTTCTGCCTGCGCAACCTGCGACGGGTTTTTCTATCGCGGGCAAGAGATCGTCGTCGTGGGCGGCGGCAATACCGCCGTGGAAGAGGCACTTTTCCTCACAAATTTCGCCTCCAAAGTGACACTCATCCACCGCCGCGATGAGCTCCGCGCGGAGAAGATCTTGCAGGATCGCCTGTTCAAAAACCCAAAGATCGAACCGCTCTGGTTCCACGAGGTGACGGAGGTCTACGGCTCTGACAACCCGGCGGGCGTCGAGGGAGTAAAGGCCAAGGAC
>JBCCYG010000247.1:0-3552 GCA_039190145.1 Pseudomonadota bacterium | reverse complement strand
TGCTTGAGGAGTTCGTCCACGAGGGTGGTTTTCCCGTGGTCGACATGCGCGATGATGGCGATGTTGCGCAGCTCCATGGCGGCGGCTCCTCAAAATGATTGCGCCCGCGCTTTAGGGGGCGCGGGCGGTAATGGAAAGCGGGTTCTTCCGGTCCGCCGCTACGGAATGATGCGCGTGTACTTAGTGCCTTCGAGGGTGGCACCCAGTCGGAAGCCTGCCTGACCAAAGATTGCCGCTATGACCGGGGCGAGGGACGTCGTGGTCTCAGCCCGGATGTTTTCGCCGCGATCCTGGATGGCATATTCGATATCCGCCCCTGCAGCCCATCCTGGGGAGCGGCGGAAGTCGAGAAGCGCTTCATCGGTCATGAAGAAGAGGACATGGGCGAATTGCTGTGCGCCGATCTGGAGGCCCGCCGAGGCGGAGGTGGCGGAATAGTAATCGATCGTCGCGTCGCTTACGCGTAGGGCCCCGCGCCCGAAAGAGCCGCCGAAGCCAAAGCCTGCCTCGGTGATCACCGGCATCACAAGCATGCCAGTGCTTTTGTCGGCGAGAGATACTGTGCCGGGATAACGCGAGTACATGAAGTTGAGCGTTTGATCGACGCGCGCATCAATGCGCGGGCCGTTATCGTTGCCCACCCCATTGCCGCAGGCCGCAAGGCCCGCCGTGCCCGCCAATAGCCCGAGGGAAAAGGTCCGTCTGGTATAGGTCATTGTCCTGCCTGATTACTGCTCTGCCGGGTTGGCCCGGTCTCGATAAAACAACAATACGCGGATTTTCGCGCGCTGTCACCTCACGGTTTAGCGGTTGGCCAGAAGTCGCGCAGCGTCCCGGGCGAAATAGGTGAGCACCCCGTCGCAGCCGGCGCGTTTGAACGCCATGAGGCTTTCCATCATAGCTTTCTCGCCGTCGATCCAATCATTTTGAGCGGCGGCCTTGATCATCGCGTATTCACCAGAGACCTGGTAGGCGAAGGTGGGCACGCCAAAGGCCTCCTTCACGCGCCAGCAGATGTCGAGATAAGGCAGGCCCGGTTTGACCATGACCATATCCGCCCCTTCGGCGAGGTCGCGCGCGATCATGGAGAGCGCTTCATCCCCATTGGCCGGGTCCATTTGATAGGTTTTCTTGTCGCCCGTGAGCGCGCCGGAAGCGCCAACCGCATCGCGGAAGGGGCCGTAGAAAGCAGAGGCATATTTGGCGGCATAGCTCAGGATCGCCACGTTCTGATGCCCCTCATCCTCGAGCGCGTCGCGGATTGCGCCGACGCGGCCATCCATCATGTCAGAGGGGCCGAGGATGTCAGCGCCCGCTTCGGCCTGGACGAGGGCCATTTTGACGAGAGCTTCGACGGTACGGTCGTTCACGATCTCGCCGTTCTCCACGTATCCGTCATGGCCGTTGATGTTGTAGGGATCGAGGGCGATGTCGGTCATGATCGCGATCTCGGGGCAGGCATCCTTGATGGCCCGCGTGGCGAGGTTCGACAGATTGTCAGGGTTCCACGCCTCGGCGCAGTCCTCGGTTTTGAGCGAGGGATCTGTGTAAGGAAAGATGCAGATCGCCGGGATGCCAAGCGACCAGGCCTCCTGTGCTGCGGCGCCGACGCGGTCGACGGTGCGGCGCAGGACCCCGGGCATGGAGGGCACCGGCTCCTCCTCGTTTTTTCCGTCCATCACGAAGATCGGCCAGATGAAATCGGCCGGTGTGAGCGTGTTTTCGGAAACGAGGGCCCTGAGCGCGGCGCTCGAGCGGAGGCGGCGGGGGCGGGCAGACGGAAAAGGCGCGTGGGTCATGAAGTCTTACAGTCTTTTGAGTGGTGTGAGTGACACGGCCCGCGGGACTTCTCAAGCTTTTCCGGTCTTCGGTCTTTCGCGCGGTCGACCTGCCTACTAGTAGGAACGCCACAACGAAGAGAGGCCACGCTTGGACATTTATTCTACCCTGTTCGAAGTGATCGATATGCGGTCATTTTCGAGCCTGTGGTTTTGGATCGCGTTGGCCGTGGTGTGGTCTTCGGCCTCCTATTGGGTGATTGGCATCCCATTTGACATGATCCAGCGGGCGAAGCGCTCCGGCGGGGCGGCGCGGGCCGATCTAGAGGCACTGGTGGACATCCAAGTGCGTCGGCTTCTGCTCATCGGGCAGGTCTCGGGGCTCTGGCTCATTGGGTTTGTGTGCTTTGCCCATACGATGCTCGCGATGCTTGCGTTTTGGTACTGGGTGGAGTTCGCTCAGGCTGTTTTTGTGCTCCTTTTCCCGCTGACCTTCGTGGGGGCCATGGCTCTTACTACTGCGATGCGGATACGGGATCGGGAGCTAGAGGGTGAGGCACTCCATAAGGCGCTCATGCGGCACCGTTTCTGGACCCAAGTGATCGGGATTCTCGCCGTTTTCGTGACCGCGATCTTTGGAATGTATCAGAACCTGCAGCTTGGCGCGCTCTGATCCTTGACGATCGGGGCGGGGCGCGTAAGTGAAGCGCCTCTGATGGCTGACCCAACATATATCACCAAATCCGGCGCGCCGGAGGGCTTTGACGCGGAGCTGATCCTGCGCGAAGTGGCCGAGCATGGCGCAGTCGCCCATGTAGCGCGCGATGATAAGCGGCTTGAGGCGATGCGGGCGGCGCTGGCGTTTTACGCGCCGGACATGCCGGTATTGGTCTTTCCGAGCTGGGATTGCTTGCCCTATGACCGCGTGTCGCCCAACGCCGATGTGAGCGCGGCACGGATGTCGACGCTGGCGGCGCTCGTGCATGGGATGCCGGAACGGTACGTGCTGCTCACAACGCTCAATGCAGCGACCCAGCGGGTGCCCGCGCGAGGGGTGCTGCGCGAAGCGGCGTTTTCAGCTCAAGTCGACGGGCGGATTGATGAAGACGCGCTGCGGGCGTTTCTCGTGCGCATGGGCTTTTCTCAGTCACCTACTGTGATGGAGCCTGGCGATTACGCGGTCCGCGGCGGGCTCATCGACATTTTTCCACCGGGGCAGGGAGGGCCGGTGCGGCTCGATCTTTTTGGCGATGTGCTCGATGGCGCGCGGCGCTTTGACCCCGCGACGCAGCGCACGGTGGAGACGCTCGAGGCCGTCGAGCTGGCGCCGGTTTCCGAGGTCATCCTGGATGACGCTTCCGTCACCCGGTTTCGGCAGAATTACCGGCTCGAATTCGGCGCGGCGGGGGCGGATGACCCGCTCTATGAGGCCGTGTCTGCCGGGCGAAAGCATCAAGGGTGCGAGCATTGGTTGCCGTTTTTCCATGAGCGCTTGGAGACGCTTTTTGACTACCTGAACGGGGCGGTGATCACGCTCGATGATCAGGTGAGTGCGGCGCGTCAGGCGCGGTGGGAGGCGATTGAGGACCAGTATGATGCGCGACGCGAGGCGATGACCGCGAAGGGGCGACTTGACTCGGTCTATAAGCCTGCGCCACCGGCCGCTTTGTACCTGGATGATGCCGCTTGGCAGGCCGCCGTGGCCGGGCACCGTGTGGTGCAATTCGCGCCGCTCCCCCTGCCGACGGGACCGGGTGTGACCGATGCGGGCGGG
>JBCCYG010000246.1:0-3568 GCA_039190145.1 Pseudomonadota bacterium | reverse complement strand
GATCGAGGCAGAGGCCGCCATGCTTGGCCAACCCATCTCCATGCTCATTCCCGAGGTGATCGGCTTCGAACTCACCGGCCAAATGGTCGAAGGCACCACCGGCACCGACCTCGTGCTTAAGGTCGTGGAGATGCTTCGTGCCAAAGGCGTCGTTGGCAAATTCGTCGAATTCTTCGGCGCGGGGCTCGACACGCTCCCGCTCGCTGACCGCGCCACCATCGCCAATATGGCCCCAGAATACGGCGCCACCTGCGGCTTCTTCCCCATCGACGGCGAAACACTCCGCTACCTGCGCCAAACCGGCCGCGACGAAGACCGCATCGCCCTCGTGGAGGCCTATGCCAAAGAAAACGGCTTCTGGCGCGGCGCGGACTATGCGCCGATCTACACCGACACGCTCCACCTCGATATGGGCACGATCGTCCCCGCGATCTCGGGCCCCAAACGCCCGCAGGATTTCGTGGCACTGACCGACGCCAAGGCCGCCTTCCGCCGCGAGATGGAAGAGACCTTCAAGCGCCCGCTCGACAAGAAAGTCCCCGTCGAAGGCCGCGACTACGACATGCAATCGGGCAAGGTCGTCATCGCCTCCATCACGTCCTGCACCAACACATCGAACCCCTATGTGATGATCGGCGCGGGCCTCGTGGCACGCAAAGCGCACGAACTGGGGCTCAACTCCAAACCGTGGGTCAAAACCTCCCTCGCCCCCGGCTCGCAGGTTGTCAGCGCCTATCTCGAAGCCGCCGAATTGCAGGACGATCTCGATGCGCTGGGCTTCCACCTCGTAGGCTACGGCTGCACCACTTGTATCGGCAATTCAGGCCCGCTGGGCATCCCTGAGATTTCCAATGCGATTGCGGAAGGCGACCTAGTCGCCACCTCCGTCCTCTCCGGTAATCGCAATTTCGAGGGCCGCATCTCTCCCGATGTGCGCGCCAACTACCTCGCCTCCCCGCCCCTCGTCGTGGCCTACGCGCTCGCCGGCACCATGGATATCGACCTGACGACCGAGCCGCTCGGCCAAACGCCCGAAGGCGTAGATGTCTACCTCAAAGACATCTGGCCCACGCAGCAGGAGATCGCGGAACTCGTGGAGAAAACGGTGACGCGCCAGGCATTCCAAGAGAAATACGCCGACGTCTTCAAGGGCGACGACAAATGGCGCGGCGTCAGCGTCCCGGACCAGGAAACCTATGATTGGCCGTCAAGCTCCACCTACATCCAAAACCCGCCCTATTTCCAAGGCATGACCATGGAGACAAAGCGCATCGAGAACATCCTCGGCGCAAAGCCGCTCCTCATCCTGGGCGACATGATCACGACCGACCACATCTCGCCCGCGGGCTCCTTTAAGGAAACGACACCCGCTGGCCAGTACCTCACCGACCGCCAGGTCCGCCCCCGCGAGTTCAACTCCTACGGCTCGCGCCGCGGCAACCACGAGGTCATGATGCGGGGCACCTTCGCCAATATCCGCATCAAAAACGAGATGCTGGACGGCGTAGAGGGTGGCTACACCCTCGGCCCCGATGGGGAGCAGACCTCGGTCTTCGACGCCTCCATGGCCTACCAAGAAGACGGCACGCCGCTCGTCGTCTTTGGCGGCGAGCAATACGGCGCGGGCTCCTCCCGTGACTGGGCCGCCAAGGGCACAAATCTGCTCGGCGTCAAAGCCGTGATCGCCGAAAGCTTTGAGCGCATCCACCGCTCAAACCTCGTCGGCATGGGGGTGATCCCGTTTGAATTCACCGGCGGCGTGACGCGCAAAACGCTCGGCCTAAAAGGCGACGAAAAGGTCGACATCCTCGGCCTCGAATTCGTCAGACCGCTCCAAACCGTCCCGGCCATCATCACCCGCGCTGACGGCGAAGAGGTGGAAATCGAGCTCAAATGCCGGATCGATACGGCGGTGGAGATCGAATACATCGAAAACGGCGGCGTGCTTCACTACGTGCTGCGCAATCTCGCCAAAGAGTCGAAAGAGGGCACGACGGTCGCTGCTTAAGGGCTTGCGCCCGTTGCGCCGCCGGGAGTGCCTCCGGCGGGAGTAATTTTGGAAAGATGAAGGGGTTAGCCGCTCGGCCGCCCTGCAAGCGCCTCTTGCAACGCGGGCAGGAATTGCTGCTCGTATTGCGATCCGATGAGCGGGCCGATGTAGCGGTGCAGCACCGTACCATCGGGGGCAAGGATGAAGGTTTCCGGCGGCGCCGAAACACCCCAGTCGAGAGAGACGCGCCCACTGGGGTCCACCGACGTGGCCGCAAACGGATTGTCATCGTCGATGAGGTACTGCGCAGCCGCCGAGGGGTCATCGCGGAAATTCACGCCCACAATCCGAAACCCCTGCGCCTCGAGATTGAGAAGGTTCGGATGCTCCGCGCGGCAGGGCGGGCACCAGGAGGCCCAGAAATTGACGAGCGTCACTTCACCCTCGGTGAGGTTCTCTAGCGCCTCCGTCCCTCTCACGGGCGGCCCCGGCAGCGCGGGCGCCACCTGCCCCAACAGCGCCGATGGCAAATCGTCCGGGTTCTCCCGAAACATGCCCGCGTAAAAAACGCCCGCCATCGCCAGAAAGAGCGCCGGCGGCAAAAGCATAAAGAGCCTACCCACGCCGCGCCTCCGCTTCCTCAAGCGCCCGCTTCACCCGCCGCGCGCGGCGCAGTGTCAGCACACTGATCGCCGCAAGGAGGAGCGCCGTGCCCGCATAGGCCGTCAACACTTCGAAAGCATACTGGCCGAGATCCATTAGGCCGCCTCCCGCGCCGTCAGCACGCTCAAGCGCCGCGCGCGCACTTCCGTTCGCGCCCGCACGAGCGTCAGTGCCACAAAGAGGACAAAGAACCCCACCATGGTGATCGCGAGCGGCCAAAAGAAATAGTCATCAATGGTGCGCCCGCCCGTGGCCACGGGCACGGACGTCCCCTGATGCAGCCCCTGGTTCCAGAACCGCGCGGCATAGCGCGAGAGCACCGCAAAGACCGAGCCCACGATGGCAAGCATCGCTGTGAGGTCCGCGGCCAGCTCATTATCGCTAATCGCCTCCCAAAGCGCGATATAGCCCAGGTAAAAGAGCGCCAGGATCAGAAACGACGTCAGCCGCGGGTCCCAGGCCCACCATGTGCCCCACATCGGCTGGCCCCAGATCGCCCCAGTGAAGAGCCCGATGAGTGTCATCACGAGCCCCACCGGTGCCGCCGCGCGGCCCACTAGGGCCGAAACAGGCTGGCGCCGGATGAGCCAGATCAGCGCCGCTGCAAACATCAGGAAGTACCCGTTAATCGCCATGAGCGCGGAAGGCACATGGATGTAGATGATCTTAACGGTGGAGCCCATGCGGAAGTCATCACCGGTAAAGAAGAACCCCCAGATCAGGCCAAGCGCCGTCAGCCCGATGCCCAGCGCCCAAAGCCACGGCAGCGCCTTCCCGGTCCATCCCATGAACCGGCGCGGATTGGCATATTCCCAGATCGAGACCATGGCCTGAAACTAGTTCCTCCCCGGCATCCAAAAAACCCCTATCGCAAGCTCGCGCGAAGCGCCGCAGCCCCGGCAAAGGGCATCGCCG
>JBCCYG010000245.1:0-3666 GCA_039190145.1 Pseudomonadota bacterium | reverse complement strand
TGAACTTTGAAAAGAATGCCCAAGCCCACGAGGACAAGGATCACGCCCATCACAGGTCTGGCATAAACCGACATGCGTCGCATGAACGCCGCACGCGACCTCAGCGCCGATTGGGCACCGTAGCCCAGCGCGAGGATGATGCTGGAGACGCCCAGCGCGAAGCTGACCATGATCGCCGTGGCCCAGCCGAGGTTTTCCCCCGTGGAGGCCAAAGCAATCGCGCCGCCTAGGGTCGGGCCGACACAGGGGCTCCAGACCGCGCCCAGGAGAGCGCCTGTAAAAAATTGGCCACGGAGGGAGGAGCGATCGACGTCGTCGAGGCCAGTATCCGCGCGCCCGGCAAATCCTCCCGTCGCCGTTGCAAAGCTCTCCGAAAACCGGGGCACGAGGAGGACAAGACCGAATGCCACCATGATGACCGCGCCTGCATTTGCAATCATCCCTTCGTCGATGCCAAAAGCCCGCCCAAACGCGGAGATCGACACGCCCAAAGTGACAAAAGCCAAAGACATCCCCGCCGCGAGCGCAACCGGCCCCCACTTTGACGCCTGCAAAGCCGTGGCCAGGATGATCGGCAACACCGGCACGACGCAGGGGTTAATGAGCGTCAGAACCCCCGCCAGATATCCAAAGACCAAGTCCATGGGCCCTCTTCCCCGATCCGCCTGACCCTGTCAGCCCTTAACGCACCCGTTCACCGATGCGTGTTCGCCCGTGACATCTGCACGGCCAGAATGCCCAAAGTAATGACAATAACGCCCACAACATCGAGCCAGCCCAAAGTCTCACCCAGTACAAGAGCGGCTACGGCCACGCCAAAGAACGGATTGAGGAAGTGATAGGTCGCCGCCTTCACCGCGCCGATCCGGTCGACGAGAAGCACCCAAATGAATGTAGCCAGGAGCCCCGGAACAAGCGTGGTGTAAGTGAATGCCGCGATGAGCCGGGGGGACCAAACCACGTCCCAAGTTTCTAACAGCAAGCCCGGAACCGCCAGCGCGGCACCGCCCACAAGCATCTGGAGGCCCACGATGGCCATGAAGTTCCCGCCGCTGGAAGCTGTGCGCAGCGCAAGTGTCGCGGTTGCCAGCGCCACCACGCCGATCACACAAAGGGCGATACCGTAGAGGTCTGCCCCCCCAGTGAGCCGCACCCCCATAATGAGCGCTACCCCTAGCGTCCCGGCGAAGAGCCCCGTCACGCCAAGCAGCCCCACCCGCTCCCGAAACACGAGCCAGCCCGCAAGCGCCACGAGGAGCGGCATCGCCGAGGCGATGATCGCCGCAAGCGACGCCTCCACGCTTTGCATCGCGACAAAGTTGAGCCCGAGATAAAGCGCATTCTGGCAGATGCCGAAAAGCACCGTGGCCCGCCACTGCGCCCGGCTCAGGCGAAAGGACTGTCCCAAGGCCCAGGCAATCGCACAGGCAATCGCGCCGGACAAAAAGAACCGCAGTGACAGGATCAGAAGCGGCGGCGCCTCCGCCACGATTATCCGCGCGGAGGTAAAGGCCGAGGACCAGGCAAAGGCGAAAACAAGCCCGAGGAGCACCGCTTTAAAATCCATCTGCCCCGCCTACGCCGCCACGCCGGGCAAGGCCAGCCACTGACACGCGGCACCCCCCTTCTTTGTTCCCCATCAACTCCTCCCGGAGGGCGGCCCGGACCGACCCGCCAGCACGACCCCCAAAGAAAAAGGGCCGCCCGTCGAGGCAGCCCCAATCCAAAACCTGTAATGGCGCGTCAGCCGTTCACGCTGTCTTTCAGAGCCTTCGCGATCGTCATCTTCACGACCTTGTCGGCATCTTTCTTGATCTGTTCGCCAGTGGCTGGGTTGCGCACCATGCGCTCGGGGCGCTCGCGGCAATAGATCTTGCCCACGCCGGGAAGCGTCACCGCGCCACCGCCGGAAACTTCCTTGGTGATCAGCCCGCAGACAGCGTCCAAAGCGGCGGCTGCCGATTTCTTGTCGCTGCCCATCTCCTCGGCCAGAGCGGCCACGAGCTGGGTCTTGGTCATTGGTTTGGCCATTTGTTATCTCCTTCACTGCCCAAATCTCGGGCCTCGTTCGCTGACTTTAGCGGTATTTATGGGCATGCCACAACAATTAGTGCACGTTTTCCTTAGAATACGGCCATTTTGATGCTGTTTTCGGGGGTCAGAGGAAGGCAGTTTCCTCAAACGAACGCAATTTTCGGCTGTGAATGCGCTCGAGCGGCATTTCCCGGACGATTTCCATGGCGCGAATACCGATGAGCAGATGCCTCAAAACCTGCGTCCTGTAGAAGTCTGTCGCCATCCCAGGCAGCTTCAACTCCCCGTGGAGAGGTTTATCCGACACGCATAGTAGCGTCCCGTAAGGCACGCGGAAGCGGTATCCGTTCGCAGCAATGGTGGCGCTTTCCATGTCGAGCGCGATCGCGCGAGATTGCGAGAGCCGCTGAACCGGGCCGGACTGGTCTCTTAGCTCCCAGTTCCGGTTATCGATGGTCGCCACGGTGCCCGTCCGCATCAGCCGCTTAAGCTCGTAGCCCTTGAGCCCCGACACTTCCGCCACAGCCTCCTCAAGAGAGGTCTGTATCTCCGCCAGGGCCGGGATCGGCACCCAAGTGGGCAAGTCATCGTCGAGCACATGATCCTCGCGGAGATAGGCATGGGCCAGAACAAAGTCCCCCAGCGATTGCGAGTTCCTAAGCCCCGCGCAATGCCCCACCATCATCCACGCATGGGGGCGGAGGACGGCGATGTGGTCGGTGGCCGTCTTCGCATTCGACGGACCCACGCCGATATTGACGAGCGTGATCCCCGCATTCTCACCGCGCTTCAGGTGATAGGTCGGCATCTGCGGGAGCTTTGCGGGCACGTCAATCGGCGCGTCCGCATCGGTGATCTCCTGGTTCCCGGTCGCGACAAAGCTGGTGTAGCCGCTCTCTGGGTCTGCCAGCATCTTGCGCGCATAGGCTTCAAACTCTTCGACGTAGAACTGGTAGTTCGTGAAGAGCACGTGGTTTTGGAAGTGCTCCGCGTCGGTCGCCGTGTAATGCGAGAGCCGCGCCAGTGAGTAGTCTACGCGTTGCGCCGTGAAAGGAGCCAAAGGTGCGGCCCCATCAGGGTAAGTGAACCCATAGCCATTCACGATCTCATCATTCGTCGTCGAGAGGTCCGGCACGTCGAACACGTCACGCAGCGTAAAAGGCGCAGCCCCTTCCTGCGGCACGACAATGTCGTCCTCCTGCGCCACGGCGAAGTGGACGGGCATCGGCGTCGAAGACGGCCCGACCATCACGCGGATGCCGTGGTTTTCCATCACGAGCCCGATCTGCTGGATCAGGTAGTTCCGAAAGAGATCGGGCCGGGTGATCGTCGTGGCATAGGTGCCGGGCTCGGCCACGTGACCAAAGGAGAGCCGCGAGTCGATGCTGGCATAGGACGAGGTCGAGATTCGGATCTCCGGGTAATACGCGCGATACCGCGTCTTGGGCGCGCCGGCCTGCAGCGCCTCGACAAAGCGCTCGCACAGGAAACCGGTCGCCGCGCGATAAAGCTCTTCGAGCCGGTCAACGGCCTCGGCCGCGTCTTCAAAGAACGCGGCGGGAGGGACATCCGGCGTGGCCACCGGCAGCTTTTGATCTTTCTTCACGTCTCTTCCTCAAATAGCGGGACGAG
>JBCCYG010000244.1:0-3708 GCA_039190145.1 Pseudomonadota bacterium | reverse complement strand
GTGGAATTTCGGTAGGTTTATCCCTTGGACGGTTGACGATTCCCTATGAATTTGCCCAATGTTTGCGCCATTGCCAGAGGGGAGACTAGCTGGCGATGGGTGGCGCGCTATGTCACCCGTTATCGAACCGGCCGAGACCGGTCGGGAAATCAGGAAGAGGTAAATATGAAAAAATCTGTCATTCTGGGCGCACTGACTGTCGCCGGTCTGGCTGCCGGGACCGCAGGTGCCGCCACGCTCGACGACGTCAAAGCCCGTGGCGTGCTTAACTGCGGCGTGTCCACTGGCGTGCCGGGCTTCGCGGAGCCTGACGCCAACGGCGTATGGGGTGGCTTCGACGTGGCTGTGTGTCGCGCTGTGGCTGCTGCTGTGCTTGGTGACTCCGACGCTGTCGAATTCGTGCCCACCACCGGTAAGACGCGCTTCACTGCGCTGGCCGCTGGTGAAATCGACATGCTTGCCCGGAACACCACCTGGACGTTCTCGCGCGACGTGGACCTGAAGTTCGAATTCACTGGCATCAACTACTATGACGGTCAGGGTTTCATGGTGCCTGCCGCTCTCGGCGTGACCTCCGCCAAGGAGCTCGATGGCGCGACGGTCTGCATCCAGACGGGTACGACGACCGAGCTGAACCTCGCGGACTTCTTCCGCGTGAACAACATCAGCTACGAGCCGGTGCCGATCGAAACCGGTTCTGAAGCTGTTCAGCTGTTCCTCGCGGGTTCCTGCGATGTTTACACAACGGACCGCTCGGCTCTCGCAGCTCAGCGTGCCAACTTCCCGACGCCGGACGACTATGTCGTTCTGCCGGAAGTGGTGTCCAAAGAGCCGCTCGGCCCGCTCGTGCGTCACGGCGACAACCAGTGGGGCGACATCGTCCGCTGGACGCTCAACGCTCTGATTACGGCTGAAGAGCTTGGCGTGACGTCCGACAACATCGAGACGCTCGCAGGAGGTACCGACAACCCAGAGATCAACCGTCTCTTGGGCACGGAAGGTACGCTCGGCGAGATGCTGGGCCTCGAGCCCGACTTCGCCAAGAACGCGATCATGGTGGAAGGCAACTACGGCGAGATTTTTGCCAACAACATCGGTGAGGCCACCAATATCGGTCTCGCCCGCGGGCTCAACGCCCAGTGGACCGATGGCGGCCTGATCTACTCGCCGCCGTTCCGCTAAACACTTCAGAAAGGGCGCGGTCACCATACCGCGCCCTTTTCACATTTATCGGTTCG
This sequence comes from Pseudomonadota bacterium, assembly GCA_039190145.1. Classification (GTDB taxonomy): domain Bacteria; phylum Pseudomonadota; class Alphaproteobacteria; order Rhodobacterales; family Rhodobacteraceae; genus Shimia_B. Next base: position 2,470 of record JBCCYG010000244.1, on the reverse strand, counting down.
CCGAAACACTGGGGGCAGTGGACAGAGTGCGAAAAGCACCGTGAGGGCCTCCATTCCAACAGGGGACGTCCATGTCGACCATCTCTGATCCAGGCGCTGGCGAGGGCGGATTCCGCATTGGAATGCTCCTTAGCGACACGCGCTACCGATCATATACCTTTCAAGTCATCGCGCTCATTCTGCTGATCTTTGGCATCAGTTACCTGGTGTCCAATCTGATCGCGAACCTCAACGCGCTTGGCCTTAACATCTCTTGGGCGTTTCTTCAGGAGCCCGCAGGTTACGATATCAACCAGCGGCCCATCGAATATAACAGTCAGTCGACGCATATGCGGGCCTCTATCGTCGGGGCCATCAACACGTTGATCGTCGCGTTTCTAGCCTGTGCCTCTGCGACCGTCCTGGGCGTGATTGCGGGCGTGCTGCGCCTGTCGAATAACTGGATCGTCTCAAAGCTTATGAGTGCCTACGTTGAGGCGTTCCGCAACGTGCCGGTTCTTATCTGGATCCTCATTATTTTTCTGGCCATGTCCGGCGCGCTGCCACAGCCGAGAGCCTTCCGCGGGGACGCTCCCGATGCGGAGATGTGGCTGGGTATGATCGCGTTCACGAACCGGGGTGTTTATATCCCGTCTTTCATCAACGAGGCGGGTTCGGGCATTTTCTGGCTTGTGTGCCTGCTCTCGCTCATCGGCGTTTTTGTTTATCGCTGGTATGCCAAGAAACTTCTCTTTGACACTGGTAAGCTATTGCCGATGGGGTGGCCTTCGCTGGCGATCCTGATCCTGCCGGGGCTCGTGACGTACTTTGCCCTCGGTCAGCCTGTTGGCCTCGAGCGGCCTGAGCTGAGTGGTTTCAACTTCTCTGGCGGCATACACCTCCGCCTGTCGCTCATTGCGCTCTGGTTTGCATTGGCGATCTATACAGGCGCCTTTATTGCTGAGAACGTGCGCGCGGGTATCCAGGCTATAAGCAAGGGTCAGACGGAGGCAGCTGCTTCTCTCGGCCTGCGCCCGGGGCGGATCATGAACCTCGTGATCCTGCCGCAGGCGCTGCGGGTGATCATCCCGCCGCTCATCTCGCAGTATCTCAACATCACCAAGAACAGCTCGCTCGCCATTGCGGTGGGGTACATGGACATCACCGGAACGCTTGGGGGCATCACGCTCAACCAAACTGGCCGCGCCATCGAGTGCATCCTGCTTTTGATGCTGTTTTACCTGATCGTGAGTTTGAGCATCTCCGCGATCATGAACGTCTACAACAAATCCGTAGCTTTGAAGGAGCGCTGATATGCCGACAGATGTATCCTTCGTTCGCAAACACTTTGTTGAGCAACAAGAGCCGCCCGCGCGCGAGCGGGGCGTGGTGAAGTGGATCCGTGAGAACCTGTTTTCCGGACCCGTGAACACCATCCTGACGCTGCTGGCGCTCTACTTTATCGTACGGATCGTCGTCGGCGTCTGGCCCTGGTTTGCCAATGGCGTCTGGGGCACGTCGACGCTCGCGGAATGTCGTGAGATTTTGCAAGGCGTGAACGCGGCCTGCTTTAGCGTCTTGCAGGAACGCGGCAACCAGATGCTTTTTGGCATCGCATACCCGGCGGATCAGTACTGGCGCCCGATTGTGGCGTTTGTTCTGCTTTTTGTCTGTGCGGCTCCGGTGCTCTTTTCGAAGCTTCCGCGAAACCTCCTTGTCGCTTCGGCGCTTTACCCATTTTTGGCCTATTGGCTGATCTGGGGCGGGACGATCATGATTTCGGTCATGGCGCTTGTGGGCTTTGCCGTGGGTTACCTGGTGTTTTCTCGGGTGGAAAAAGCCCAAGGTTTTGCCACCGCGTTTTTTACCAGCATCATCGCGGCGGTGGTTGTTTGGTGGGCCGGCGGCTTTGTGTCGAGCGCCATGGCGAATTTCATCGCGCTCGAGGCGATCCCGTCCCGCGACATGGGGGGCTTTATGCTCAACATGATCTTGGGGACGATCTGCGTGTCGCTGTCGCTGCCGCTGGGCATCGTGCTGGCGCTGGGCCGTCAGTCGAACATGCCGATCATCAAGGGCATCTGCGTCGTCTTCATCGAGTTTGTGCGGGGCGTGCCGCTCATCACGTTGCTCTTTGTGGCAAACGTGGTGCTGGCGTATTTCTTCCCGCCGGGCACGAATCTCGACCTCATCCTGCGCGTGATCATCATGATCACGATGTTCTCGGCGGCCTACATCGCCGAGGTGATCCGAGGTGGCCTCGCGGCACTGCCGCGCGGGCAGTATGAGGCGGCGGACTCGCTAGGCCTCGACTACGCCCAGGCGACGCGTCTCATCATCATGCCGCAGGCGCTGAAGATTTCGATCCCGGGCATCGTGAACGTGGCGGTTGGTCTCTTTAAGGATACCACGCTCGTCTCCGTCATCTCGATGTTTGACCTTGTGGGCGCGATCCGGGGCCCTATCCTCGGTTCCACCGACTGGACAGGGG
>JBCCYG010000243.1:0-3716 GCA_039190145.1 Pseudomonadota bacterium | reverse complement strand
GCCTGTCTCAGGCTTTGGAGAGTTTGCCAGCAACTGGGAGCTGAGCCAGGCGCGGGCGCTCTCGGTCGTGCTTTACATGGTGAACTTCCTTGGGTTCGACCCGGCGCGGCTGAGTGCCACTGGGTTTGGCGAGTACCAGCCGCTCATCGACCTCGACACCGGTTTTGCGCGGGCGCAAAACCGGCGCATCGAGCTGAAATTTACCGAACGCTGAGGCCCGCACGCGCTTTGCTCGTCGTGCGACCCGCGCGCGCTTTGCTCGTCGTGCGGCCCACCCGCCCACCCCCGCGCGCCGATCAAAGCGCGCGCGGGCGTTGTGCAGTGTCCTTTGAGTATTTTTGGAACAAAGAAGGTTAGGGGAGGGTCGCGGTGAAGGTGGCTTCGTCGAGGGTTTCGCTGCCGCGTGTCAGCGTGAGGCGTGCGGTGTAAGTCCCGCTTGGCCAGTCTTGGGTGGTGTAGTTGCGGCCGGAAAAGCGCTGCCAGGTTTCTTGGCGGTTCTCGAGGGTGACGGTGTTTTCGTGGAATGTGCCCGAAGGGTGGGTGATCTCGATGTCGAGTATGTCGCCGGGGCGAGAACCGAAGCCGGAGACCCAAGCGACGATGGGCGCGGTGGCGCTGAGTGTTGGTTCGCTTGCGAGTTCGTCTTTCATGGCCTCGAAACTTGGGACGTTTGTGGCGAAGCCGTAGCGGTAAAAGCCAGCTTGCTGGAGTGGGAGTGGGTCCGTCCAGAGCGTTTCCGTTGGTGCGCCGCAGGTCTCATAGGTCGGGGCGAAGGGGTCTACATCTTCTCCGTCAAGGAAGAGCGAGAGATGGAGGTGGGGGAAGGTGGTGGAGCCGGAGAGCCCCACCTCACCGAGCGGTTCGCCTGCGGCGACGCGTTGGCCCTCCTCCACCGCGATGGAGCCGCGCTTGAGGTGGCAGTATTGCGTGACCCAGCCATCGCCGTGGGCGATCGCGACCCCGTTGCCGCAGAGCTCTTCACCGAAATTGGCGGCGGGGTCTGTGGCCATGATGTCGGCGTGGCGGTCGCGGGTGCCGACAACTGTGCCCGGGGCAGCGGCGAGCACGTCGACACCCTCGCGCATGGCCGCGAGGTTGGGCAGCGCAAAGTCGGTGCCTTGATGGCCGTCGCGGGTGAGCGTGCCGCAGGAAAAATCCTGACTGTCGGTGCTTGGATCGTGATCGAAGAGCGCTTGCAGGAAACAGGTTTCGCCAAGCTCGCAATCGATGGGTTGCGAGAGGAATGGTTGCTGCTGCGCCTGGGCGGTGGAAACAAAAAGGGCGGCCAGTGCCGCCCCTTTCAGAGCTGATCTCATTCCGCGGTGAGCAAGGGCGGCTTGTTTTCGCCGCCGCTGAGCCGCCGCTTTTCCGGGCTTTCGATGCGAAGGTCGAGCTTGCCGTCCTTCACGCCCACTTTCACCAAGCCGCCTTTAGCGAGCTTGCCAAAGAGGAGCTCTTCCGCCAGCGGTTTCTTGATGTGCTCCTGGATCACGCGGCCGAGGGGGCGTGCGCCCATGCGGTCGTCATAGCCCTTATCGGCCAGCCATTCGGCGGCTGGCTTCGTCAGTTCGATCGTGACGTTCCGGTCGATGAGCTGGGCCTCGAGCTGAAGCACGAATTTCTCAACCACTTGGAGGATGACATCCTTGGGCAGGGCGCCGAAGGAGATCACCGCGTCGAGGCGGTTGCGGAATTCGGGTGTGAAGGTGCGCTCGATGGCGGCAGTGTCTTCGCCCTCGCGGCGGTCGCGGCCGAAGCCGATGGCGGCCTTTGCTTGTTCCGCGGCGCCCGCATTGGAGGTCATGATCAGGATCACGTTCCTGAAGTCGACGGAGCGACCGTTGTGATCGGTCAGCGTGCCGTGATCCATGACCTGCAGCAGAATGTTGAACACATCCGGATGCGCTTTCTCGATTTCGTCGAGGAGGAGAACGCAATGCGGGTGCTGGTCGACGCCGTCGGTGAGCATGCCGCCCTGGTCAAAGCCGACATAGCCGGGAGGCGCGCCGATGAGACGGCTCACTGCGTGCTTTTCCATGTATTCGGACATGTCGAAGCGCAGGAGCTCCACGCCGAGCGTGTCGGCGAGCTGTTTGGCGACTTCGGTTTTACCGACGCCGGTGGGGCCCGCGAAGAGGTAGTTGCCGATGGGCTTTTCAGGCTCCCGCAGACCCGCGCGCGCGAGTTTGATGGCCGAGCTGAGCGCCTCGATGGCCGCGTCTTGCCCGAAGACGACACGCTTGAGGGTGACCTCGAGGTCTTTGAGCACCTCTGCGTCGTCTTTAGAGACGTTCTTCGGCGGGATGCGAGCGATCTTGGCCACTACGGCTTCGATTTCCTTCTGACCGATGGTCTTGCGGCGCTTTGATTCCGCAACGAGGTGTTGGGCTGCACCCGCCTCATCGATCACATCGATGGCTTTGTCCGGCAGCTTGCGATCGTTGATGTAGCGTGCAGAAAGCTCCACGGCAGTCTTGATCGCATCCGAGGTGTATTTGACGGCGTGGTGATCCTCGAAATAGGGCTTGAGGCCTTTGAGGATTTTCACGCTATCCTCCACGGAGGGCTCGGTGACGTCGATCTTTTGGAACCGACGGCTGAGTGCGCGGTCCTTTTCGAAGTGCTGCCGGAACTCCTTGTAGGTCGTTGACCCCATGCAGCGGAGCTTGCCACCCTGAAGCGCGGGCTTCAGGAGGTTAGAGGCGTCCATGGCACCGCCGGAGGTGGCACCTGCGCCGATGACGGTGTGGATTTCATCGATGAAGAGGACGGCATCAGGATGCTCTTCGAGCTCCGTCATGACGGCTTTCAAACGCTCTTCGAAGTCGCCGCGGTACCGCGTTCCTGCGAGCAGCGCGCCCATGTCGAGGGAGTAGATCGTCGTGCCGGAGAGCACTTCGGGCGTTTCGCCCTGGACGATCTTGCGCGCGAGACCTTCGGCGATGGCGGTTTTGCCGACGCCGGGGTCGCCCACCAGGATCGGATTGTTTTTGCGGCGGCGGCAGAGGACCTGGATGCAGCGCTCGACTTCATGCGCGCGCCCGATGAGGGGGTCCACATCGCCTTTGCCTGCTTTTGAGTTCAGGTCTACGCAGTATTTCGCGAGGGCGCTTTCCTTGCCGTCGCTGCTGGATTCTGCGCTGGCGGTGATCTCTTCCTCACCTTCGACGGCACCGCTGACAGGGCGGCTCTCGCCATAGGAGGGGTCCTTGGCGACGCCGTGGGCGATGAAGTTGACCGCGTCATAGCGGGTCATGTCCTGCTCTTGGAGGAAGAAGGCAGCATTCGACTCGCGTTCTGCAAAAATCGCCACGAGGACGTTTGCGCCAGTCACTTCTGTCCGCCCAGAGCTTTGTACATGGATCGCCGCACGCTGGATGACGCGCTGGAAGGCGGCCGTTGGCACGGCCTCAGAGCCTTCAACCTCGGTGATCAACGTCGACAGGTCATCCTCGATGAATTCCTCAAGCGTCTTGCGCAGCGTGTCGAGGTCAACCGAGCAGGCCTGCATGACCTTGGCGGCGTCCGGTTCATCAATGAGCGCGAGCAGCAGGTGTTCGAGCGTGGCCAACTCATGACGGCGCGCATTGGCCAGCGCCAGCGCGGAGTGAATGGCCTGTTCCAGGGTATTCGAAAAAGACGGCACGATGAGTGCTCCTCTGCTCGGGGTCGCTGGGCTGGCGGGGACGCGCGCGCAAGCATTGCGCTATCGTTGG
>JBCCYG010000242.1:0-3727 GCA_039190145.1 Pseudomonadota bacterium | reverse complement strand
CCGCTCGTCGCGGTTGTGCTCGGTTTCGGTGTCGTCGGGCTTGCGGTGCGCCGCCACCGGCAGCGAGGCGAGGGCGTGCCGCGTCTGACCGGGCGCGGGTGGCATGGGCCTCCTGATCGATGGCGTCGCCGGAGCGGGTATTTGCTGCCCCCTGCCCAGCATAGCGCGCAAGCGCCCAGGCCGCGCCGGGCGTATCTGCGATACCGAGCTGCACCGTGAGCCCAAAGCGGGCGCAATCTGTTTCCACCAAATCAGCCACGCCCGCCTCGCCGCCAAAAAGATGGGCCGCGCCGGTGAGGTCGATGAAGAGCCCGTCGCGGTCAGCCTCTGAGACCCAGGGTGAAAACTTCCCCGCCCAACGGCGGAGATGACCCAGAAAGATCGCCTCTGCGGGTGTGTTCTCCCGCTCGGTGAGGAGGTCGGGACACATGGCAAGCGCGTCGCGGAGCGGCTGGCCGAGGTTGAGCCCGGCTCTGGAGGCTTCCTCTGACAAAGAGCAGAGCACCTGAAGGTTGCCGCTTTCGCGCACAATGGCGAGGGGCGCAGTCACTGCCCCTCGGGCGCGGCGCAATACGCGCTCTGCCGCGAAGCGCGGGAACCAGAGCGCCAGGATGCGGCGCGGTTTGTCGAAGGCGAGTGTATTATCCATGAGCACCCCTGTGGCAGCAGTGATGTTCTATTTTTGTTCTTATAGCGTGATTCGAATTGGCGATGCGAGTCCGCTCAGCCGCAATAGACGCGGGTGACGACTTCCTCGCTGTTGAGTTCGATGTTGAGTCGCGTCGCGATGAAATCCATCGTGACCGCCTGGTTGGGGCGGATGATACGGACGGGGCCCAGTATCTGGGTTTTGAGCAGGTCATCATGGGTCTTGCCCACGAGGCTCTGAAAGCGGTCTGCCTGGCACTCGCTACCGGCGCTATCCGGGCGTGCTGTCGTGATCAGGACGGGCTCTCCGTCCGCGCCGGATGTCGGCCCTGTTTGAGGGGCGCAGGCACTGAGAGCGATAAGGGCGAGTAGAGCAAATCGATACATGACGAACTTCTCTCTGAAGGCAGCGCGCCGTGCAAGACCATTGCAATGCATGCGGGGCTGAGCCACGGTTGTGAAAAAGATCAGGGAGGATCAGCCAATGCGCACCCGTGCCGCAGTAGCCGTTGAAGCGGGTAAACCGCTTGAAATCATGGACGTAAATCTCGAAGGCCCAAAGGCTGGAGAGGTGCTTGTGGAAGTCAAAGCGACAGGCATCTGTCACACTGATGAGTTCACGCTGTCTGGTGCCGACCCCGAGGGCATGTTTCCGGCGATCCTTGGGCATGAGGGCGCAGGCGTGGTCATGGAAGTGGGCGAGGGCGTGACTTCCCTTAAGCCCGGGGACCATGTGATCCCGCTTTACACGCCAGAATGCCGGGAATGCGACTATTGTCTGAACCCTAAGACCAACCTTTGCCAGTCGATCAGGACGACCCAGGGCGCAGGTGTGATGCCTGACGGCACCTCCCGTTTTTCGACTTTGGATGGTGATCCGATCCTGCATTACATGGGGTGCTCGACCTTTTCCAACCACACGGTGCTCCCAGAGATCGCGCTCGCGAAAGTCCGAGAGGACGCGCCATTCGACAAGATTTGCTACATCGGTTGCGGGGTGACGACGGGCATCGGCGCGGTGATGAACACGGCCAAGGTCGAGATCGGCTCGCGCTGCGTGGTGTTCGGCCTTGGCGGGATCGGGCTCAATGTGATCCAGGGGCTTCGACTCGCAGGAGCGGATCAGATCGTCGGGGTGGATTTGAACCCGAACAAGGTGAACATGGCCACGGCCTTTGGGATGACGGATTTCGTTAATCCTAAAGAGGTCGAAGGTGACCTTGTCCCCTATCTCGTGGAGCTCACCGGGGGTGGCGCGGACTACTCGTTTGATGCGACCGGCAACGTACAGGTGATGCGCGACGCGCTGGAATGCGCGCATAAAGGCTGGGGCGAGTCGATCATCATCGGCGTGGCACCGGCAGGGGCTGAGATCTCGACGCGGCCCTTCCAACTGGTGACTGGGCGGGTTTGGCGCGGCACGGCGTTTGGCGGCGCGCGGGGCCGGACGGATGTGCCGAAGATCGTGGATTGGTACATGGAAGGGAAGATCGAAATCGACCCGATGATCACACACACGATGGGGCTTGATGAGATCAACACGGCATTTGATCTGATGCACGAAGGCAAGTCGATCCGTTCCGTTGTAACTTACTAAGCGGTCTGCGGGCGGCTCTGTTTGCTGCGCAAAGGCGCCCGCCCACCGACCCAAGCCCATTCCACCCCGGCCTTCGAAGGCGCAAACGGTCGCGTATGTGAACGGTCTAGCCTGCGCTAGGCTTGCCGGGCGCAACATGTGCTTGTGGAGGGTCGGATGATCAGAGCGTCGCTGTCTCGGATAGTCGGGCCCTTTTCGGTGCCCTGCTTCTTAGTCGGGCTCGTATTCTTTGCTGCTTCTCTCACGCCGTCGCTGATCCCCCGTGGCCCAGAGATGCAGGGTGTTTTGGGCGGCCTTGTGACAGCTCTTGGCTATCTCGCGGGGCAAATCGTAGCTCTGCTCTGGCGGGCGCTGGATTTGCCCGAGTTTCAGGGGCGGGCAGCGCGCATTGTGGCCGGAATCGCATTCGCGGTCGTCGCCGTGTTCTTCATCTGGGTTTTGGGGTCGAGCCTGACCTGGCAAAATGCGCTTCGAGAGAAAATGGGTATGGAGCCCGCAGAAGCGCTGGGGCTGGCGCAGATCGTGCTCATTGCAGTCGCTGTGTTCGTGCCTGCCTATCTGGTCGGGCGGCTTCTGGCGTCATTTTTCCGTCTAGTGCGCGCGTGGTTTTACCGAATTATGCCGCCGCGGCGGGCCAACGTGCTTGGGGTCTTGACGGTCGTGCTCATCGTTCTTCTGGTCATGCGCGACGAGGTTTTTGCCCGTGTTATTGTCGGTCTTGATGAGAGCTATGAGGCCGCTCAGGCGCTCTTTGATCAGGCGCCGCCACCGCCTGAAGACCCGCGCAAAAGCGGGAGTTCAGCATCTCTCATCGCATGGGGAGGTATGGGCGCACCCGGGCGAGATTTTGTGACAACTGGCCCAAGTGGAGAAGCCATTTCTGCCTTCTCCGGTCGCGCGGCACTTGAGCCAATCCGGGTCTATGTTGGGCGCGCAAATGGCGAGACACCGCAAGAGCGAGCAGAGCTAGCGCTGGCTGAGATGCTGCGTCTCGGTGCTTTCGATCGGGAAGTTCTCATCATTGCGAGCCCCACTGGAACGGGCTGGATGGATCCGGGAGCCTATGACCCCCTTGAATACATGCACAACGGCGATGTTGCGACCGTGGCAGTCCAGTACTCCTATCTGCAATCCCCCTTCGCGCTGATCTTAGAGACTAACACGGGCCTTGATCAGGCCGTGGCGTTGCAAGAGGTCGTGCACGGATTTTGGAAAGAGCTGCCCGAGGAGGACCGACCGCGCCTATATGTGCAGGGGCTGAGCCTTGGTGCATGGTCATCAATGTATGCCACGAACCTCTTTCGCCTGTTGGACGATCCGATCAATGGGGCTTTCTGGGCCGGTCCGCCCTTCCCGTCCGCCTTTTGGAATTACGTCCAAGGTCAGCGAAATCCGGGGAGCCCATGGGTGCTGCCCGAGATCGGGGATGGGTCGGTTGTACGTTACGCCTCCCATACTGAGGATGCGTCCCGGGCATCCGCT
>JBCCYG010000241.1:0-3758 GCA_039190145.1 Pseudomonadota bacterium | reverse complement strand
GCCCATGTATGACGCCGCCGAGCTTAATGAGAAGAAAGACGCGCTCATCGCCACCGCGCGGCGCTGTTTCGATCTCAGGCTACAGACAAATGCAGGCGGGAACCTTTCGGTCCGGCTCGACTCGGCCGACGCCATCGTCATCAAACCCTCGGGCGTGGGCTTTGCAGAATGCACGCGCGAGAACCTTCAGGTCGTGCGCCTCGATGGCACGATCGAGCCATCCGCGCACAAACCCTCCAAAGATCTCGGTTTCCACCTCGATCTTTACCGTATCCGCGATGACATCCGCGCCATCGTCCACTGCCACTCGCCTTGGGCCACGGGCTATGCCAGCGCGGGCGTCGAGATCCCCTGCCTTACGGTACAGACCATCGAAAAGATCGGGCGCATGCCGCTTATCCCGCTCTCCAAAAACGGCGGTCCACAGACCGAGGTCGAAATCAGCCCGGTCTTTGCGGACACCTCCATCGTCGCAGCCGTGCTCGCCAATCACGGGACGATCGGCGTGGGCTCAACACTCATGAAAGCGCAGTATCTCGCGGAGATCATCGAAGAGACCGCCCATATCGCCTATGTGCGCGATACGCTCCTGGCGGCCCATCAAAAGCAGGCCGTCAATCTGCCGAAATTCGGGACGGCTGCCGAGGCTCATCTCGCCGAGACCTAACCACCTTCCGGGAACCACCCGCCATGGGTGCCGATGGGCACGTATTGATCCGGAATCCAGATACTCGCCACGGGCTCCTCATCAAAACGCTGCGCGTCGAGGATCACGAGGCGGGAGCGTTGGAGCTTTGGCTGGAAGACAAAGCCCATGAGCCAACCTTCATCCTCTCCCGGGCCGCGCGGGATAAAGCTCATCTCTGAGGACATGCCACCGTCGAAGTCCTGGTAGCTCACGTCGCCCGTTTTGAAATCAAGCTTCGTCGCCCGGTCAAAAGATGGGTCAAGCGTAGCCTCCACCGCGTAGCCATAGCGATAGGCACGACCCTCCACAGCGGCTGCGATCTTGGGGAAGTCTAGCGGGAGGTCAAAGATGCGCTCTTCACGCGCCTCTTTCGCGCTTCCCGACATCGGAAGGACCCAGCGCTCGATCGTCGCCTCGGTGTCGCCCAGAGGCCCGTACATGTCTTTCTGGCTGGCGCGTTCGTAGCGGCTCACATCCAGGACGACATCGCCACCCTCGGTCTCATAGGCGTTCATCGTGTGATAGGCGTAGCAAGGCGCCACATCGAACCAGCGCACATCCTCCGCCTTCCCGCCTTTCGGGATAACGCCGACGCGCGCGTCTTTCTTGCCATCCCACTTGATCGGCAGCGAGGTCTTGAGCAGCGCCCAAGCGTCAAACACGACGTTCAGGTCGAGGATGATCGCGTAATTCTTGGTGATCGACATGTCATGGATCTGCGTCATGCCCGCGAGTGGAATGTGGATCTGATTGAGAAGCTGACCTTCCGGCGTTAGCCGCTGGTAAAGCGCATTTGGCCCAAGCTTTGACGAGTAGGTCACCGCGTGAATGTCATGATCCACCGGATCGATCTTGTGGTGTCCGGTAAAGCCGTGGGCAAGCGTGCCGTCGAGGTCCGCACGGGCCACGGTTTCGAGCTGTTTGGTGATCTCGACCATGCTCGCTCCGGCTTCGATGGTGGCGTAAAGTTTGTCAGCGAACTGCACGACATTGGTGTTCGGCGACACATCGAGCCCGCTCGTCACCGGGCCGCCCGGGTCCGGCACACGGAGCTTTTTGATCACGTCACCGCTACGGACAAAGCGGTTGCGGTACCACTTTGCCTGGCCCTTTTCGATATGGACACCATGGAGCATCCCGTCGCCACTGAAATAGTGCTGATGCGGGCCGGTCTCGCCCGCCGTGTTCGGCCCGTTGCGCACGTAAAGCCCGGAAAGCTCGGGCGGGATATGCCCGTCCACCTCGAGGTTTTCGGCCGTGATCTCCACCTGGACCGGGGAAAAGGGGATCTTTTGATAGCGCTTGTTGGTGCCGGAGCTCACTACCTTGCGAACAAAATCGAGCATGGGTTCCTCTCAAATAATTGGACAATGTCCATTATCTGAAAAGTAGCCCCAAGCGAAGCAGCGTCAACGCAATGAGCTAGCTATGGCCGAGCAGCTTTCGGTATTTCGACAGGAAGAGGTCCTTGCCCTTAACGGTCTTTGTCACCCAGTCACCGAATGTCCCGATCATCAGAAAGGAATTTCCCTTCTCGGGCCCGAGCGGCACGAGGATCGGCGCCTTGCCCCAGGGCGTGTAGGCCTTCTGGCTCTCCACGCTCTTACCCGCCGCGACGGCTTTCAAGAGCTTGGCCAGCCAAGGCTGCTGACGGCTCGCCGCCACAATTGTCATCGCATCCCCCGCATCCACCGCGTCGCCCGCGGCAAAGACGTTTGGCCAGGAGCTCGGGCGCAGATAGCCATCCACTTTGACCCGCCCGTCTGGCGCTTTCTGAACGCCCGGAAGCGCATCAAAGAGGTCTGTCCTCGGCTTTGACCCGATCGCAGGGATCACAAGATCGGCGTCAATCGAACGCCCATCATCGAGGCTTACAGACCCCGCATAAGGTTCTGTCGTGCTTTTGAGGTCCGTGACCCGGCGCCCCAAAATGACATCAACGCCCATTTTGGAGAGCTTCGCGGCGAGCCCAGCGCCCAGCCTTACCGGGAAACCGGGAAAGAGCGTCGCATCCGCCGAAATGAGCGAGAGCGACTTTTCGGGATATTTATGCGCAATCTCACCGGCCAGTTCCGTCCCCACGGCGCCTGCGCCCACGATAACGATGGAGCCTGCCGCGCCGATCTGCCCTTCGACCTTGCTTTGTGCGGCACGGAATGCCTCGATGGTCTCATCACCGGGCTTAAAGATACCGCCGTTCGAAGCTCCTGGGCTTAGCACGATGTAATCGGCCGCTATTGCATCGCCCTTATCCGTCACCACCGCATTCTGCTTGATCTCGGTGGCCTTCGCTTTGACGAGCTTGCCGCCCTTCAACGCCTTTTCATAAGGAATGAGCGCGTCGTCCCGCACCCCGCTATCCACCAGCGCGCGCAGCATGGCCGGGGCATGGACAAAGGCGTCCCGCGGCTCGACAAGGGTCACGTCAAACGTATCCGCAAGCCCCTGCGCCAATTCCACGCCTATATATCCGCCACCAACGATTACGAGAGATGCCTTTGCCACGCCGAAACTCCTATTTGCCCTTTGCTAGGCTGCCCCATGATGGGAAAGCCTGTGTGAAAAACTAGCCAAATGCTGGACATTATCCATTACTTGGCGCTTGGGCATGACTGATAGCCCCCGCATTGCCCACGAACTAGACCGCGTGATGCGCAAAATAGATGCGCAAATGCACAAACGTATGCCGAGTGTGGATACTGGTCGCGTGGGCCCCATGGCGAGCCTTCTCCTTATGGAACTCGAAGACAGCGCGCCTTGCTCGATCCAAGCGCTGGCAAACGCCATGGGAAGAGACAACTCTCAGCTCACCCGCCTGATCCGAGATTTGGAGGGTAAGGGCCTGTTGACGCGAAATCGGAGCCCCAAAGATGGTCGGGAAACTATCCTGAACCTGACGCCGGAGGGCGAAGCCTTTCTGCAATCAGCGAAAGATATGCTGACCGAGGTCGTGGATGAAGTCCTAGGCGATCTCGGCGCGCAAGACCGGCAGGTGCTGCTATCGCTTCTGAGCCGGATGTGAGCGCGCGGCGCTAACTCCCATCACCCAGCACGACCAGATCAGGGACCT
>JBCCYG010000240.1:0-3779 GCA_039190145.1 Pseudomonadota bacterium | reverse complement strand
GGCGTGGGTCATGCCCAAGGCGCTCCTCCAGTATCAGGATCAGGACGCGATCCTCGCCGCCCGCTCCCGCAAGGAGCTTGTGGAAGAGCTCGCAAGCGCTCTCTCAATGCACCAAATCATGGAACTAAAGCGCGCCTACAAAAACGGTCGTCCCGTGCTCCATGGTGCCATGCCCGCCTATGGCGAGATGGACACCTCGGAAATGTACCGCCTTCTCAACGCCTATACGGTGCTAGAGATGGCTCAGGTCACCGCGGCCAAGCGCGTGGGCCCCAAAGCCCACCAGCTTGCCGTCGATAAGGCTGTCAAAAACCTGATCCTCACCGAGGATTTCGGCCTCATGAGCGCGCTTGCCAAGCACGCCCGCCAGGCAGTGGCGGATTACTCGGATCAGGAGCTTGCCGCGCTCGTTGCCCATAAGCGCCTGAGCGATTTCAAGCAGGCGCTTTCGATGCGCAACATCCTGAGCATGGATAGCCCAGGCACCTATTCCTGGATCATGCACCAGAGCGCTAAGAACCGCGCCGCCCTGGGCGAGATCCCGAGCTTTGACGAACTCTTCTCTCAGACCGCGCTGCCAGACCTTCTGGCCCGCAGCGCCGCGGAGTGACCGCCATGAATGACATGACAAATAAAGTCCCGTATATCCCCGCCGACGCGCCGTTTTCGGGCGACCAGCGTGCATGGCTAGGCGGCTTCCTCGCGGGCCTTCACTCCCGTGCGGCTTTGGGTGTGGGCGGTGCGGCCGTGGCCCCCGGCGCGGCCCCGGTGCAGTCAAAACCGCTCGACATCCTCTTTGGGACACAGACCGGCAACGCAGAGTCCCTAGCGGAGGAAGCTGCGGCGCTTGCGCAAACGCGCGGCTTCCAGCCTCGGATAAATGAACTCGACGCGATCGAAATGCCCGCCCTCGCCGCCATGGAAAACGTGATCATCGTTGTTTCCACCTATGGCGAAGGCGAAATGCCCGACAACGCGCACCAATTCTGGGAAGCGCTCAGCGCCTCCACTGCTCCACGCATGGAAAGCCTGAACTATGCCGTTCTCGCGCTTGGCGACACGTCCTATGACGAATTCTGCCAAGCTGGCAAAGTCATCGACACGCGACTGGAGCAGCTCGGCGCCAAACGCCTCGGCGCACGGATCGATTGCGACGTAGATTTTGAAGATGTTGCCACCGCCTGGTTGCAAGAAACGGTGCCTACGGCCGATGCCAGCGCCGCCGCCGTCGCTGAGCCCGTCGCGGTGAAGAAGAAAGAGGGCTGGAACCGGAAGAACCCGTATCCGTCCAAAATCGTCGAAAACCGTCTTCTTTCCGGCGCGAACTCTGCCAAGGAAATCCGCCACTTCTCCTTCGACCTCGGCGATAGCGGGATGACCTACGAGGCGGGCGATGCGCTCGGCGTCATGCCGATCAACGCCCCTGACCTCGTCGAGGGCTGGCTGACGCGCCTTGGCGCCAAAGCCGATGATGCCGTCCCGGGTGAAGATATGCCCCTTGGCGAGCTCCTCACGAAGCGGTTCGAGATCATGACCCCCGGCCGTGAATTCATCCGCGAGATCGAAAAGCGCGCAGGCCATGATGAGCTCACCCATGTCGTCGGTAATGGCGACAAAGAGGCCCTCGAGGCGTTCCTTTGGGGCAAGGACGCGCTTGACCTGATGAACCTCAACCCAGAGCTTAAGCTCGACGCGGGCGAGGTCGTGAGCTGGCTAAAACCGCTCCAGCACCGCGCCTACTCGATCAGTTCCTGCCCCGTTGCTAACCCGGGCGAGGTGCACCTCACCGTCGCCGCCGTCCGCTGGATGGCCGAGGGCCGCGCGCACAAAGGCGTTGCCTCGACCTTCCTCGCCGATATGGCCCCCGAAGGTGCGGTGGTCGGCATCTTCATGAGCCCTAACAAGAGCTTCCGCATCCCGTCCGACGACACCGCCCCTATGATCATGGTCGGTCCTGGCACGGGCATCGCGCCTTTCCGCGCGTTCCTAGAGGCACGCCGCGAGCGCGGCGCCACCGGCACAAACTGGCTTTTCTTCGGTGACCAGCATCGCGAGAGCGATTTCATTTACGAAGACGAACTCGGCCAAATGAGCGCCGACGGCGTTCTCACACGCCTCGACCTCGCTTTCTCCCGTGACCAAAAAGATAAAATATACGTCCAGCACCGCATGATCGAGAATGGCAAAGACCTCTACGGCATGCTGGAGGATGGCGGCCACTTCTACGTCTGCGGTGATGCCACCCGCATGGCAAAGGATGTCGACGCCGCCCTGCATGAAGTCATCGCCACCCATGGCGGCCTGACCGAGGACGGCGCGATCGACTATGTTAACGCGCTCAAGCGCGACAAGCGCTACGTCCGCGACGTGTATTGACGCCCCTTTCCAAGCTCCCCTGCCGGGTCTAGGTCAGGGGAGCAATCGAAAGGGCGACCCATGACCGACACCTACACACCTCCCAAAGTCTGGACGTGGGACACAAGCTCCGGCGGCAAGTTTGCCAATATCAATCGCCCCATCGCCGGGCCTACCCACGATAAAGAGTTGCCCGTAGGCGAGCACCCCTACCAGCTCTACTCCCTGGCCACGCCCAACGGCGTCAAGGTTACTGTCCTCTTCGAAGAACTCCTCGAAGCAGGCCATGACGCAGAATACGATGCCTGGCTCATAGATATCGGCGAGGGGGATCAGTTCGGCTCAGGTTTCGTTGCCGTAAACCCCAACTCCAAAATCCCAGCGATGTCCGGCCCCGATGGCCGCGTCTTTGAAAGCGCGGCGATCATGCTCCACCTTGCGGAGAAATTCGGCGCCTTCCTTGGTGACGACCGAACCGAAATGCTCAGCTGGCTCTTTTGGCAAATGGGCTCCGCGCCCTTCCTCGGCGGCGGTTTTGGCCATTTCTATGCCTATGCGCCGGAAAAATTCGAATACCCGATCAACCGCTATGCCATGGAAACCAAGCGTCAGCTCGACGTCCTTGATCGCCACTTAGCCGACAACGAGTGGATGGCAGGCAGCTACTCCATCGCCGACATGGCCATCTGGTCCTGGTACGGCCAACTCGTACTCGGCCGCCTTTACTCAGCCGCCGAGTTCCTCGATGTGGAAAGCTACAAGAACGTCCTCGCCTGGGCCCAGAAAATCGACGCCCGCCCCGCCGTAGAGCGCGGCCGCCGCGTCAACCGCGTCTTCGGCGACGACCTCAAGCACATGAAAGAGCGCCACTCACCGGCGGACTTTGACTAGTCGCGGCAGAGCGCCTGACACAGGCAGTGCACGCCACCGCCGCCGAGCGTGAACATCGACATGTCCGGGTCATAGACCTCGAAGCCTAGGGCTCGCATCTTCGCGTTGAGGTCCACCGCACCCGCCATGCTGAGCACTTTGCTGTCTCCCAGCGCCACGAGGTTGACGCCCAGGTTCCGCGCCTCGCGGTAGCTCACATCGATGAGCTCTATCCCCCAGCCGCGGACAATATCAACGAGCCAGGGCTCCATCGCATCGACGCAGGCCACCGCGAGCTTGTCAGCCAGCGGCACGATCAGCCCATCCATATGCACGAATTCGCGGCTGATGGGGGCCACCACGGCCTCCCACCCCTCAGCGCGGACAAACTCGGCCACCTGCTCTGACCCCGCCTTCTCGGAGCGCTCGCCGCAATAGCCGATGAGCACGCGGCCTTCTTCGATAATGTTGAAATCGCCGCCCTCAAAATGCCCCGCCGTCGCGAACTGCCAGATCGGCACATCATGCGCCTGGTAGAATTTCACCACCGTCGC
>JBCCYG010000239.1:0-3784 GCA_039190145.1 Pseudomonadota bacterium | reverse complement strand
CGCGAACGAGCCAAAGAGTAAGTTGAAGTCGATGCTCGCCCCTACCGTCATAAAAAAGAGCCCGAGCAACAGACCGCGGAATGGATCGATGTCGCTCTCGAGCTCGTGGCGATATTCGCTGTTGGCGAGCACCACGCCAGCCAGGAATGTACCTAATGCCGCCGAAAGCCCCACGAGCCCCATAAGGAGAGCGATGCCGACGACCATCATGAGCGCGGTGGCCGTGAAAAGCTCCCGCAAGCCCGCTTGCGAGATAAAGCGGAAAAGTGGGCGTGTGAGGTAGCTGCCCCCGAGGATCACGGCCGCTATTGCACCGATGGAAACCAGCGCAGTCTGCCAGCCGTTAAGACCGCTTACGAGGCTCATGCCGCCGCCATGGTCATCCCCATGATCGTCGCCATGACCGCCCCCGTGATCCCCACCATGGGCGTCTCCGTGGGCGACATCACTGGCAAGCTCCATCAGTTCCGGGACGGCCAAAAGCGGGAGCAGCGCGAGCATCGGAATGACCGCTATATCCTCGGTCAGAAGGACGGCGAAAGCCGACTGCCCGCCTTCGCTCTTCATCAATCCCTTTTCTTGCAAGGTCTGGAGCACGATGGCGGTAGACGAGAGCGCGAAAATCAGGCCCACGGTCAATGCATAGTTCCAGCTGAGCCCGAGAAGCATACCCGCAGCCATAAAGGCCAGCGTCGTAAAGGCCACCTGCCCACCGCCGAGCCCGATAAGCTGCGACCGCATCTCCCACAGGCGCTTAGGTTCAAGCTCGAGCCCTACGAGAAACAGCATCATGACGACACCGAATTCTGCAAAGTGCTGGATCGACACAACGTCGACCCGAAGCGCGGCCAGGAGTGGGGCAATGGCAATGCCGGCAATCAGATACCCCAGCACGGAGCCCAGACCGAGCCGCGTCGCGATCGGCACGGCGATCACCCCCGCGATGAGGAAAGTAAAGGCGAGGAGCAGGAAATCAGTCATAGGCGGAACCCTTATTTGAGCTGACCCTGTGCGAGCCCCGCGCGCATTGCAAGCCTCCCCCTTTTCCCCGGGCCATGCCCGTGTCTAAGGTCGCGTTGAGGCGGGCGCCTCGGAAAGGCTTTGCATGACCGACAGAATTCGCATGGGCGTCGATATCGGCGGCACCTTCACGGATGTGGTGCTGGAGGGACCGTTTAGCATCGCGTCGACCAAGGTGCTCACGACGTACGCCGCCCCAGAGGACGCCATTGTCGAGGGAATGCATCGCGTCTGTGCGGAGGCCGGCATTGTGGCCAGCGACATCGCGCAAATCATCCATGGCACAACGCTGGCCACCAATGCGCTAATCGAACGGCGCGGAGCGCGCACGGCCTTTGTCACGACCGAGGGCTTCCGCGACACGATCGAGATGCGCACTGAGAGCCGGTTTGAGCAATACGATCTGAACCTCACGCTGCCAGAGCCACTCATCCCCCGCCAACGCCGCTACACCCTGCGCGAGAGGATGGACGCCGATGGAGGCGTGCTGATCCCGCTCGAGCGCGCGGATGTCGAAGCGCTTGCAGAGCGGCTGGCAGAGGGGAGCTATGAAGCCATTGCGGTGGGTTTTCTGCACGCCTACGCGAATGAGGCCCATGAGCGTCTCGTGCGGGAGGTGCTGACAGAGCGGCTGCCCAAGGCGATGATCTCGCTGAGCTCCGACGTGTCGCCCCAGATGCGGGAATACGAGCGGTTCAACACGACCGTCGCTAACGCCTACATCCAGCCGCTCATGAAGTCGTACCTCCTGCGGCTGGAGCAAAGACTGGCGGCAGAAGGTGCCGCCTGCCCCATATTCCTGATGCATTCGGGCGGTGGGATTATCTCGCTAGAAAGCGCCGCGGAGTTTCCCGTCAGACTCGTTGAATCCGGCCCAGCGGGAGGTGCCGTCTTTGCTGCCGACATCGCCGCGCGCCATGGGCTCGACAAGGTGCTGAGCTTCGACATGGGCGGCACGACGGCCAAGATATGTCTGATCAAGAACCGCACGCCAAAGACCGCCCGCGTGTTTGAAGTGGCGCGGAGCTACCGCTTCAAGAAG
The DNA here is from genome assembly GCA_039190145.1 of Pseudomonadota bacterium. Lineage (GTDB taxonomy): Bacteria > Pseudomonadota > Alphaproteobacteria > Rhodobacterales > Rhodobacteraceae > Shimia_B. Next base: position 1,722 of record JBCCYG010000239.1, on the reverse strand, counting down.
GGCTCAGGCATGCCCATTTCGATCCCGGTGATCGACATGGTGGAGATCGGCGCCGGCGGCGGCTCCCTGGCTTGGGTCGACAGTCTCAACCAAATCCGCGTTGGTCCGGAATCTGCTGGATCGGAACCAGGGCCTGCCTGTTACGGGCGCGGCGGCGACCGACCCGCTGTAACGGATGCTGACCTTGTCCTCGGCAAGCTCGACCCACGTAACTTTGCCGGCGGGTCGATCCCGCTTGATGCCTCCGCCGCGGAGGAAGCGCTTTCGAAAGCGCTTGGCGCCCGGCTCGACATGAGCGCGGAAACTGCGGCCTTCGGGCTCGCGGAGGTCGTGGACGAAAACATGGCCAACGCCGCGCGCGTTCATGCGGTGGAAAAAGGCGAAGACCTCAGCACTTACACGATGATTGCTTTTGGCGGCGCGGCCCCTCTCCACGCCGCTCGACTTTGCGAGAAACTAGGCATTTCGAAATGCCTAGTCCCGCGCGGGGCAGGGGTGGGTTCTGCCATCGGCTTCCTCCGTGCGCCGTTTAGCTTTGAGGCGAACCGCACCGTCTTTATGCCGATCACCGGCTTCGATGCTGACCGAGTAAAAGCGCTCTTTGCTGAAATGGAGGCAGAAGCGACAGGCTTCGTCCGCACCTGCGACGCGTCAGCCGAAATCGAAACCCAGCACCGGGTCTATATGCGCTACCGAGGCCAAGGATGGGAGATACCGGTCCCCTTGACCGCCGCCCAAGCGGCGAACCCCGACGCGGAAACGCTGCTCAAGCTATTTGAGGCCGAATACGAAAAGCTCTTTGGCCGCACCGTCCAAGGGATGGTTGCTGAAATTACGGTTTGGTCTGTCAATGCCACGACGTTGGTCGAGGACCCCGATCAGGTCAAAGGTGAAGGTATCTCCAGCACGAGGCTCGACCCCGGACCTCTTCCAAAGCGCGCGTTCTTCGACCCCGCTCTAGGCACCTCGACGCAAGCTGCAGTCATCGAACGTGATGGTCTTGCAGCAAAGGCTGCGCTCCCGGGGCCAGCTCTCATCACCGAGCGTGAGACAACCGTAATCGTCCCTTCAAGCCGCACCGTTCACAAGGCCGACGACGGCACGCTGATCCTCACTGAGGCCGAAGAACAGAACCGCAGCGTGCAACTGGCCGATGCAAACGACGTCGCGCATCAGGTAATGTGGAACCGTCTCATCTCGGTCGTTGAAGAACAGGCCCAAGCCCTCATCCGCACCGCCTTCTCCACCTCCGTCCGCGAGGCGGGAGACCTCTCCGCTGGCGTCTATAACGCGGCAGGCGAGATGCTCGCGCAAGCCGTCACGGGCACACCCGGCCACGTAAACGCCATGGCGGACGCGGTGGGCCACTTCATCCGCCGTATCCCGGAGATGCACGATGGCGACGTCTACATTACCAACGACCCCTGGGAAGGTACGGGCCACAAGCACGACATCACCATCGTCACCCCCACCTTCCGTGGCAGAAAGCTGATCGGCTTCTTTGCCTGCACCGCCCATGTCACCGACATCGGCGGACGGGGCTTTGGCGCGGATGCCAACGACGTACATGAGGAGGGCCTTTACCTCCCGATCATGCCGTTCATCAAATGCGGCGAGGTCGACCAAACACTACTCACCATGATCCGCGCCAATGTCCGCGAGCCCGACCAGCTCGTCGGCGACATCTACGCCCTCGCCACCTGTAACGATATCGGTGCCCGG
>JBCCYG010000238.1:0-3800 GCA_039190145.1 Pseudomonadota bacterium | reverse complement strand
CCCCAAGCTCAAAGGGGGTAAAGGCGGGCCGACGGTGCTCTTGCACCATATCTGCCACAAAGAAGTGCACGCGACGCTGAGCGAGGCCGAGCTTGCGCGCGATTTCAACACTCCTGAAGCTTTGCGCAGCCACCCGCGGCTAGCAAAATTCGCCGCGTGGGTCGCAAAGCGTCCACCAGACTTCATGAGCCGGGTGCCCAAGAGGAAACGCCGCCGCTGATCCGAAGAGCGCGCCCACCCGCCTCCCCCTCACCCTCTCGGGTTCGGCCGTCGGTGGCGCCGCTTCGCGGCGGGGTGCCCTGCTGAGAGGCCTTTGCGGATTGGCTAGTCCGGAACTGCCTCCGGCGGGAGTAGATGTGGAACAAAGAAGGGTTAGAAAAGCGCTTTTATTGCTGCGGCGTGGCCGGGTTTGGCTTGGGCAGATTTTTCTGACCAAGATAGGGCTGCCGCGAAAACTTCTTCCGCTGGAGCGAGTGCGTCGACGAGGCCCCAGCTGAGCGCCGTCTCAGCAGTGATCTTTTCGCCCGCCATGAAAATCTGTTTCGCGCGGGCAGGGCCGATCAATGTGGCCATGCGGGCCGGGTCTGAGGGCTGGGGGAGGAAGCCGAGCTCCATAACAGGGTAGAAGAACTTGGATGTCTCAGCTGCCACGCGAAGATCGCAAGCAAGCACCATGCCCATGGCACCGCCGGCCGCCGTGCCGTTGAGGGCGGCGATGGTCAGACCGGGAAAGGCGGCAATAGCGCCCGAAAGCTCCTCCCAGAGCGGCGACGTCGCGAGGCCCGCGCGGGCAGCGTCCAAATCGGCCCCGGCGCTAAAAACGCGGCCCTGGCCAGTGAGGATAAGGACCGCGGTTTCAGTCCTTAGGACACCATCGCGCAGATCGGCCAGCATCTGAGCGGTGAGCGCATTTGCTTTGTCTGGGCGTGCCAGCGTCAGCACGGTGGCCCCGTCGATCACAGACTTTTCAATCATCGCCTAGGCGCCCCCCATCTTGACCCCCCGCGCGCGGCGGGACATGCCCCTGCTACCCGCTTCGAAAGGTGCCCACCATGGCAAGAATTCTCCCCGCCGTTTTGCTCGCGGCTTTCGCCACGCCCGCCTGGGCTGATCTCACCGCGAGCGAGGCCTGGGAGAGCTTTCAGCTCTCTACCGCGGCGGGCTCGAGCCTGACCTGGGAGAACACGCGCATTGAGAACGGCACTCTGACCGTAGAGGGCACGGTGCTGGAGAGCGAAAGTGACGAGGCTCAGGCCGCGATCTCGGTCGGAACGCTCACTTTCACCGAAGGCGCAAGCGGGACGGTCGCGCTAGGTTTTCCAGCGGTGATGCCTGTGAGGGTCACTTTCACAGATGAGTTTGGCGAGGATGTGGAGGTCACGGCCCGGATAGAGACGCAGCGGGTCGAGGCCATCTATTCTGGCGATTCCGGCGATATCACCTTCGACCTAAGCCTTGGCGCGCTGCAGGTGATGCTCGTTGAGGTTGCCGATCTTCCACCAGAGGCGCGTTATGAGGCGAGCGCCACGGCAATGAACCTCACCGCGCAAGTGATAAGCACCGGGAGCGGACCGGTCTCCTCTGACTTCACTGCCTCCATCGAAACGGTGGAGAGCGGCATCACCCTCGAAGACCCGGTGGAGGGCTTGGTTGCCATGGGCTACACGCTCAACGCGTTAGAGACGCGTGGGCAAACCACGCGGCCTGCGCGCGCGTTGACTACGGATGCGCTGCTTGCCGGCCCCGACTTTCGCACAGATGCCAGCTTAGAGATCGCAGGTAGCGAGATGGCCATTGAGTACGACGTCGACGAAGGCAGCGGGGCCGTCGATATCGTGACAGGCAAAAGCAGCGCGGACGTCAGGGTCGATGCTGGGCGAATCGCAACCCAAGGCAATGCAAGCGCTATCCGCTTCACAGCAAACTCGCCGGATTTGCCCCTGCCCGCCTCCTTTCTCATCGGCGCGGTGGCCTATGAGCTAGATCAACCAGCGCGCCCGGAGCCCGAACCGCAGCCGTTTTCTTTTGACGCGACACTCAGTGGTATCACACTGGATGACGTCGCATGGAATAGCCTCGACCCTTCACGCGCGCTTCCGCGAGAGCCGGGTAACGTGGCTTTGAACCTCGAGGGTTCTGTTGGTGACGGGCTTGAGCCATTCGGCCTTAGACAACTGACGCTCAACGGGCTGACGGCAGATGCGCTTGGCGCGGCGATGAGCGCTACCGGTAGCTTTACCTTCAACGCGGCCAATCAGTCACCGGACGGCGCCTTAAACATCCGTCTTCTTGGCTTAAACACCCTCCTGGAGACGCTCTTTGACAGCGGCATTGTCAATCCAACGCAGGCTTTTGGGATCCTTGTGGGTCTGGGTTCCCTTATGCAAGCGGGCGCCGGCGAAGATGAAATGACGTCTCAGATCGAGCTGGGCGCCGATGGGAGCCTCACGGTCAATGGACAGCGCTTCCGGTAAGACCCCGCCTTGGCAACGGGCAGGTGGCGGATTACCTCTCCCCGGCACGATATGACGACCGGAGCCGCCATGACCCAAGCCTCAAGCCTCGCCGAACTGGTGGAAACCACGCTGAGCGCGGCCAAACGCGCTGGTGCCGACGCCGCCGATGTCCTTGCGGTCACGGGCACTTCGCTTTCAATTGATGTGCGCGAAGGTAAGCTTGAGGAGGCGACGCGGGAAGAAGGCACCGATATCTCGCTCCGCGTCCTTGTGGGCCAGCGGCAAGCGGCGGTTTCCGTGTCGGACACCTCGCCAGACAGCCTGCGGGAAATGGCGGAGCGGGCGACAGCCATGGCCCGTGAAGCACCCGAGGACGCAAGCCTTGGCCTGGCGGATGTGGCACTTCTTGCCACAGATACGGATACTTCGGCGCTAGACCTCTACGACCCGGCAGAAGAACCTGATCCTGCAATGCTGCAAGCTGCCGCCACTGAGGCAGAAGCAGCGGCGCTTGCGGTTGAGGGAGTCTCACAGTGCAGCGGCTCGGGCGCAAGTTACACCAAACGCGAGGTCATGCTCGCCGGGACAAACGGCTTCACCGCACAATCTATGCGCACGGGCTCAAGCCTGAGCTGCGTCGCGGTGAGTGGCACCGGCACTGGAATGGAGCGCGACTACGATGGCGACAGCCGCGTCTACCGAGCTGACCTGCGCGCAGCGGCAGAGATCGGAAGGCTGGCTGGCGAGCGCGCAGTGGAACGCATCGGGGCCCGCAAGCCCCCAACGGGGAGCTACCCCGTCCTCTATGACGAGCGCGTCGCTTCAAGCCTCATCGGCCACCTCCTTGCCGCCATTAACGGGTCAGCCATTGTACGTGGCGCGTCCTGGCTTAGGGATGCGGAGGGCGAAGAGGTCCTGCCTGCGGGCATCCACCTTACCGAAGAGCCACACCGCCCCCGCACCATGAGCGCACGCCTTTTTGACGGCGAGGGGCTGCCCACGCATACCCGCGACTGGGTCGAAGATGGCAGGCTTACAGGCTACGTTCTCGACCTCGGGACCGCGCGAAAGCTCGGTCGCGACAGCACTGGCAATGCCAGCCGGGGCATGGGCGGCGGCCCATCCCCTTCGATCTCGAACGTCGCCCTGACCCAAGGCACGGCGACACGTGCCGACCTCGTTCGCGACATGGGCACCGGGCTGCTCATCACATCGATGATCGGTCAGACGATCAACGGCAATACCGGCGACTACTCCCGCGGCGCCTCAGGCTTCTGGGTGGAAAATGGCGAGATCACCTACGCGGTGAATGAGTGCACAGTGGCGGGAAACCTTCGCGATATG
>JBCCYG010000237.1:0-3818 GCA_039190145.1 Pseudomonadota bacterium | reverse complement strand
TCGATGTGACATGGAAGGCGCGCCTGGAAGAGCATCTGGGCGCCTATCAGGTGGAGCCGGTGCGGAGCCGGGCGGCGGCCGTTTTGAGCGATGCGCGGGCGCTGGCGGGGCTGCAATCGGCAACCGCCCTTCTTTCCGCGCTCCTGCCGGAGCGGGAGCCGGTGGGGGAGTTTTACGGGGAGACGCAAAACCTTCTCGACCTTATGGCGGTGACCGATGCGTGGCCATTGGCTTATCTGCGCTGGGAGATCGGGCTCCTAGAGCTGTTGGGTTACGGGCTCGACCTGACCTCCTGCGCGGTGACGGGTGCCACAGAGGGGCTTGCTTTCGTTTCGCCGAAATCTGGTCGCGCTGTGTCGTTGAAGGGTGCTGGGGAGTGGGCGCCAAAGCTTTTGCCGCTGCCCGAGCCGATGTTGCCGGGACGGGAGGGGAGCGATGCCCAGATCGCCGAGGCACTCGGCACCTGCGGTTATTTCCTGCAAAGGGCGCTGGGGGATCGTGAAATCCCGCCCGCGCGGGAGCGGCTTAGGCGCGCGCTGGAGCGTTAGGGCGCGGCCTGAAACACCATTTGGCGCCCGGCGTCATTGGAAAGGATGAGCGCGTCGCCTGACACCTCTGCGATGCTCATGGACGCCAAGGCTTCTAGAAAACGCTGTTCCTGCTCCATGTCCGGGCAAAGCATCCGCGTTGTGGCGATCGGCCCAAGCTCTAGCCAGGGATAGGGCGCGCTTTGCTGGGCGGTGAACCTGTTGCAGGGCGCTTGACCAGCGGCTGTGCCTGCTTCAGGGAAGGTAATGTTGCCTGATGATGTCCACGGCTCGCCGTCAAGCTCACGTAGAGTGTAGGTCGCGGAAGGGTCGACAAAGGCGGAGATCGTTTCATCCGCATTGCAGGCCGCGAGAAATAGGCAAAGAAGAAACAGCTTACGCATAGCGCGTGTTATGCCTCTCGCCTGCGCTGGCTTCAACTCACCCTTTGGTGGCGAGCACGTAGCGGGCGGAGGCGAGGACGGCTTCCTTCATGGGCGTAAAGTCCATGCCGTAGAGCGCCTTGGTTTCCTCGTTGTTCATCGGCGTGAAGAAGCCGACCTGGGGCAGGACCATCTTGATGGCTGGGTCGAAAAGGCCGAGGAGCCGCAGGAGGAGCTTGGGCGCGATCCTGGTGGCGATCTTGCGGTCGGGGAATTCAGCTTTCAGGAGGCGCGAGATCTGGGGCATCGTGACGTAATCGCCCGCTGCAACGATGCGCTTTCCGGCAGTGTCTGGTAGCTCCAGCGCTTCGACATGGAGGCGAGAGACGTCGGCCACGTCGACAATTGGGAAGCCGATTTCTGGGACAGCGGGATCGCCGCCGAGCAGGATGCGTTCGATCACGTTGAGGGATGTGCCGTACTGCGCATCAAGCGGTTCCCCCACGACGAGGCCGGGATTAACGGCGGTGAGGGCGATCTCCGGATGCTCTTTCGCAAAGTCCCAGGCTGCCCTTTCGGCGAGGGTTTTGGACTTCACATAGGCAGATGCCGTGGGGTGGTTGATGTCGGTCCAATCCTCCGGCCCCGCGAGCGTACCTGCGGGGCGATCCGCGTGCATGATCGCGACGACTGAAGAGGTCAGGATGATCCGTTTAACGCCTGCCTCCTGGGCCGCGCGCAGGGCTCTGAGAGTGCCATCGACTGCGGGGCGGATCAGATCATTTTCATCCTTCGGCATTGCCATGGGAAAGGGCGAGGCGGTGTGGATGAGCGCATCGACGCCGACCATGGCCTCGCTCCAACCGTCATCAGAAGAGAGGTCTAGCTCGACAAAGGTGAGGCGTGGGTCGCCTTCCTTAATGTTCAGTGCCGCCCGCACTTCCGCCGCACGGCCTGGAGAGCGCAGAGACCCGCGCACATGGTAGCCACGTGCAAGGAGGTCATGGGCGATCCGTTTGGCGATGAAGCCGGTGATGCCGGTAAGGAGGATTGTGCCAGTTTTTTCGTCCGCCATGGGATGTAAGCGCCTCTAACTCTTGGTTGCGTACATACATCTCGCGGTGAAGAGCAAAATCAAGAGGGAAGTAAGAAATACTTACATGGCAGCGATTCACGGTGGCCAATTGGCGAATGAAAAAACCCTGCACCATCAGTCATGCGGTGCAGGGTTTCCTTGTTGCTTTTTGCGTTTAGGCGAGCAAGCGGCGCGCGATGACCTGCGCCTGGATCTCCGCGGCGCCCTCGAAGATGTTCAGGATCCGCGCGTCGCAGAGGATGCGGCTGATCTTGTATTCAAGGGCAAAGCCGTTGCCGCCGTGGATTTGGAGCGCGTTATCTGCCGCAGCCCAGGCCACACGGGCGCCCAGCAGCTTGGCCATGCCAGCCTCGAGGTCGCAGCGGCGGCCTTCGTCTTTCTCAACGGCCGAGAAGTAGGTGAGCTGACGCGCCACCATGATCTCCACCGCCATCATGGCCAGTTTGGAGGCCACGCGCGGGAAGTTCACGAGTGACTTGCCAAAGGCGTTTCGGTCGAGTGCGTATTTCATGCCCTCGTCCAAGGCGGACTGTGCCACGCCCACCGCGCGGGCGGCGGTCTGGATGCGCGCGGATTCGAACGTCTCCATGAGCTGCTTAAAGCCCTTGCCTTCCTCGCCACCTAATAGGTTTTCGCCCTTCACTTTGAAATCGTCAAAGTTGAGCGTGTATTCCTTCATGCCGCGGTAGCCGAGCACCTCGATCTCGCCGCCAGAGATGCCAGGGTCCTGCCAAGGTTCCTCATCCGTGCCGGGCGTCTTTTCGGCCAGGAACATCGACAGGCCCTTGTAGTTGTCGGTATCCGGTACGCTGCGGGCGAGCACGGTCATGACATGGGTGCGGGAGGCGTGGGTGATCCAGGTCTTATTGCCGTTAAGGATCCAGTCGCCGTTGTCATCCTTTTTGGCGCGGGTCTTGAGCGCGCCGAGGTCGGAACCGGTGTTGGGCTCGGTGAAGACCGCCGTCGGGAGGATTTCGCCCGAGGCCAGCCCTGGGAGCCACTTTTCCTTTTGCGCGTCAGTACCGCCGCAGAGGATCAGCTCCGCCGCGATCTCCGAACGCGTGCCGAGCGAGCCCACGCCGATATAGCCGCGGGACAGCTCTTCGGAGACGACGCACATGGATGATTTAGAGAGGCCGAGACCGCCGAACTCCTCAGGGATCGTCAAGCCGAAGACGCCCATTTCCGCGAGCTCGTTGATCGTTTCGATCGGGATGAGCTCGTCCTTGAGATGCCATTCATGGGCGTGCGGCTCCACCTGTTCTACGGAGTAGCGGCGGAATTGCTCGCGTATCATCTCGAGCTCTTCTTCGAGGCCCGAGCGACCGACGATGGTGCTGCCCTGCTCCTGCATCAGCGCGACGAGGCGTAGGCGGGCGTCTTGCGTGTTGCCTTCGTTGCAGAGCGTCATGACCGCGGGGGACATGAGGCCGCGCTGGGCGTCTTGATCGAGGCCGATATCCTGCAGGCGGACAACCTCGCCCTGGTTCATCTGGATGCCGCCGTAGATCTGCCAGAGGTACTCGCCAAAGGCGATCTGGTGGATGAGTTGCTCGGTCTCGCCAAAGAGGCCGTCGGCGTTGAGTTTTTCAGCCCACGCCTGCATTTGGCGCAGGCTTTCGCCGTAGGTGGCGAGCCACGCGAGCCCGTGAGCGGCTGTTTGGTTGGCATCGACGAGGGCGCCGGAAACGCGGCCGCCGTCGGTCACGGTGACGCGGACGCGCTCTTTGGCGGCATCGATGATGCTCTCCACCGGGACCAGGGCGTCACGGGTCAGGTCGAGGAGCCCGGAGAGAACCGGGGAATCGATAT
>JBCCYG010000236.1:0-3866 GCA_039190145.1 Pseudomonadota bacterium | reverse complement strand
TCCGCCTCATCCATGCCCGGCAGCGCGGGCACGTCGAAACCTACTTCAAGCGCGTCGAAATCAGTGATGTCTTTCATGTCGGTCTCCCTTAGCCCAGCATCCAGGGCAGTTTATCCATGTCCACATTTCCGCCGGTGATGATCACGCCGACACGCTTGCCGCGGAACACATCCGGGTTCTTGAGGATTGTTGCGAGCGGCACGGCGCAGCTCGGCTCCATAACGATCTTCATCCGTTGCCACGTGAGCTTCATCGCGTCGATGATCTCCTGCTCTGAGGCGGTCTGAATCTCGGTCACGTGGTTCGACACGAAATGCCACGTGTTTTCCTTGAGCGGCACTTTCAGCCCATCCGCGATGGTCACCGGCGCATCATCGGCGATGATGTGTCCCGCCTTGAAGGAGCGGTATGCGTCATCGGCCTGCTCCGGCTCTGCGGCATAAATCTCGATGTCCGGGCGGATGTTCGACAGCGTGAGGCAGCAGCCTGAGATCATCCCGCCCCCGCCAATCGGCGCGATGACGGCGTCGAGGCCGTCCACCTGATCCACCAGCTCGCGGGAGCACGTCCCCTGTCCCGCGATCACGCGAGGATCGTTGTAGGGGTGCACGAAGTCCGCGCCCGTTCGCTCGTGGACCTCCGCAAACACCGCCTCACGGGAGGAGGTCGAGGGCTCGCATTCGGTGATAATGCCGCCATAGCCGCGCACCGCGGCCTTCTTTGCCTCCGGTGCCGTGCGGGGCATCACCACGTTGCAGGGAATGCCGCGGCGCCCGGCAGCATAGGATAGCGACAAGGCGTGGTTCCCACTCGAATGCGTGGCGACGCCAAGAGCCGCCGCCTCATCCGAGAGCCCGAACACCGCGTTCGACGCACCGCGCACCTTAAACGCGCCCGCCTTCTGAAAGTTCTCGCATTTGAAGAAGAGCTCGGCACCCGTCAGCTCATTGAAATAGCTCGACGTCATCACCGGCGTCTTGTGGATGTAGGGGGCGATCCGCTCATGGGCGGCAACGACGTCTTCGTATATCGGTAATGTGTCGATCATGTCTTTCATGGTCTTACCCCCTTTACTCCGCGGCCAACGCGATGGGCGCGTTGGATGTGCGATAGGTTTGCTGAGCAGCAGCGACGCCAGAGCCCAGCGTGACGTCGAGCCCAAGGTCGACCATCGCCATCTCGGCCGTGGCGATCCCGCTTAGGGCCATAACGTCGGTCAAGCTTCCGAGATGTCCAATGCGAAACACTTTGCCCGCCACCTCACCGAGGCCCGCGCCAAAAGCGACGCCATAGGCCTCTGAGGCATGCGCAACGACCCTACCGGCATCGAACCCTTCCGGCGTGCGGATTGCACTAACAGTGTCCGAGTAGAGCTCCGGCCGAAGGGCACAGAGATCGAGACCCCAGGCATGGACAGCCGCCCGCACCCCCTCAGCGATCCGGGTGTGCCGGGCGAAAACGTTGTCTAGACCCTCGTCCATCAGCATCGCACTCGCCTCTTTCAGGCCGTTCAAGAGCCCAACCGAAGGCGTGTAGGGATAGCCGCCCGAACGGTACCCTGCGGCCATGTCGCGTATGTCGAAATACGTACGCGGCAGGCCGTTTTCTACTACAGCTTGCATCGCTTTCGGCGAAAATACAGCGATCCCCAGGCCGGCGGGCAACATGAAGCCCTTTTGCGAACCGGTCACGGCAACGTCGATGCCCCATTCATCAAAGCGGAAATCCATAGAGCCGATGGAGCTTACTCCATCGACGAAGAAGAGCGCCGGATGCTGAGCCTGGTCGAGCGCCTGGCGCACACCAGCGATGTCGGAAACGACGCCCGTCGCCGTTTCGTTATGCGTGGCCAAGACAGCCTTGATCCGATGCTCTTTGTCCCGCGTTAGGACATCTTCGAAATGAGCGACAGGCAAGCCCTCGCCCCAGGCCACATCAATGAATTCCACGTTCAACCCGTGCCGCTGGCACATGTCGATCCACTTGTGGGAAAACATGCCGTTACGCGCGGCCAGCACCGTGTCGCCCGGCGCGAGCGTATTGGTGATCGCGGTCTCCCACCCGCCGGTGCCTGTCGACGGGAAGATAAAAACCTCGCCGACGGCGCTTTTCACAACGGCTTTCACCCCTTCGCGGGCAGGCTCAAGGATGTCGGGAAAAACGCTTGAGCGGTGGTCGATCGTTGGCAGGTCACATGCCCTGCGCAGGCTTTCGGGCATGTTCGTCGGCCCGGGAATGAAGACAGGGTTTTGCAGGCTCATGGGTTTTCCTCCAACTGGCGTTAGTCCTAAAGCGCTGCCAGCCCGGAGCCAATTTTTTTGAAAATCTTTTTCACAAATCACCGCGGGACGATTTATGAAGCTATTGCAGTCGGTTATGTTTTTTCATAATGTGAAAAATAATTTCATTTCTAAGGGAAAGCCCGTGTCCGCTGCACCAAATCGCCGAATCCGTGGCCGCCCCAAGGCGTGGGATGACAAAACTGAACAGAACACGATCAAGTCGCTCGACCGCGCGATGGAGGTTCTGGATCATCTCTCCACGCTGCCGGGTGCGACGCTCTCTGAGCTTGCGTCAGACCTCGATCAATCGGCGGCCACGGTCTACCGCATTCTGGTGACTTTGGAGGGGCGAGGCCTGGTCGAGCTCGATGCGGAGACCCAGGTCTGGCATGTCGGCCCGCGCGCCTTCCTGATCGGTGCCCGCTATCTGCGCCGTACATCCATCGTCGACAGAGCCCGCCCTATCCTCCGCGCCCTCATGGAAGAAACCGGGGAAACGGCGAACCTTGCCATGGCTCGCGAGAGCGATGTGATCTTTGTCTCTCAGGTGGAGTGCCACCAATCGATCCGCGCGTTCTTTCCCCCGGGCACGCTCTCGCCGATGTATTCATCCGGGATCGGCAAGGCGCTCTTGGCACAGATGTCTCCGGCTCGGCTGGAGGCTCTGCTCAAGGCGACGGCTTTTGAGCCCTTTACCGAGCACACGATCACGAGCCCGGAAAGACTGCGCGCGGAGCTGGACAATATCCGGAAGCAGGGTTTTGCCATCGACAACGAAGAAAAGAACCTCGGCATGCGCTGCATCGCTGCCCCTGTGTTCGACTGGCAAGGTGAGGCGGTCGCCGGCGTGTCGGTTTCGGGCCCTACCAGCCGCATTACCCAGGATGACGTGGCCAGGCTCGCTAGCTCAGTGACATTGGCGGCGCAGAACCTCTCTATCGCTATCGGTTCAGAGAAGGTCGCTTAGACCTTCACCCCGCCCTCGGCGATCCAGCCATCGAGCACGGCCAAAGCGGCATCGGCAAAGGCCTGGTCGTTGATATGGCAATCAAGCATGGTGAGCTTTGTTGGCGCCTGAATGGCCTTCTCTACCTCATCCACCATGGCGGCGAGGCCTTCTGGGTCATGGGCTGGCCCGCCTACCTTGTCCCACTCCTCAATCCCGTGTTTGGGCATAAGGAAGTGCACAGGCCCCTGCGCGTCCGCCAGCCGGGCGGCGATGTCACGGATGAGCGCCCGCCTTTCCTCCGGGCTAAGCCCTGACGATTTGATGAGCCTATTATGGGCGTGGAAGGGGCGGTCGGCATAGGCCTCGGGGATGTCCTGCCACCCGGCAAAGTCGATGAGGTCGGTGCAGCCAGGCGCCACGATCTGCGGGATACCAAGCGCACCGGCATTCGTGAGCCGATCAGGCCCCGAATTGACCACCGAGCCCACCATCAAGTTGCCCAGCTCCGGCAAAGCGAAATCCATCACCGCTGCGAAATAGCCCTGCTTGGCGAGCGCCTCATAGGCCATGCCGCCCATCCCGGTGGCGTGAAACACGGCGACCTCAAAGCCGCGTTTCTGCAACGGATCGCGCAG
>JBCCYG010000235.1:0-3892 GCA_039190145.1 Pseudomonadota bacterium | reverse complement strand
GGCGGGTGCCCGTGAAAGGGCTCGCCGATGAGCGGCTCATGGCGGAGGAAGCGGAGCGTTTGATGGATACGGCCGGGCTCGCCGATCTCGACAAGCCGAAAGAAAAGCGCTGGGCCGTGCCGTTTTAAGCTGGCTGAGCTTCGGGGAAGATCGTTGTTGCGAAGGCGCCGATAACGCGCGAAGAACACATCATGAACGGGCACGTTTTCATCCTTGCAGGAGCGGAGCTTACGGCGCTGGCCTCAGGTGCGCTTTGGTGGGGCGAGCAGCGGCTGCTCGTGGTCTCGGACTTGCACTTTGGCAAGTCGGATCGCGTGGCGCGTCGGTCAGGGGCAATGCTGCCGCCTTATGAGACGCGCGACACGCTGGGGCGGCTTGAGGCGGATATCGGTGCGACCCGTGCCAAGACGGTCGTTTGCTTAGGCGATAGTTTTGATGACCTCGACGCGGCGCAAAGCCTTGATGAGGAAGAACGGCTCTGGCTTGCACGGCTCCAGGCGGGGCGGCGCTGGGTGTGGATTGAGGGGAACCACGACCCGGGCCCCGTTGACTTTGGAGGCACGCATCTTGCGGAACTTCCGACGCCCCCGTTGACGTTTCGACACATCGCAAAGGCCGGCGCGTCAGGGGAGATCAGCGGGCACTATCATCCGAAAACGCAGCTCCATGCGCGGGGGCGGGTCATTACAAGGCCATGTTTTCTCTATGATAGTGATCGCGTGATCCTGCCAGCCTACGGCACCTATACTGGTGGATTGCGGGCAGACCATGAGGCGCTTCAGACGATTATGCGACGCGAGGCGAAAGCCGTTCTTACCGGGCAGCAGACCCACGTCATCCCGATGATGCGCGGCTAGAAGAAACCCGCTTCTTCCAGTTTCGCGACATTCGGGCGGCTTACGGGGATGCGTTCTTCGTCTTTTGCCAAGATGTAGTGCCGGCCGCCTTCGCGCTCGACATCGAGTATGGCCTCTCGGGCGACCCAGTGCGAGCGGTGCGTCAGGAGACCTTCCACGCCGTCCATCTCGTTGATCGCGTCGGCGAGGCGCATGCGGATGTTATAGCGACCTGTGGCAGTGACGATCTCAACGAAATGATCCTTGCCGGTGATGCGTAGGATTGGCCCAGTTTCGTGGCAGGGAAGGCGCTCGAGCAGCTTCGGGCGCGTGCTGGTCTTCCCATCCGCACCGCGATGCGCGAAGTAGATCGAGAAGCGCGCGACGGTAACCAGCGCTCCTATGAGGTAGCAGGCGATCAAGGCTTGAAGCGGGCCAATCGGCATCGGCTGCGGGGCCAGATACGCGGCTACGACCGGGTACATCGGGGCGATGATGAGCGGCGGCATTAGGGCGAGCCTGCCGTATTCACGTTGTCTGAACGTCGCGTTCGGGAGAAACTCGTCCTCAACGGACATGCACAGGGCGATCACACCGAGGCCCCATGCCAGGATCCCAAACCAAACGATGGCGCGTTCCAGCGGCTCAAGGATGAGGAATGTCCCGAATGGCCCCAAATAGGCGGCGACGGTGGCGGATAAGAGCCATATCCCGATGTTCGGCAGGTTAAAGACACGGCTAAACAGCCGCGAAATAAGCGCTCTCATACGATACTCCCAACCAGCATCTCGAGCACGCTATAGCCTTGACGCAAGCGTCACAACAGCAGGGAGGAAGGCTGCGACCTAGTGTTCAATGTGCTCTTCGCGCACAAACATGTTCTCCCAAGCCCTGTCGATGAGGTCTGGGCGCATCTGGTAGGGGATGCCTTCGAACTCGCAAATCGACATCATTTGGTCGATCAGGAAGACGGGTTGGTAGTTGGCATAGACGTTGTCGATCAGCGGATATTTCTCGCCAAGGAGGTATATGAGTGCCTCTTCATCAAGCGGCATCCCCTTCTTTTTTGCGACTAACGCAAGGATTTTTAAGTAGTTTTCCTGATCGGGGCCATCGATCTTGATCTTGTAAAAGATCCGGCGCAGCGCCGCTTTGTCGAAGATCTCATTGGGGTGGAAGTTGGTCGAAAAGATCACGAGCGTGTCGAAGGGCACTTCGAACTTTTCACCGGATTGGAGCGCTAAAATATCGCGGCTTTCTTCGAGCGGGACGATCCAGCGGTTCACAAGCTTTTGAGGAGGTTCTTCCTGGCGACCAAGGTCGTCCACGATGAAAATGCCGCCTGAGCTCTTGAGCTGAAGCGGGGCTTGATAGGTCCGAGCGGTGGGGTTGTAGACGAGGTCGAGCATGTCGAGCGAGAGCTCACCACCCGTAATCACCGTGGGCCGGTCGCAGCGCACATAGCGCGTGTCAAAGCGGTTGCCGGTCCGGCGTAGCGAGTTGGGGTCGTCCACCTGGGCCTCGGCCTTGGTGTGAACGATTGGGTCATAAACGGTGATCACCTGGCCGGCATATTCGATGGCGCGGGGGATGAAGATTTTGTCACCCATGGCGTCGCGGATGCCGTTTGAAATCGATGACTTACCGTTACCCGGTGGGCCGTACATGAGGCAGGAGCGACCTGCGCTCACTGCCGGCCCCAGTTGATCGAGAAGATCATCTGGCAGGATCAGATGACCCATGGCCCCGATCAGCTGATCGCGGGTGATCTGGATATTGCGGATGGATTGGCGCTTTACCTGCTCGGCATAGACTTCAAGCGGGACGGGCATGGCGCCGTAATACTCGGACTGCGCAAGGGCATCCATCGTGCGGCCACGGCCTGCATCGGTGAGCTGGTAGCCCATTTCGTTGCCGGAATTCGCATTGAGCGTACCGGTTGCCTCAAGGAGCTTTTGGCTGCGCGCGAGATCGACGAGTTCTTGCACCACGGGGACAGGGAGACAGATCGCTTCCGCGATTGTGCTCACCGTGTCGAGGTTTTTGCGGAACATGGTCTTGAGCAGCACGTCGCGCATCATAACCATGGAGAGCTTCATGTCCTCAAGGCGCTTGGGCGCTGGCGGGGCCATGACATTTGAAACCTGCATATTCATTTAATTTGCCCTCGAATGAGCCTTTGCTGCGGGTGCAGAAATATCGGCGAAAATGGGCATTTATGGGGCAGGGCGGCTCTGATATTGAGAAAAAGAAAACTGATAACCGCGTAAATAAAGCGGGCGAGGCGACATGAGCGGAACACTGAAAGCGAGCGGCGCGCTAGCCGTAATCTGGGCCATATTGGCCTTGGTTAGCCTCTGGCCGGGCGGGCTCGCAGTCACCATACATGAGGGCGACACGCTCCATTTTATCGATATCACGGAGCGCATGGCGCGGGGCCAGGTGCCACATCTTGATTTCTCGACGCCCATCGGCGGCGGTGCTTTTTGGCCGGTAGCCGCGCTCGTTCAGGCGGGGATGTCGATGGGGGCCGCGTATCTCACCGCTCAGGCTATTTTGGGCGCACTCTTTGGTGTCTTGGCCTTTGTCGTTGCAGCGACCCGTGTGAATTGGGGATGGAGCCTGGCTTTCGGCTTTTTGGTCGTGGCAATCACCATGTCGCTTGTTCACGGAGAGGCCTCGCTCGGCATCTCGATTTCCATGCACTACAACCGTTGGGCTTGGGCGCTGAGCTTTATCGCACTGCTTATGGCGATATTGCCCACGGAGAGTAATTCCAAAGCCTTCGACGGCGTTGTCCTCGGCGCTGTGATGGCAGCACTTCTGCTGATCAAAGTGACTTACTTTGCGGTGCTCGCGCCCCTTGTTGTCATTGCACTTCTTCTCACGGCGCAGCGGATGGTTCTGAGCATCGGGCTCGCTTTTGGCCTTTTCCTTGTGGTTTTGCTGACTGCCTTTGTCGGGCCGGGATACTGGCTCGCTTATCTCGGCGATCTGCTCGCCGTGGTGGGCTCGGACGTGCGGCCGCAGCCGGGTCTCAACCTGTCACAGATTTT
>JBCCYG010000234.1:0-3924 GCA_039190145.1 Pseudomonadota bacterium | reverse complement strand
CTCTGCCTCTTGGGGGTTTCTCCCCCTTATCCACAGCCACTATAGGGTCAAGTCTACGCTTTGGGTAGTGGGCAAATGAGGCCACTTGATGTGGGGTTAGCTATCCTCGCGGAAGTGGAGCGCCACCTGCCGCCGATGCGGTCTAGAGCGGTGCTCAAAGAGGTAGATGCCCTGCCATGTCCCCAAGAGCATCTGGCCCTGCGAAACAGGGATTGTGAGCGACACGGGCAAGAGCGCCGATTTGATATGGGCCGGCATGTCATCAGGGCCCTCAAGCGTGTGCGTGAGGTAGCCCATGGAGGGATCATCGGCATCTGGCACGAGGCGGCGGAAGTACGCTTCCAAATCCACCCGCACGTCCGGATCGGCATTTTCCTGGATGAGTAGAGAGCAGGAAGTATGACGCACGAAGGCGGTGAGGAGGCCCTCACCGCCCTGCTCGCTAACCCAACGCGCCACGGGCACCGTGATTTCAGTGAAACCCGGCCCCGCAGTTGGGATGCTCAGCGTCGTAACTGCCAATTATTGCGTGAAGCAGAAAGCCATCAATCGCTTGGTATCATCGCCGAGATGCAGTGTCAGCACGTCTGGCAGCGGGTGGAGGGGCATGGCACAGACATCTGCTTCACCCGCCTCCGCAAAAGGAAGCGATGGGGCAAGAGCAATGCTCTTGGTTGATGTGACGGCTGTCAGCTGCTGAATGTCTTCCACAGGTGCAGGCGTCGCGCAAAGCGCAACAGGTGCGAGGGCGAGTGCGGAAATAAGGAATGTTCTCATGGGGATACCTCGTATGCCGATGCAACAGAGATGGCGTCGCAACGCTGGAGTTCCAATGAACATCTGCGCACAATTCAGTGTACATTCGTGCACTGAATGCCCGCGCTTTAACCAATTTTAGGAAAATTCTCGGCGATCGAGCCCCACTTTCGTTAACACCCCGTTCATGATTGTGGCGAGGATGGGGCACGGACATGGGCACAGTTTGGCGCTGGGGTGGTGTGATTTTGGCAGCGGTGCTTTCAGCGACTTCGATCAATGCTGCTGAGCCCGATGCCGCCGGACGATTTTCAGACGGTTTCGACACGCTCGATGAACGCTTTTGGCACCGTGCACATTACCGTTTTAGCCATCCGGATTTCGATAACGATTGGGACGCATCTCTCGCGCAGGCGGGAGATGGGCTCGTCTTGTCGCTCTTGCCCCAGGACGGTGAAAACAGGTTTGTTGGCGCCTCGATACGGCGGCAAGAGACCACCCACTTTGGCCGATACGAGGCCGTGCTCACCGCAGCCAAAGGGCCTGGGATCATCACAGGCTTTTTCCTCTACACGGGCCCGGCCTATGGCACCCGCCATGATGAGATCGACTGGGAGATATTCGGCAAGGACACGACAACAGCCCAAGTCGCCTGGTGGCGAGATGGCGAACTACGCTCGCAAAAGATTGATCTTGGGTTTGACGCCGCTCAGGGGCCGAACCTCTACGCCATCGACTGGGCGCCTGACCGCATCCGTTGGTACGTCAATGGCGCGCTTGTCTTTGAGACGCGCGAGGGCGTGCCGGAGATGCCGCAACGGCTCTTTGCCAATGTCTGGGCAGTCGATCGCTCGCTCGCATCTTGGGCGGGCGAGGCCCCCGCGGGACACAGCACGCGGGCCAAGGCGTACCGTCTGAGCCATGCGCCTGCACCGGAATAAAGGTGCAATTCTGGATACGCTTCGCGGTCTCAACCGGCTGTTAAGGCCCGCCTGTTATGCATGCCTGATAGGGGACAAGAACGTGCGGAACCTTGCTTTCATCTTTGCCAGCCTCCTCGGCCTTCCGGCTGGGGCTCAGACGGCTGAAATCAACGATTTCTGGGTCTTCTGGGAGCGGAGCGTGCCCACCCTTGGCGAATGTGCGACAGGTCAAGACTGCGCGCAGTCACTCTACTTTGGCCACTACATCGATGGGATGGATACTAATCAGGCTCAACGCTTCTTTGACGGGCTGGGGCGTTTTGCGTCCACCCCGCGCAACACGAACATCCGGCTGGGTCAGTCGCCCGTCTGCCTGGGTCCGCAGCCCGAAGCATTGCCGGATGCGACCCAGCTGGCTTTGGCAGAGCGCGTTGAGACGCTGCGCGGGCTCGATGGCGTTTACATTGACCTGCGCGGTGTGCGGGGGCCCCAAAGCGCCCGCGGCTCATTCGGAGACAAAGCGCAGGCATTCATGCTCGAGGTCTTCGCGCGTCACGACATCCCGATCCTCACCAAGAAAGAAGCAGCCGCACGCCCGGGAAACCCCGTGCTTTCAATGCGTTATTCTGCGGAGCTCAACGGGTGCCGCCCTTGGTCAGTTACCTTGAGCCTTTCTCAGCGTGTGCTTTTGGCGCGCGCGCCCACGATCATGTTGCAGACCACCACGTGGAGCAGCTCGGCACGCCAGGATGAATCGAATGCGGATTTTTTAGAGGACAATGCCATGCAGCAAGTCTTGCTCGCCTTTGCTCAGAGCTGGTCAGAGATGAACGACCCAAACTGGGCAGAGGCTAGCGGCTCAAACTGACCTTATTGACTAGAAAATCCGGTCGCCCTGCTGGTCGATGAGTGCCTTGGCTTTCAAAAGGGTGGTCGAGGTTGCTTCATCTTTCGATGAAATCACGTCAGCGCGGATCATGCTGTGGGACTTAAGCTCCCCATCGATCATCTTTTCGATCCGCGCCGCTACGCGATAGCCTGCGCTCTCCTTGATCGGCTCAACATAAATTGTGAAGCCACCATGCTCTTCGCCTTTTGCGGCTGGTGCCGGCGCATCTCCCCCGCCGCCAAAGAGCTTTTTGAATATCGACATCGCTTCTCACCACGTTGAATGGCGCCGATGACACGCTGCGCCGGGAAGTAAGAGGCCCCGGATCAGGTCCGGGGCGCTTGTTTACTGGTCGAGGAAGGAGCGCAGCTTGCGGCTGCGACTCGGGTGCTTGAGTTTGCGCAGCGCCTTGGCCTCGATCTGACGGATGCGTTCGCGGGTGACGCTAAATTGCTGGCCCACCTCTTCGAGGGTGTGGTCCGTGTTCATCCCGATACCGAAGCGCATGCGCAGCACGCGCTCTTCGCGCGGTGTGAGCGACGAAAGAACCCGCGTTGTGGTCTCTTTCAGGTTCTCCTGGATCGCAGAGTCGAGGGGCAGAACCGCATTCTTGTCCTCGATGAAATCGCCAAGCTGCGAATCCTCTTCGTCGCCGATGGGCGTCTCGAGGCTGATCGGCTCCTTGGCGATCTTCATCACCTTGCGCACCTTCTCGAGCGGCATCTGCAGTTTTTCGGCCAGTTCTTCCGGCGTCGGCTCGCGGCCTATCTCGTGGAGCATCTGGCGGCCTGTGCGCACCAGCTTGTTGATCGTCTCGATCATGTGGACCGGGATACGGATCGTGCGTGCCTGATCCGCAATGGACCGGGTGATCGCCTGGCGGATCCACCACGTCGCGTAGGTGGAGAATTTGTAGCCGCGGCGATACTCAAACTTGTCGACCGCCTTCATCAGGCCGATGTTACCTTCTTGAATAAGATCAAGGAATTGCAGGCCGCGGTTCGTGTACTTTTTCGCGATGGAAATCACGAGGCGTAGGTTCGCCTCCACCATCTCTTTCTTGGCCTGACGGGCTTCTTTTTCGCCCTTCTGCACCTGCTGCACAATGCGGCGGAACTCAGAAATATCGAGGCCAACATAGGTCCCGACCTGGGCCATATCTGCGCGGAGCTCCTCGGCCTTGGGGCGGGAGCGATCCATGAACATCTGCCACCCACGGCCGGACTTTTCGGCCATGTCATCGAGCCAGTTCGGGTCGAGTTCACGGCCCCGGTACTCGTCGATGAATTCGCGGCGGTTGATGCGTGCCTGGTCGGCGAGCTTCACCATCGCGCTGTCGATGGTCATGACCCGGCG
>JBCCYG010000233.1:0-3946 GCA_039190145.1 Pseudomonadota bacterium | reverse complement strand
GGTCCGGCTGCGCGAGCACCTGCGCGGTGATTGACACATCTTCCGGGATCGCGAGCCCGAAAAAGGGCGAAGCAGCGCCAAACTCGCGGAGCGTCTTTGGCTCGCCCCAGGACATCGCCCCGCCAACCGAACGCCCGCCCGCCCGCAAACGAACGGGCAAAAGCGGGTCCTCAACGTCGCGCCCCAAATCAGCCGCCGCAAGACGCGGCCCGGCGAAACGAAGGAGAACACCCCCCTGCTCGACCCAGTCGAGGACGTCCGGCGCGTCAGTCACCTGAGCCACATCAGCGAGCACAATCACATCTGGGTTCGCCAAAAGGATGTCCGACATCGCCCCGCCGATGAGGTCAGCCGTCGGCACAAGGGCCTGCTCCAGATAGTGCAGCGGCGACAGAAGCTGCAGACCCTCACGGTCTTCCCGCCCCGCCATCAAAGCCACTTCACGCCGCCTAAGCCCGTCATCTGTGAGAGACACTGCCCCCGCGGAGCGTGCGCCTGCCACGGCGAACCGGGTAATCCGGTTGCGCAACTCCGGCGGCAAGATGAGCGCCGTCCCGGCCTGTGCCGAACCATCTGGGAACTCGAGCGATGCCGTCGCCAACACCCGCTCTGCTCCCGATGGGTCCCGTCCAAAGGCCTGGATGTTGGCTGTTAGCTCTCCAGCCCCGCGCAGGCGGTGACCAGTGATGCGCACCTCACCGTCTTCAAACCGCACGGGCTCCAGCGCAAAGACCGGTCGCGGGCTTTCAAAGGCCCGCACGCTGCCTTTGCTTTCCAAAACGCTCAACAGAGCCTCGCGTCCGGGCCGTGCGAGCCCATCTGACATCCAAAACGTCTCAAAACCGGTTATATCCGCCACGCGATCGGCAAAGGCCCCATGCATCGCCTCATCCGGTAACCACGGCTGCGGTTCAAAGCCCACCAGGCGCCGCTGCCAGCTTTCCGCCGTCTGGAAGGTAACCTCACCAGCCTCAGGCGCAGTGAGTTGAGCAATTGCCACAGCGCGCCCATCCCGCGACGCATCGGCCAACAGCGCCTCAACGCGCTCCATACGCGCGGTCCAGGTCGGGGCCTCGGCCCATCCGCCGTCCATGAGCACAAGGATCGGCCCGCGTCCGTCATCCTCTGTCTCAGGGTTCAGCACCGGACCCGCGAAACCGATAATCGCCGCAGCTACGGCGAACATCCGCAGGAGCAAAAGCCACCATGGCGTCTTGTCGGTTTGTGTCTCATCATCCGTCAGCCCCAGGAGCAACGCCACCCCTGGGAAACGCCGCCTGATCGGTGCTGGCGGAACTGCGCGCAAAATAATCCATAGGATTGGAAGCGCGATGAGGCTCACCAGAAGCCAGGGCGCCGCAAAGCCTATGGGACCCAAAGACCACATCAGTGCCGCTCCATCGCGCCATAAAGCCAAAGCAACGCGGGCTGCGCGCTTTGGTTGGTGTGGTGGACATGAAACTGCCACCCAGCCGCCCGGGCCCAGCCGGAAAGCAGGTCCTTCCGCGCGGCCAGCCGATCCAGGTAGCGCGTCTTCAGCTCGCCCGCCTTGAGCGTCTCGTGAAGGACGCCACCTGCCATGGATTCAAAGATCGTCCGCCCATCGTAAGGGAACGCTTCTTCCTCAGGGTCGAGCACCATGAGGAGCGCTCCCCCCACGCCGCGATCCGCCGCCTTTTGCAGCGCCTGCTCCACCGGCTCAGGGTCCCCCATAAAATCAGAAATGAAGAGCGCGCGCGAATGCGGCAGCATCCCCCGCGCTTCAGGCTGGCCAAAATCGGGCCCCTCGCCAGGCTCTGAGAGCACGCGTGCGAGGCGCTCGATTTGGTGCTCGCCCGCCCGCGGGGGGAAGGTAAATCCAGTGAGGCCAACCCGTTCCCCGCCCCGCAGAAGCAAGATCGAAATCGCCAAAGCCAACAGCCGCGCCCGCGCGGATTTCGTCTCCACACCCTTCGATGCAAAACCCATGGAGGCCGCGTGATCCACCCAGAGGATCACCGATTGCGCGATCTGCCACTCGCGCTCGCGGACAAACTCGGTGTCGGCCATGGCCGAGCGTCGCCAATCGATGGCGCGCGCCGGATCGCCCACCTGCGCCGGGCGATACTGCCAGAAATCATCTCCGGTGCCCGCGCGCCGGCGCCCGTGATCGCCGAGCATGACCGTCGCAGCCAAATGCTCCGCTGCCGCCATCAGCCGTGGAAACGGGGCGGCAAGCTCTTCGGCGTCGGCGCGTAGGTCGAGGGCTAGGCTCACGCAGCGGCCTCGGTGCGCGTAACCTGGGCAACGACGCTATCGATGATGTGGTCCATGCTCTCGCCCCGCGCGCGTGCCGAAAAGCTGAGCGCCATACGGTGCCGCAGCACCGGCCGTGCCATGGAAATCACGTCGTCCATCGAGGGCGCGAGCCGCCCCTTGAGGAGAGCATCGGCGCGCACGGTGAGCATAAGCGCCTGCGCGGCACGGGGCCCTGGGCCCCAGGAAACATTGTCTTTCACAAGCTGCGGCGCGTCGGGTTCCTGCGGCCGGCAGGCGCGCACGATATCGAGGATCGCCTCAACCACCGCATCCCCGACGGGCATCCGACGCACCAGCGTCTGCGCCGCAAAAAGCTCTTCAGTGGTGAAGACATTGACCGAATTCGCCTCGCTCACGCCGGTCGTCGCGATCAGGATGTCCTTCTCTGTCTGACGATCCGGATATGGCACGTTGATCTCAACGAGAAAGCGGTCGAGCTGCGCCTCCGGAAGAGGGTATGTCCCCTCCTGCTCAATCGGGTTTTGCGTGGCCAGCACGTGGAAAGGCTTGCCCAATGGCCGGTTTACACCGCCCACAGTGACCGACTTTTCCTGCATCGCCTGAAGCAGCGCCGACTGCGTCCGCGGCGAGGCGCGGTTGATCTCGTCGGCCATCAAAAGCTGGCAAAAGACCGGCCCCTCAATAAACCGGAAGGAGCGCGACCCGTCGGCGGCCGTCTCCAGCACTTCTGAGCCGAGAATATCGGCTGGCATAAGATCGGGCGTAAATTGCACTCGATTATCATGGAGCCCCATGACCGTCCCGAGCGTGTCGACCAGCCGCGTCTTTCCCAAACCCGGCAGGCCAAGCAATAGCGCATGACCACCCGATACCAACGCCGCCAGCACCAGTTCGACAACGCGATCCTGCCCGATGAAACGCGCCCCGATGGAAAGCCGCGCCTCAGCAAGCTTTTCCCCCAGCGTTTCAATCTCGGTGACAAGGTCGGTTTCGTCGGTCATGGCTTCTCTCCTGTCACCTCTATATGACCTAGAAGTAACGTCGGTTTCGGGAATGGCAAAAACCATGAGCGCACAAAACATCATGAAACCGTCAGCAGAAAGCATCGCCGCCTCCGCGCAGGCAGCTAGCAAGAAAAAAGGGCACCCGCCGGTCCACCTGTGGAACCCGCCTTTCTGCGGCGATCTCGACATGGAAATCCGCCGCGACGGGACGTGGTTCTACATGGGCACGCCCATCGGCAGGCCCGGCCTGGTAAAGCTCTTTTCCTCGATCATCCGCAAAGACGGCGAAGACTATTTCCTCGTCACACCGGTCGAAAAGGTCGGCATCCGCGTCGAGGATGCGCCCTTCGTGGCTCAGGACTTCACGGTGGAGGGTGAAGGTCGCGATCAGGTACTGACGTTCACCACCCATGTGGATGACACGGCCACCGCCAGCGCCGACAACCCGATCCGCGTTTTCCGCGACCCAGAGACGGGGGAACCCTCCCCCTACATCCTCATGCGCGCCAATCTCGAGGCGCTCATTGACCGCAAGAGCTTTTATCGTCTGGTCGATCTGGGCGAGGTCCATGACGACTGGTTCGGCGTGTGGTCCTCCGGGACGTTCTTCCCGATTATTCCCGCGGAGGAGCTGCCATGACGTCCCTCATTATCGGCGCGGGCTCCGGCCTCTCAGCCTCTCT
>JBCCYG010000232.1:0-3950 GCA_039190145.1 Pseudomonadota bacterium | reverse complement strand
TCGCCGTCCATGCTGGCAAAAACTCCCCTGCTCGCTCAGCCAATGTGATCGAGCCGGGTCGATACTGAACGGGCGACCCGCCTCAGTTGTGATGGACTATATAGTGCGCGAGAGAGCTGGCAACCCTGCATCTAGACCATCTTACGGGCTGGATAGGGTCACTATGAAACAGGTCTGTGACGGTTTTCAGCTATAGCCCAGCCGGTCGCGCATGAATGCAAGAGAGACAGAGAGACCGTCCGGCGCGATACCATGCGCCGTGCCCTTCATGATGTGGGCATAGACGTCAGTGAAGCCTGCGTTTTGCAGACCTTCTGCCGCCATCGGCAGGCTCTGCGGTGGCACGACATCGTCCTGATCGCCGTGGACGAGCAAGATCGGCATCTTGGAGACCACGTCATCCACGAGCAGCTCGGGCTCGAGCAGGCGTCCAGAAATGCCAACGACGCCCGCCACCGGGTCTTCCCGACGTGGTGCGACGTGAAGCGACATCATGCTGCCTTGAGAAAAACCGAGCAGGCAAACTTGCTCGGGGAGCAAATCCTCATCAACCATTAGCGCGTCGAGAAACGCGTTGAGGTCATCGGCGGCCTGCCTGAGGCCTGATGCTGCAGCCTCCTCGCTAGACCCATCAATCCAGGGAATTGGAAACCACTGCCGCCCCATGGGCATCATTGGAATCTCCTCAGGCGCATCCGGCGAGACAAACATCGTGTCTGGCATGTGCTCCGCCAGAGGGTCGGCAAGACCAATGAGATCATCGGCATTGGCTCCATAGCCATGCAGGAAAACCACTGCAGAACGCAGCTCTCCCGACAGCGGCGGGCGGGTTTTGGCGTCGAGCACCCTTGTCATGCGATTCCCTCTCGGCGTTTCTCTTCGGCGTAGTAGGCCCAGAGGATACGCGCGGCAACAGAGCGCCACGGGCGCCAGGCCTCGGCCATGGCGCGAAGCTCTCTTTCTGTCGGGCGCTCATGTAGCCCGTAGAGCATCCGGGCGCCCTCCTGCAGCGCGAGGTCCCCAGCGGCGAATGCATCCGCCCGACCGAGGGAAAACTTCGCGTAAATCTCCGCAGTCCAAACACCGATCCCGGTGATTTCGGTGAGCCGCTTGATCACCTCACCGTCCGGCAGGAGGGTCAGCCCCTCAAAATCCACATCGGACAGCGCTAAGGCACGCGCATATCGCATCTTTTGACGGCTAAGCCCGCAGGCGCGCAGCGTCTCGTCATCGGCCACGGCCATGGCGCTCCTGTCGTGGAGCCCCGCCTCCTCCACCCGGCCCCAAATGGCCTTGGCCGATGCGACGGAAACCTGCTGCGAGACAATGGCGGAAAGGAGCTGAGCAAACCCCTGAGGCCTCAGCCTCAAAGGGAGCGGCGCAGTACGTGCATAAGCCTCCGCCATGCGGGGGCAGGCGTTTGAAAGCCACTCCGCCCCCTCGGCAACGCAGGCACCCGAGGTGATGACCCTCCCTATCTCCGCGCTTTGATCCAAGCGATGGCCTCCTCCACGCTTTCAGCCTTCTCCCCTGGCGGCTGGGCGGGCCGCGCAACCATCGCGACAGGCATATGGAGCGCACGCGCTGCTATGAGTTTGGTAGCACTCGAGGCCCCGCCTGCGTTTTTCACCACGAGCCAGTCAATCCTGAGCCGCGTAAAGAGCTCAATCTCGTCGTCCACGCTAAAGGGCGGACGACCGATGAGAAACTCCCCATTCGGAAAGGGAAACGGCCGCTCTGGCGGGTCAATCTGCCTGCAGATGAGATAGCGATCCCGAAGCACCGCGAACCGCTCGAGCGTCTGCCGGCCCGTCGCTAGAAAGACGCGCGCGCCCTCTGGGATATGCTCCGCCGCCTCTTCTTCCCGCGCCAATGGTACCCAGTTATCGCCCGGCTCCGCGCGCCATTCGGGGCGCAGAAGCTGGAGGTAAGGCAGCCCGAGCTCACGCGCGACCCGCGCAGACCGCTTGGATATCGCAGCCGCAAAGGGGTGCGTTGCGTCGACAATATGCGTGATCTCGGAGGACACGAGCCAATCGCCAAAGGCCTCCGCACCGCCAAAACCGCCGATCCGCGTTTCTATCTCTGGGAGCTCCGGCGCCCGGGTCACCCCAGCAAAAGACGCCACCGCAGCTACGCGCGCGTCATGCATCCACTCCGCGACAGCGCGCGCCTCTCGCGTTCCTGCCAAAAGTAAGACCTTCATCCCCGGGCGAGCACCTTGCCTGCGCGGTCGATCACGACGGTATCCACATTTACCCCGGCGTCAGCCACATATCGCGCCGCTGACTTTTGCGCTGCCGCTGCGACCCAAGGCGCCATACCTGGCTCCAAAGCCACCGCTTCCAACGCCGTGTTCGCGCCAGATAGATCATCATTTCCAAAGTGTTCCGCCAAGGCTTTAAAGTCCACTTGGCTCCGTCCCGAATGTAAGTCACCTGCCCCCTGGGCAAGCTTTGTCATCTTCCCAATCCCGCCACCGATCGTGATCCGCGGCACTGGGTTCTTGGCGAGATACTTCAATAGCCCCGCTGCAAAATCGCCCATGTCCAGCATGGCATGGTCGGGAAGGCCATGCATGTCTTGCACGACCTTTTCAGAGGTCGCGCCAGTGCAGCCCGCAACGTGGTCCAACCCTCCCGCTCGAGCAACGTCGATGCCGCGGTGGATGGAAGCGATCCAAGCCGCACAGGAAAACGGACGCACGATACCAGTCGTTCCCAAGATCGAGATACCGCCTTCGATCCCCAGCCTCGGGTTCCAGGTCTTCAAGGCGAGCTCGGCGCCCCCGGGAATGGAGACTTCAACCTCGATATCCGGCGCTTGCCCATGTGCCGCGCAAACTTCTTTAACCGCTGCTGTGATCATCTCCCGCGGCTTCGGATTGATCGCGGGCTCGCCTACGTCAAGCGGCAACCCGGGCTTCGTGATGTGACCAACCCCCTCGCCCGCCTTAAAGCTCACCCCTGACCCAGCACGACGCACCCGCGTCACGACGATAGCGCCATGTGTCACGTCAGGGTCGTCGCCTGCGTCCTTTACAATGGCCGCTTCCGCCCAATCCTCTCCGAGCTGGGCATGATGGAGGGCAAAAAGCGGCGCTTCACCCGCGGGGAGCACGATCAGCACCTCGTCTAACAACTCGCGGCTGAAGAGCATGTCACACGCAGCCTTAGCACCGGCTGCCGCACAGGCCCCGGTGGTCCAGCCACGCCTGAGCTCTCTGTCCGGCTTCCTTCCCATCGCGCGCGACCATAGCTGCGCCCCCGGGCGACGCCAACTGGCCAAAGCGCGTCGTTTCAACCCTGTTCACAGGCAGGGAACGGGCCTATCAGTGCGGCCATGAACAACCTGCCGCCCCTTCAGGATAGCGACTGGCCCGTGATGGAGCGCGGCTGGGTGTGGCTCTGTGGTGCCGGGCCGGGTGACCCGGGGCTTCTGACGCTCCACGGGCTTAACGCTCTCAAGCAGGCGGATGTCATCGTGTATGACGCGCTGGTGGGGGACGGCATCCTTGCTTGGGCGCCACAGGCCGAGCATATCTATGCGGGCAAACGTGGCGGGCGCCCGTCCGCCAAACAGCGCGACATCTCTTTGCGCCTCGTTGAACTCGCTCGCGAGGGCAAACGCGTGCTCCGTCTAAAAGGCGGCGACCCATTCGTCTTTGGCCGCGGCGGGGAGGAAGCACAGACCCTCGTGCAGCATGGCGTCCCGATCCGGATCATCCCCGGCATCACCGCGGGGATCGGTGGCCTCGCCTACGCGGGGATCCCAGTAACCCATCGGGATGTGAACCAGGCCGTCACCTTTGTCACCGGCCATGACCAGACAGGTGCGGCACCGACTTCGCTCGATTGGGCTTCGATCTCCCAAGGATCACAGATGATCGTGATCTATATGGGCATGAAGCACCTGCCCCAAATCACTGAAAACCTGCTTAAATCCGGTCG
>JBCCYG010000231.1:0-4002 GCA_039190145.1 Pseudomonadota bacterium | reverse complement strand
GCGGGACGCGCTGTCGAAAACTGCTGAGCGCGTGCTCAACCGCGAAGTGCCATGGCCGGCTGCACGCGCCATGTGGAAGGCTCGGCTGATGCGCGTGGCCGAGTGGTTTATCGAGACGGAAAGAGACAGAAGGGCCGACGGAAAGTTTGAATTGGCCGAAGCGTCGGGAGAAGTGAGCTTGGACGCTATAGATTTCAAATTGGCGGGAACGGCGGACCGCATTGACGTCGACGATCATGCTCGCGCGCTGATCTACGACTACAAAACGGGAATACCTCCAAGCAAAAGGGAGCAAGCAGCCTTCGACAAGCAACTCCTGTTGGAGGCCGCGATGTTAGAGCGGGGGGCCTTTGATAGCGTTTCTGCCGATCGCGTGGCCCGGGCGGCTTATATTGGGCTGGGATCAAACCCAAAGGAAATCGACGCCCCTTTGGCAGAAACGGATGTTTGGGCCGAGTTCACTAAACTGATCCTGCGGATGCTCTCACCCGAACATGGTTTTACGTCCCGGCGTGCGATGCAAACCGAGGCCGAAGAGGGCAGATACGACCACCTGGCGCGGTTTGGCGAGTGGACCGCGGCCGATGATCCGAGTGAGATCGATCTCTAATGGTCAATGCAGCGACACAAGCTCAGCTGCAGGCAGCGCTTCCTCACCGATCAACTTGGCTCACGGCCAATGCGGGCTCCGGCAAAACCCGCGTACTGACACAACGTGTTGCCCGGCTGCTGCTCACCGGTGTTGAGCCGCAGCGTATCCTCTGCCTGACCTATACTAAGGCCGCTGCAAGCGAGATGCAGAACCGGCTTTTCGATATGCTCGGGGGCTGGGCCATGATGCCCGAACAAGATCTGCGGCGCGCCCTAGCTGGTATCGGTGACACGACGGACCTTGATCCGGATGGCCTCGCGCGCGCGCGAACACTTTTTGCCCGCGCGATAGAGACACCTGGCGGTCTGAAAATCCAGACGATTCACGCGTTCTGTACCGCCATTCTCAGGCGATTTCCGCTCGAAGCGGGTCTGAGCCCCGACTTCAAAGAGCTCGACGAGCGCCTTGCCAAAGTCATGCAGCGTGAGGTGGTTGAGGAACTTGCCACAATTGGTGATCCCGGCTTTGATGCTCTCGCGAAGAACCACACCAGCGATGAGCTCTCAGGTTTCATCGCGGAAGTACTCACCTATAGACAGTCTCTAAGTAAGCCAAAAAGCTGGGAATTACTGTGTAAAGAGTTCCAGATCGACAGATCGCTCTCCCCTCCGGGCATCGCCTCAAATGTCTTCCTACCAGGGACGACCACTACCCTAGAATCACTGCAAACCGCGCTTAGCGCATCCTCAAAGGCCACTGACCAAAAGATCGCTCAAGCCATTGCGCAGGTTGTGGAAAGTGAGGACGATCAAACAGCGCAAATCAAGCTTGAGAAGATATTCCTCTTCGCTGGTGGAAAGACGCCGGGCAAAGCCAAGGTTGGGATACTGCCAACAAAAGAGGTGCGGGAAGGCCTTTCTCCAACCCTATTAGATGCCGTCAACGATCTCATGAAGCGCGTTGAATCCGCCCGCGAAGAGCGCCTCGCGCTTGCGGCTGCGGAGCGAACCTATGCTCTGCACCAGTTCGCGGTGTCATTTCTACCGGCTTATGAGAAACGTAAAGAGCTCGGCGGCTGGCTCGACTTCGATGATCTTATACTTCGGGTGCAGGCCCTTTTGACCCAAGCTGAGATGGCACCGTGGGTCCTTTTCAAGCTCGATGGAGGGATTGACCACATCCTTGTCGATGAGGCCCAGGATACAAGCCCAACGCAGTGGGAAATCATCCGCACCTTATCGGACGAGTTTCTGGCGGGCGCGGGCGCGCGGGAGGATGTGGCCCGCAGCGTCTTTGTCGTGGGTGACAAGAAGCAATCGATCTACTCCTTTCAGGGGGCAGACCCGCAGGCCTTTGACAGCACCAAAGCCCACTTCGAGCGCATGCTGGCGAACGCCCCTGAACCCTTACAAGAGCTTTCGCTCAAGCACTCTTTCCGCTCCTCGCCCGGCATTCTTGCTCTAGTTGATCTGGTCTTTGCTCAAGGCAACCATCGCGGCCTCGGCCAAGACAGTGACCATATTGCCTTCAAGGATGCGCTCCCGGGGCGTATCGATTTGCTTGATCCTTTTGAGCCTGTCCAACAGGAAACCGGCGTATGGTTCGAGGCTCTCGACCACATTAGCGAGACGGATCACCGGCGCAGGCTAGCGGAAAGCATCGCCAATCAGATCGAGGCCATGATTGGCAAAGAGCAGATACCTTTCTACGACGAGGGAGTGCTATCCGCGCGGCCAGTCAGGCCGAAGGACATCCTGATCCTTGTCCAGAGACGATCCGAGGTCTTCAATGAGATCATCCGTGCCTGCAAAGCGCGCAAGATTCCCATGGCGGGAGCGGACCAGCTCAACGTTGCGCAAGAGCTCGCCGTCAAAGACATCTCCGCGCTTCTAGCTTTTCTTGGAACACCCGAGGACGATCTGAGCCTCGCCTGCGCGCTAAAGTCACCGCTTTTAGGGTGGGACGAGCGGGACCTCTTCGAGCTCGCCCATCATCGTCAGGGCCAGTACCTCTGGCAGGCTCTAAGACAGCGTGAAAGCGAGCATCCAGAGACCCTCGAGCTGCTCCGCGATATGCTCGGTAAGGCGGACTTTCTGCGACCCTTCGAGCTCGTTGACCGGCTGCTGACGGTGCACAGGGGACGTCGGAAATTAGTGTCTCGGCTAGGAGCTGAGTGCGAGGATGCCATAGACGCCTTTTTGGCTCAGGCGCTGGTCTACGAACAAACAGAGGTCTCGAGCCTCACGGGTTTTCTTGCCTGGCTCGCCGTCGACAGTTTGCGGATCAAGCGCGCCATCGATAGCTCCGCTGATGTTGTCCGCGTGATGACCGTCCATGGGGCGAAGGGCCTTGAGTCGCCGATCGTCATCCTTCCAGATACGGCTAAACGAGACTTACGCATGACGATCTCAGTGCTAAAGGCCGGAGATACCCCTGTATGGCTTCCAAACGCAGAGGCTCGAACACCCGAACTAGCCGCGCTGATGGAGGAGCGGAAAGAGAAAGCGCTCGATGAGCGCCAGCGGCTTCTCTACGTGGCACTGACGAGAGCCGAATCTTGGCTAATCGTTGGCGCGGCGGGAAAGACTGAAGGTAGTTGGTACGAGCAAATTGCCGGTGCATGCGAAGGTTTGCCGGCCATTCCCATTGAAGGAGGATCGCGGTTTGAGCCGTTAGGCTGGCCCGCACCCGCGCGGCAACGTGAGACGGGAGACGAAGAAAGGTCGATGCCACTCGATCTGCCTTCACCTATCAAGCCGGTAGTTCCAAAGCCAATCTCGCCATCCGATCTTGGCGGAGCAAAGACCTTGGTTGGGACGGATGAAGATGCTGGTGCACTGGCGCGGGGCACTGAGATACACAAACTCCTTGAAGTCCTACCACGGGTCAGTCGGGAGGAGTGGGAAGAGACGGCCCAAAAGCTAGGAAAATCGCCTGATGCGCTT
The DNA here is from genome assembly GCA_039190145.1 of Pseudomonadota bacterium. Classification (GTDB taxonomy): domain Bacteria; phylum Pseudomonadota; class Alphaproteobacteria; order Rhodobacterales; family Rhodobacteraceae; genus Shimia_B. Next base: position 465 of record JBCCYG010000231.1, on the reverse strand, counting down.
GCTCAAGCTGAAAGGGTACTCACCGCCCCTCACCTTACGGAAATTTTTGCACCGTCGACCCTCGCAGAAGTGGATGTCGTTGGGACCCTCCCCGGCTTTGGCGATCGTCCTCTTCGCGGCTCCATTGACCGCCTGCTGGTAACAGAGAGCCTTGTGACGGCGATCGACTTTAAGTCAAACAGCCTCGAGCCAGAAACGGCAGCAGAAGTGCCTGAGGGCCTTCTTCGCCAAATGGGCGCATACACTGCCGCCCTCGAAGCAATCTACCCAGACAGGAACGTCCAAACGGCGCTTCTTTGGACAAACTCAGCGCGACTAATGCACCTGCCGCACAGCGCCGTGATGGAAGCGTTGCAAAGAGCCGCCAAAGGTTGACGGCCAGTGGCGGGCTTCCTACGTTCCGGCCTCAACATATTGCGCTTAGGAGAGCTGCCATGGCCACCGTTGCCGCCACTGATGACACAT
>JBCCYG010000230.1:0-4028 GCA_039190145.1 Pseudomonadota bacterium | reverse complement strand
GGATGAGGCACTAGACTCGCTCTTTGCGCTCGTCTCCCCGCTTGAAACGGAAACAGTTGCACTCCGCGAAGCCGCTGGCCGGGTTCTCGCCGCGCCCGTTGTAGCCCAGAGGGCGCAACCCCCGTTTGATGCCTCTTCGATGGATGGCTACGCGATCCGCTCGGAAGATGCTGTGAGTGGAAAAGTTCTCCAGCTCATCGGTGAAGCTCCGGCAGGACACGGGTTTGAGGGCGAGGTCGGCCCTGGAAAGGCCGTGCGCATCTTTACCGGCGCGCCCCTCCCGGCGGGCGCGGACCATGTGGAAATCCAGGAAAACGTCTCCAAAAGCGGGGAAGCGGTTACTCTCAACGCCCCGGAAGCTCCCGGTGCGAATGTCCGTCGCAAAGGCCGGGACTTCAGCATCGGCCATGAGTTGAGCGCCCCTCGCCGGCTTACGCCCGCGGATATTATGCTCGCGGCCGCCATGAACGCGCCGGAGGTGACAGTCACGAAACGCCCCGAGATCGCCCTCATCAGCACCGGCGACGAGCTCGTGATGCCCGGCGAAGAGCCACGGCCTGATCAAATCATCGCGTCAAACTCCCTTGGGCTCGCTGCGCTTGTTGAAGGCTTAGGCGCCCTGCCCCGCGTGCTGCCGATCGCCAAAGACAACCCCGACAGCCTCGCGTCCGCGTTCCGCTTCGCCCGCGGGGCGGACCTCATCGTCACAATCGGCGGCGCTTCGGTGGGCGATCATGACCTCGTACGATCGGTTGCCGGCGAGTTGGGCCTAGAACAGAGCTTTTACAAAGTGGCCATGCGCCCAGGCAAACCGCTCATGGCAGGGAAACTCAACGGAACCCCCATCCTTGGCCTGCCGGGCAACCCGGTGTCATCGCTTGTCTGCGGTCACATCTTCCTTAAGCCTATGCTGAACGTCTTCCTCGGGCTCCCACCGCGAGCAGCTGTTCGGCTCCAAGCGCCGCTCGCCCATGACCTGCCGGCGAACGGCCCGCGAGAGCACTACATGCGCGCGCAGATTAAAAACGGCGCGCTTCACGTTTTTGACCGACAGGACAGCTCGCTGACGACGGTGCTCTCGGAGGCCAATGTCCTAGCCGTCCGCGCGCCCAACGATCCAGCGCGCCTGAAAGGGGCCATGCTCCCCTATGTGCCACTCCACCATAGTTGACACAAAAAGCGAACATCCATAGAACATATGTAAAACGACCCACGGCAAAACTCCGGAGGCCGAGTATATGCTGACACAAAAACAGAAAGACCTGCTGCTCTTTATCCACAAGCGGATGCAGCGCGATGGCGTACCGCCGTCCTTTGACGAAATGAAGGAAGCGCTCGATCTGCGCTCCAAATCGGGCATTCACCGGTTGATCACCGCCTTGGAAGAGCGCGGCTTCATTCGCCGGATGGCGCACCGCGCGCGCGCCATTGAGATCGTTCGCCTGCCGGATGCCATGGGCGGCGCCCCCGCATCGGGTTTCCAGCCCCGCGTCATCGACGGCGACAAGCCGGATACGACACCCTCGCGGGCGCTACAAGTCGCAAGCGCTGGTGCGGTTGACTTACCCGTGATGGGCAAGATTGCCGCCGGTGTACCTATCGAAGCGATTAGCCAGGTCGCCAACCATGTGGCGGTGCCGGGCAACATGCTCTCTGGCCAAGGGGAGCATTACGCGCTCGAGGTCAAAGGTGACTCGATGATCGATGTCGGCATCAATGATGGCGATATTGTCGTTATCCGAGAGACCGCGTCTGCCGATAACGGCGACATCGTCGTCGCTCTGGTCGAAAGCCATGAGGCAACGCTAAAACGCTACCGGCGCAAGGGCTCCACCATTGCGCTGGAGGCTGCAAATCCGGCCTATGAGACGCGGATGTACTCCGAGGATCAGGTAAAGGTGCAGGGGCGGCTCGTCGGGCTCATCCGGAGCTACTGAAACCTCTCTCTGATCTCGCGATCATTCCACATTCGACGGCCTGCGACATCGCGGGCCGTCTTTATCTTGAGGCTTCCGCCGTGGACCTCGTAGGCCAGTGCGCCGGTCGCTTTAAGCGTCTGAGGGCTCACAACATCGCATTTAAGCGGAACCTCCGGTTCGTCTCCCAATATCAGGATGTCAGCCCCGCCGCAGGTCGCCTCCCTCGCGCGCTTGCCGGTCAGATGTAGGAAATCAACGCCTCCCAGCGTTATCTCGGGCCCATCTCCCCGCCCGAAAGCCAGCGCCTGATCCGCGCCATCTGCATCATTCTCAAGCCAGCTCGCCGCCACAAACCCGTCGCCGCGCCCCTTTGAAAGCGCGCGCCCCTCGGCGCCCATGAGCCCCACAAGTCCGCCGGAGGGCGATACAAGGAGTGTTGGGCGTTCCGCATTGACCCAAAGCAGCGCCGCCATGGCGACCGGCACAAGCCCCAGCCAACGCTCCCGCCCGCGCCAGAGAAGGACGCCAAGCGCGCCCAGGGTTATGAGTGGTAGGATTTCAGGGCCCGGTGCTGCGATCCGGCCCACCGCGCCGTCGAGGCCCGACACCCAATGCGCCACCCAAAGGATCCAGAGCAGCCCTTTCTCCATCACCCAAAGCGCCGGGCCCGCCAGCCCTAGCGGCGCCAGGAGCCCCGCAAGGACAGCCGAGGGCATCACCAACGCGCCCATAACAGGGACAGAGAGGAGGTTCGCCAGGAGCCCGAAATGCGAGACGATATTGAAATGGTAGGCGGCGAAAGGCGCCGTCGCCGCCCCCGCTATGGCGGAGGAAATGAGAACAGAAAACGCAGGTCGCGCCCATCGCGGCATTCCAAACATGTCTCGGGCGGAGAGCCACCGGAACGCGGCCACGAGCGCTGTCGTCGCTGCAAAAGACATCTGAAAGCCCGCGCCGAGAAGCGCCTCTGGCTGGAGAACTAGAACAATGAGCGCCGCCAGCGCGACCGCGCGCAGCGTCAGGGCGCGACGGTCAAAAAGCAGCGCGCCAAAGACAACAGCAGCCATGATGAAAGCCCGCTCTGTGGCAACTGCCCCGCCGGAGAGCGCTAAATACGCTGCGCCTGCGATAAGAGCGGCCAATGCTGCAATCTTCCGCGTGGGCCAGTAAAGCGCCGCATGGGGCCAGAGCACGAGGCAGAAGCGCACCATCGCAAAGACGAAGCCGGTCAGGAGCCCCATGTGGAGGCCTGAGATAGCCAGCAAGTGAGCAAGGTTTGATCGCCGCAGGTCGGTGAGCACGTCCTGCCCCATGGCCGACCGATCCCCCGTCGTGACCGCCGCAGCAACCGCACCGGCCTGTCCTCCGATCTGCGCTTGCACCGCCGCACTTAGCGCCATGCGCAGCCGAAAGACCGCAAGTGCGATGCCTTTCTCAGGCCCGTCAAACGTCACGGCGGGGCTTCGCGCGTACCCCACTGCGCCCAAACCGTCGAACCAGGCATGGCGCTGGAAATCAAAGCCGCCAGGCTCCGCGGGGGACGGCGGCGCCGAGAGGTGGCCGGTCACCATGGCATGGGAGCCGGGCTGTGGCAGCGGAAAGCCCTCCTGCCCATGGAGCGACACGCGCACCCGCCGAGGCGTTTCATCGGGCTGCATTCGGTCTAGGGAAACGCGGTCAAGCGTGAGGCGGATGCGATCCGTCGAAGACCGGTCAATGGCCACGACGCGCCCTTCGATGGCCCCGTAGTAACGGAAGTCGAGGACGGGACCTGAGACGCTATGCGCCCTGAGTCCAGCAACGCAGAAACCAAGCGCAACAACAGCCAACGCCGCAAAGGCCGGGCCGATTGTATGGCGGAGATACGTGCCTAGACCAGCGCAAAGCAAAAGAGCCAGAAGTGCTAAAAGGAAGGCGCTCAAACGCGGCTCTACATCCGCAGAAAAGAAAAGCCCAATCCCGATACCGAGAAAAACCGGCGCAAAGGTCAACAGATGGCCCCGCTGCCGTTGCAGCGCGGCGCTCCCCATGTCAAATGCCGCGCGGATCATACCCACGTGCGCCCCTCTCAGGCGAATTCGCGGCACTCTAGCCTCGGCGTGGTTAGCG
>JBCCYG010000229.1:0-4029 GCA_039190145.1 Pseudomonadota bacterium | reverse complement strand
GCGTCACGCTGACCAGTTTAGTTCTTGACCCCCCGGTCCGCGCTTTTTATGTGGGCGCTCTGTGGGCCGTTAGCTCAGTTGGTAGAGCAACTGACTTTTAATCAGTGGGTCGCAGGTTCGAACCCTGCACGGCTCACCACTGCGTTACATCGAATACGTTCAGATGCCGATACGTCTTGCCGCCCAGGCGGGATACGTTGTTGGTCTATGTGCCGACTGACCGTGTTTGTTTTACCACCACATCGGCGTCCGCCACGTAGTCTTCGATAATGTCAGGCAACCAGGTTGTTTTGACGCCTAGCTCAGCGCCGTGCTCGGCGAGCCAGCTTTCAGCGGCGTTGCAACCCGTCTCATACAAGAACTCAATAAAGTCTGGCGCGGCGTTCATTTTGCTGGAGGCACTTAGCTCCTGCATCACGCTTTCGGCGTGGATACGGTGGAGACGTTCGCTCGAGAGGCCATTGTGTTGGAGCTGCTCTTCTTCGAGCATGGACATCATGATGCCTGCGGCACGTATTTCGTGGAGGATACTGGAGTTGAAGATGATCTCGTTAAGTCGGTTGTTGATGTCCCCGCTGCGCTTGGGGATTTCCTCGCGTCTCAATGGGTTGATTTGAATGAGTATGAGGTCCGTCGCGTCTGTTTCCCGCACAAGGGGAAAGAGGGGTGGGTTACCCATGTATCCGCCGTCCCAATACGCTTCATCTTTGATTTCGACGGCTTGGTAGACGGACGGAAGACAGGCAGAAGCTAGCGTTGTGTCCGCCGAGATTGACGGCTGGCGAAAGAGCTCCAAACGGCCGCTTCGCACATTTGTGGCGGATTGAAAGAGCTTTGGCGCCCGCTTGGAGTTGATGACGGCAAAGTCGAACGTTTCTTCGACGATCTTGCGCAATGGGTTGAAGCCAAAAGGGTTGTAATCGTAGGGCGAGAAAAACGAAGAGAAGACTTCTGTCCAAGCGTATATCGGGGAGCGGTCTAGTCGCCATCCAGAGGTCATCCGGTCCATGACTGTACGCTGGAGGGGGCTGAACGCAGCGGCGGCCGAGACCCGGCCCCAGAAGGCGCTGAGCAGACGGCTTACCTCTTCCGGCCCATCTCCCGCCAAACCCTGGGCTAGAGCCACGGCATTCATCGCCCCAGCACTTGTTCCGCTTACGCCGTCGATCTCGATCCAGGGCTCTAGAAGGAGGCGGTCCAGGACGCCCCAGGTAAATGCCCCGTGGGAGCCTCCCCCCTGGAGGGCGATGTCGACTTTCACTGTTTTCTTGGGTTTCGCTTTCTTTGCCATGGCTGCGGTCCTCCACGCGACGGTCAAACCGTAAGGCGATTCGACAGATACGCCGTTGAGGGAGGAGCGTCTAAAACGCTTTGCGCGCAAATTTGCGAGCTGCGCGCCTGTTTTTTTCGCATTAATGACTTTTGGTCAGTAAGTAAGTCCCCTTGACTGACAAAGATGCTTGGCGACTGGGCGTGGCCCTATGCAAGCTAGGCACATCAACTCACAAGCTGTCTCGAGGTGACCCCATGTTTGGGATTCTGCTCTCATTGACGTTGTTGATTTACCTCGCCTACCGCGGCGTTAGCGTCATTATCCTTGCGCCGTTGCTCGCCATACTCGCGGTGGTGCTCAACGATGGTGGCCCCATTCTGGGCACCTACACGCAGGTATTCTTGCCCGCGCTGGGCGAGTACCTCGTGCGATTTTTCCCGCTCTTCTTGCTCGGTGCGATTTTTGGCAAAGTCATGCAGGACACGGGATCGGCCGCTTCGATTGCTAACGGCATCATTGCAAAGCTTGGGGCCAACCGTTCAGCGCTTGCCGTGGTAACTGCCTGCGCGGTGCTCACCTACGGGGGTGTCTCGCTCTTCGTCGTCGCCTTTGCCGTCTACCCGATTGCCGCTGCGATGTTTGTGAAAGCAGGCACGCCAAAGCGCCTCGTTCCTGCGACCATCGCTCTTGGCGCTTTCACTTTCACGATGACGGCGCTTCCCGGCTCTCCTCAAATTCAAAACGCGATTCCCGCACCCTACTTTGGCACAGATAGCTTTGCCGCCCCCGGCTATGGGATCATGGCCGCTATTATCATTGCTACCTTTGGCATGTTTTGGCTGACATTCCGCATCAATCAGGCGAGGGCGCGCGGCGAGGGGTACGGTGAAGAGGATGAGTTCGAAGGTGGTGATACAGGCGAAGTTGACCAAGACCTACCGACGCTTTGGATCGCTATCCTGCCAATCGTTGTGGTCATTGTCTTTAATCTGATCACCTCGCGGCTCATCTTGCCGTTCCTCGATACTGCGTATCTCGCCGAGGACGCTTATGGGAATGTCACGCTCGACACAGTGCGCGGGATTTGGGCGCTAATCGTCGGGCTCGTGCTCGCGATCCTTGTAGCGATCGGCCTCAATTGGAAGCGCATCGAGAGCATCAACACCTCTGTGAAGGAAGGCGTGGCCGCCTCGTTTTTGCCGATCTTTAACACGTCGAGTGAGGTGGGGTACGGCACGGTGATCTCCTCCTTGGCGGCGTTCGTGATCTTGCGCGACGCGGTTGTCGATATCTCGCCAGGCAACCCCCTGATCTCAGAGGCGCTTGCTGTGAATATCTTGGCAGGGGTAACAGGGTCGGCCTCTGGCGGTATGAGCATTGCGCTTGAGGCTCTCGGGGCGACTTACTTGGAAATGGCCAATGACGCGGGGATCTCGCCTGAGCTTCTCCACCGCGTTGCAGCGCTGTCATCGGGTGGCTTCGATGTTCTGCCTCACAACGGCGCCGTCATTACCCTTCTTGCGATCTGCGGGCTGACGCATGTGAAGAGCTATTTCGATATCTTCATGGTCGCAGTGATCGGCCCCTTGACCGGGCTCGCCGCGGTCTTGATCGTTTCTTCTGTCCTCTAGGTTGCGGCCAATTCCGCCAATCGTAATGCGCCGACGTTGTCGCGCCTCAGCTCGATAGCGCACAAAGCCGTGTGAGGCTTTGCGCCCGCCCGCGCGCTGGCGTAAGGCGCGGTTGATGGAGCAGGCTTCGATCCCTTTGACCCGTGACCTCGTCTTGATCGGCGGGGGACATACGCATGCCCTAGTGCTGCACCAATGGGCGATGAAGCCTCTGCCGGGGGTGCGCCTCACTGTGATAAACCCAGGGCCGACCGCGCCATATTCCGGCATGCTACCCGGGTTCATTGCCGGGCATTATGCCCGCGACGAGCTCGACATTGATCTCGTGAGGCTTGCACGTCGTGCTGGAGGCCGGTTGGTCATGGGGAAAGCCCATGGGATCGACCGCGATGGGAAACGCATTCTGGTCGAAGGGCGGCCCGCCATCGGCTATGATGTCGCCTCGATTGATATCGGGATCACGAGCACGCTCACGGAGCTGCCGGGGTTTGTGGAGCACGGGCTCCCCGCCAAGCCGCTCGGCGCCTTTGCGACGGCCTGGGGTGATTTCCTGGCTCAGAGCGGGCCTGTTTCTATCGCCGTTATTGGGGCCGGTGTGGCAGGCGCGGAAGTTGCCATGGCGATGGCCTATGCCCTCGAGCATGCTGGTCGCCCCGCCAAGATTACCTTGCTCGACCAAGGCCCCGCCCTCGCAGCGCTCGGCCCCGGCGCGCGGGCCAAGATGCTGCAAGAGATTGCGGCTCACAACGTTGAACTCAAAGAGCACGTTCGGCCCGCGCGTGTTGAGGCTGACAAGGTCGTCCTCGAGGGCGGAGAAGAGATCCCGGCCGATCTAACGGTCGGGGCGGCGGGGTCTAACCCCTATCCTTGGTTGGTGGAGACCGGGCTTACCGACGCTGCGGGCTTCGTGCCCGTGGACAAGTATCTGCGGAGCATGGACCCGGCGATCTATGCCGTGGGTGACTGCGCGGAGATGACGGCGACGCCCCGACCTAAGGCGGGCGTCTATGCCGTGCGGCAAGCGCCCTACCTCTTTAACAATATGCGTTTCCAGCTCTCGCGGGCAGGGGCGCTAAAGCCCTACCCCGCGCAGAAAGACTATCTCCGGCTGATCTCCACCGGGCG
>JBCCYG010000228.1:0-4088 GCA_039190145.1 Pseudomonadota bacterium | reverse complement strand
GGGACCTCCTCGAGGTGAAGGTACGGGAGCGGACAGCGGATCTCGATGCGACCAATGCCAGCCTCAGGAGCGAGGTGCTGGAGCGACGGCGTGCGGAAGATCGGCTGCGCAAGACGCAAAAGGAGCTTGTGCAGGCGGGAAAGCTGGCCGCGCTGGGTAAAATGTCGGCGGCGCTCTCTCATGAGATCAACCAGCCATTGGCGGCGGTGAAGTCTTATGCGGATAATGCCGCTCAGTTTCTTGAGCGGGAGCGCGTGGGCGAAGCGGCGGAGAACATTTCGCGGATTTCAGACATGACCGACCGGATGGCGGAGATTTCTCGGCACTTGCGGAACTTCGCGCGGCAGCCGGGCGAGACTTTGAGCGCGGTGCCGGTGAGCCCGATCATCGAGGAGGCCATAGCGCTCGTTGAGCCGCATGGGCGTAAGATCGGGGCTCGCGTCGCGTTTCAGGCGCCTGCGGAAGAAATCTGGGTGCTGGGCGGGCGGCTTCGGCTCCAACAGGTTGTGATCAACATCCTTAATAACGCCATCGATGCGATGCAGGGGGCGGCGGATCCCGTGGTTGAAATCGCCGTTGAGACGCGGGAGTCGGAGGCGGTGATCACTGTGCGCGATCACGGGCCAGGGTTGCCGCCAGAGGCGCTCGACCAGGTTTTTGAGGCTTTTTACACAACGAAAGAAACGGGCGCGGGTATGGGGCTCGGCATGTCGATCTCGCAGAATATCATCAGCGACTTCGGTGGGACGCTCGGTGCGGAGAACCACCCAGAAGGCGGAGCGGTCTTTACGATAACGCTTGAGCGGCGAGAGGCGCCAAGCCAAATGGCAGCGCAATGACGCGCGAGACCGTCTTTTTTGTCGATGACGAAGAGCATCTCAGGATCGCGTCGGCGCAGAGCTTTGAGCTCGCCGGTATTTCGGCAGAGTGTTTCGAGAGTGCAGATGCCTGTCTCGCGGCTATGGCGGACGGATTTGACGGGGTGCTGGTCACTGACATTCGGATGCCGGGGATGGATGGGGTCGGGCTTCTCCATGTAGCGTTGGAGCGGGACCCAGAGCTTCCGGTGATCCTTGTGACCGGGCACGGCGATGTGGACCTCGCGGTGCGGTGCATCAAAGAGGGGGCGTATGATTTCCTGGAGAAGCCCTGCGAGCCTGCGCGGCTCGTGGCCTGTGTCGAGCGGGCCTTTGAGAAGCGGCGGCTAATGCTCGAGAATAGGGAGCTCCGGGCGCAAGTCGGGTCCGATAACAGCGTTGAGGCGCTTTTGAACGGGCGGAGCGCGGCGATCTCAGAGGTTAGGCGCATGGTGGCCTCTGTGGCGGCCACGGAAGCGGACGTCCTGATCACGGGCGCAACGGGGACAGGCAAGGAGCGGGCGGCGCGGGCGTTGCACAAGGCAAGTGCGCGGGCGGGGGGGCCGTTCGTTCTCATAAACTGCGCGGCTTTACCGGATGCCCTGATTGAAAGCGAGCTTTTTGGCCACGAGGCGGGGGCTTTTCCGGGGGCGACCCGGGCGCGTTTTGGGAAGTTTGAGCATGCGCGCGGCGGGGTGCTTTGCCTTGACGAGATTGACTCGTTGCCTCTGGAGCTTCAAGCGAAGCTGCTCCATGTGCTTCAGAACCGGACCATTACGCGGCTTGGCTCCAATGATCAGGTGCCTCTCGACATTCGCGTCGTGGCTTTGGCGAAAGGTGCGCTTGAGGGCGCTGTGGCTGCGGGCACGTTTCGAGCTGACCTCCTCTATCGTTTGAATGTCGTGACCATAGACATGCCAGAGCTTGCGACGCGGCGGGAGGACATTCCGGGGCTATTCACTCTCCTCACGGCGGAGGCGGCGGCCAAGTATGGACTGGCTGTTCCGGAAGCCCCGGCAGGCATGCTTAGCGAATTGTCGTCGCGGGATTGGCCCGGGAACGTCCGTGAGCTGCGCAATGAGGCGGAGCGTTTTGTGCTGGGGTTTGTGGCCGAGAGTGAGCACGCGGAGCTGACTCTTGCAGAACAGATGGCGCACCATGAGCGCGCCCTTATTTCAGCGGCGATTGCGGCGCATAAGGGAAGCCTGAAGGACACCCATGAGGCGCTCGGGCTCTCACGAAAGACGCTTTACGACAAGATGCAGCGCTATGGTTTGACCAAGGATGACTTTGTTCAGGATGCGTAATGCGTAGGGTTCCACCCCCGCACGCAGCATCGAGTCACGAAAACTACCCATTTGAGCAAGAATATTGCTGGTCTGCCCGATTTTCTTGCTAATTGACGTAGCGGGACACCGGCTCCTGTGCATGCTGCGCTCAGCCTCGATTGAGGCCTCTGCACGCGGGTCGGACGTACCCGTACCTTTGGGAGGAAAATATGAAGAACCTATCCATTGTCGCCATAGTGGCGGCATCTTTTGCAGTACCAGCAGTAGCTCAGGATCGGGCTGGCTGGCCTGAGAGCTTTACCGTGGGCACGGCGTCCCAGGGCGGTACATACTTTGCCTATGGCTCAGGCTGGGCAAACCTCGTGGCTGAAGAGCTGGGCCTTTCCGGCGGCGGTGAGGTTACCGGGGGCCCGATGCAGAACATGGCGCTGGTCCATACCGGCGACGCGCAGTTCGGCATGACCACGATGGGCCCGGCATCGGAATCGCTTCAGGGCACGAACCCGATTGCGCCCGGCCTCCAGATGACCAATGCCTGCGCGATGTTCCCGATGTACCAGACGCCGTTCTCGGTGACCGCGCTGGCCTCGTCGGGCATCACCTCGATTGCGGATATCCCGGATGGTGCGCGCATCGGGTTTGGCCCGGCAGGCTCCACCTCCGACACGTACTTCCCTCGGATGATGGAAGAGCTCGGAGTCGATTTTGAGCGCCGCAATGGCGGCTGGAATGACCTGGGTGGTCAGCTTCAGGACGGTCTCCTCGACGTCATCGCCTTTGCAGCCGGTGTGCCGGTTCCCGCAGTGAGCCAGCTTGAGGTGCAGACCGACGTGAACATCATTGAGTTCACGGAAGACGAGCAAGCGACCATCCTGGGGGCGTTCCCGGTGTCGAACTTCGCTATCGCGGCGGACACCTACACCACGCTTGAGGCCGACGCGCGCTCGGTTTCCATGTGGAATTTTGCGATCGCGAATTGCGATCTGCCCGAATCCTTTGTTGAGGCGGTGGTCGATGTGGTGATGTCCGACAACGAGCGGATGGTGAACATCCACAAGGCCGCGCGCTCCACACTGCCGGAGAACTGGGACAAGAACGGCGTTCTCATGTGGCACCCGGGCGCGGCCAAGTGGTTTGCCGAGAATGCCGGCGCGGACATCCCCGCCGACATGATCTTTGGCGGCTAGGCCCGCGGCCTTTGAAATAGCGCTCCTGACCGGCGGCGGTCAGGGGCACATCAGCCCGGCGGGGAGACCGGGGACAAACGGGGGAAAGAACCGTGACCGATAGCGCCAGCCAGACATCCGAAGACCAGGTCCTCGCCGAAGGGGTGGATGACGAGCCCGTAGAAGGGAACCGGCGCCTATTTGAAGGTCGAGCGTTCCTCATTGTGGCAGCAATTGCGGCGATATACGCGGCGTTTCACATGATTGCGCTCAATGGCGTGTCGATCTCGGCCTATACAGGCTTAGAGATTGGGTTTCTTCCGCAGCTTCCTTTGGAGACCTGGAATTTCCGGATCGTGCACATTGCGGGCGCACTTGGCCTCGGGTTCCTGCTTTTCTCGGCCCACACATTTCGGGCCGGTGATGCGCGGCCTCCAAGCTCGAAAGTTCTTAGCATCGTCGCGGCTGCTTTGGTTGTCCCGGCGCTTGTGTCCGGTGTGACGGCCATTGGTTTCGTGCAGACGATCAATTCTGGAGAGCTGCCCGTTATGGGCGGGCTGACGACCTGGGCCGCTTTCCCAGGCACGGATATCTACAATGCGGAGGTGCGGTGGTTTGGTATCCCGCTTCTCATCGCGTCGCTCGGGGCGATTGCGCTGGGCTGGTTTGAGCGCCGGGAGCGCACGCAGGTGGCGGCGTCGGACGTGGTGCTCGCGCTCTGCGGGGTGGTTGTCGCGATCTACTTTGTTGCGATCTACGGCACGGCGGCGCGGAAT
>JBCCYG010000227.1:0-4089 GCA_039190145.1 Pseudomonadota bacterium | reverse complement strand
CTCCAGGAGCGCCATCAGCAGCGCGAAGGCCAGGAGGCAAAGCGCGAGCTGGGCTGAGGCAGGGCGATCCGCGAAGCCCACCCATGTCTGGTAGATGCCGGTGGCGACGGTCTGGACCGCGAAGAAAGATACCGTTCCAAAGTCTGCAAGGGTTTCCATGATTGCGAGGAGTACCCCGCCCACGATGGCTGGGCGCGCCAACGGCAGCGAGGCGCCAAAGAACGCGCCCCATGGCCCTTTGCCGAGCGTTCTTGCTGCGGCATAGGCTTTCGAAGACTGCTGAAGGAAAGTTGCGCGCGTGAGGAGGTACACATAGGGGTAAAGCACCAGCGTGAGCATCAGAGCAGCCCCGCCGATGGATCGAATTTCCGGGAACCAATAGTCGCGCGGTCCCCAGCCGGTCAGGTCTCTAAGGGTGCTTTGCACGATCCCGGGGTGATCGAGCACGTCTGTGTAGGCATAGGCGAGGACATAGGCAGGGAACGCGAAGGGGAGCGCGAGCGCGACTTCCAAGATGCGCGAGCCTGGAAAGCGCGTCATCGTGACGAGCCATGCACATCCCGTGCCGATCACCGCCGTCCCGATGGCCACGGACACCACGAGCACGAGCGTCGTCCATGTATAGCGCCAGAGCACCGTATCGGCCAGTTGGCGCACTGTATCGAGGTCACCCATGCCCGCCACGATGGCAACGGCGAGAAGCGGCACCATGCAAAGCGCGGCAAAGGCAAAGGCGCCCGCGCGCAGCCACCGGCCGGGTGCAGTTCTCTTGGCTAGGAAAGACCGCGCGGTGGCGTCACTCACCCGGCTGCCTCTAGGGCTGCAATTATCGGGTTAAAATCGTCTGCCTGAAGGCTGGCCCCGCCGACGAGAGCGCCGTCTACGTCCGGAATGCCAAAGACTTCAGCCGCATTACTGGCTTTAACCGAGCCGCCATAAAGGATGCGCACGTCGTCGGCTCCGGACATGAGCTTGCGCAACTCAGAGCGAAGCTCTGAATGAACCTCAGCGATCTGCGCGGGCGTCGCGACTTTCCCAGTGCCGATGGCCCAGACTGGTTCGTAGGCGATGACAGTGTTGCTACCTGTCGCTCCTTCAGGCAGCGAACCTCCGAGCTGGCCCTGCACGATGTCGAGCGTCTTACCGGCTTCCCGCTCTTCAAGCGTCTCTCCGATGCACACGATGGCCCCAAGACCAGAGCCCAAGGCAGCTTCCGCCTTTGCTTTGACCATCGCGTCGGTCTCAGCGTGATCTGTGCGCCGTTCGGAGTGGCCTACGATGATGGCGCTCGCGCCTGCCTCCGCAAGCATTGGAGCTGCGATATCGCCGGTATGCGCGCCGCTTGTTGACGCGTGGCAGTCCTGCGCTCCCAGTGCGATGGAAGAGTTCGCGAGCGCTTCCGCCATGCGGCTAAGCAGCGTCGCGGGCGGGCAAAGCAGAATGTCGACAGAAGGCGATGGATTGGCGATTGATATGCCACGTGCCTCGGCGATCGAGGCTGTCATGCCGTTCATCTTCCAGTTTCCAGCGGCGAGTTTGCGCATGGGTGCCTCCATCGTTGAGCGCTACTTGTCGCTCAGGGAGCGCGGGCGTCAAGTCAGCTTAGGCACCGCGCCGTGGGGGGCCCCTGCGGGGGCGCTTGCACCTTCGTCGAATTTAATCGACTCGCCGCAACCGCAGGCATCAACAACGTTGGGGTTGTTGAACTTGAACGAGGATTCGAGCAGCGAAACCTCGTAATCAATCTCGGTGCCAAAGAGGAACATCTGCGCCATCGGGGCGATGATCACCCGAGCGCCGTCTTTCTCTACGACCTCGTCGCCCAGCGTTGGCTCGTCGACATATTCCATCGTGTATTCCATGCCCGCGCAGCCGCCCTTTTTGACCCCAATCTTGAGGCCAAACTTGTCACCCTTTGCCATCAGCTTTGAGATTTGCTTGATGGCGGACGGGGTCATTGTGACGGGCGCTTGCCCTGGAATGCCAAACATCGACGAACTCCTGCGCGATGCTCGGAAGATAGGCGTTTATCGCCTTGCTCTCAAGGCTCGGTGTCCGGTGCACTGGACACCAAGCGTCGGGCCTCCATAGTACGGGGAAACAAATGGAGGCTGCTTATGAAATCGCTATTTCTCGGAACTGCCCTGAGCTTTGCCGCAGGTGCTGCGCTCGCGGGCGGGCATTTGTGCTACGAAGGCAAGACGATCACCGAAGGCAAGTTCACCGTCGCAACTGGTAATCCGGCTTACTACCCTTGGGTGATGGACGACAATCCGGCGAGCGGCATGGGCTTTGAGGCGGCCGTCGCTTACGCGGTGGCCGACGAGATGGGGCTCGCGCCGGAGGATGTGGTCTGGGTTCGTACGTCATTTGACGAGGCTATTCAGCCCGGCGCAAAGAACTTTGACGTTAACATTCAGCAATATTCGATCACGGCTGAGCGCGATGAAATGGTCGACTTTTCAGCGCCTTACTACTCGGCTGCCATGGCCGTTTTGGCGGTTGGCGAGGCGGCTGATACGCCCGCAACGCTTGCGGATTTGAAAGCGCTTAAATGGGGCGCGGTGGGCACGACGACCGCGGTGCCAAAGCTCATCGAGACGATCCAGCCTGAAAGCGACCCGCTGCTTTATGGCGACAACGCCGACGTGACCGCGGCGATGCAGGCGGGCCAAATCGATGCCGCACTTTTTGACCTGCCGACGGCGCTTTTCCTGTCGGCGGTCGTCATCGAGGGCTCTTCGATCATTGGTCAGTTTCCGGCACAGCGGTCTGAAATTCCAGACCAGTTCGGCATGTTGATGGAAGAAGGTAACGCTTTGAAAGAATGCGTAGACGCGGCTTTGGCAGCTCTCACCGAAAGCGGAAAGCTCGCGGAAATCGAGGCCCAGTGGTTGCAGGACACGACCGGCGTGCCCCTTATCGCTGAATGAGCGTGACTGAGGAGGCGTCGCGCAAGACGCGGCGCCAAGTCTATGAAGATCAGGTCCGGCGGCGCTCCCTTATCATCGCGGGAGCGTCAACGCTGGCGGTGTTTCTTGCCATCGTTGTTCTAGTGCCGATGGCACCGGGCTGGGAGAAGGTCGAGCGGAGCTTCTTCAATTGGTCGGTGTTCCAGCGGACGTTCCCGGGCCTGCTTGAGGCCTTCCTTCAGAACATGATGATTTTCGCGTGGTCGGCACCGATCATCGCGGTGCTTGGCCTCATCATTGCGCTGATGCGAGACGCGCGCTCGCCTGTGCTCTTTCCTCTCAGGATTTTCGGCGCGGCCTATACGGACATATTTCGGGGTCTGCCCGTCATCCTCACGGTCTACCTGATCGGCTTTGGGATACCGGGGCTCGGGCTGCCAAGGCCCTGGAATTCCCCGTATATTTGGGGGACTGTCGCGCTTGTCCTGACATATTCGGCCTATGTGGCCGAAATCTTTCGCGGCGGGATCGAAAGCGTGCATGCCTCGCAGCGATCAGCGGCGCAGTCGCTTGGCCTCAGCGAGCGCGATACGATGCGCTATGTGATCCTGCCTCAGGCGGTCCGGCGGGTGATCCCGGCGCAGATGAACATGCTGATTGCGCTGCAGAAAGATGTGGCGCTCCTAAGCTTTATCGGGCCGGTAGAGATCTTTCGGCAGGCGGGCGTGTACAAGTCGCTCCTAGCGAATTTCACGCCCTATGTCGGTGCCGCGCTGATCTTTCTCGCCATCACGATCCCAGCCACGCGATATGCCGATTACTTGATCCAAAAGCAGGCGCGGGAGCGGTCCTGATGGCCAAACTCTCCCTTCGGGGTGTTGTGAAAGAGTTCGGCCAAAACAGGGTCTGCGACGGCATCACACTCGACATCCAAGCGGGCCAAATGGTCTGTCTCATCGGAGCATCTGGAGCGGGAAAGTCCACGCTCTTGCGCTGCATCAACCTCTTAGAAGCCATTGAAGATGGTGAGATTTTTCTCGATGGCGAGGACATCTCTGTGCCTGGTCTCGATCCTGAGCCGGTGCGGCGGCGGATTGGGATGGTGTTTCAGAGTTATAACCTGTTTCCGCATATGACAGCGGAGGAGAATGTGATGCTTGCGCCGCGGCGGGTGCGG
>JBCCYG010000226.1:0-4131 GCA_039190145.1 Pseudomonadota bacterium | reverse complement strand
GGCGAAAACCTCCAGGATCACCTCGAGGTCCACATCAAGCACCTGAGCCCGCACAAAGGCATCTCCAAGAACAAGTACCTCAAAAAGCACCGGATGATCGCGGCGGGCCTGCAATGGTTCCTGAGCAAAACCGGCCCCGCCGCCTCCGGGCCGTCCCGCGTGGGCGGGTTCTTCAAATCCGACCCCTCAAGGACGCACCCGGACATCCAGTTTCACTTCTGGCCCTACTACGCGCCCGGCTGGCTGCCGGACCCCACCAAAGACGGCTATTCCTTCGACGTGGGCCCGGTGCAGAGCCGCTCAAGAGGCTGGGTCCGCCTCACCTCCGCAGATCCCCATGCCGCGCCGAAGATCCAGCTCAATGGCCTCTCCCACGAGCAAGACTTCATCGAGTTCCGCGAAGCCATTCGCCTGGGTCGCGAAATGGCCGCCCAAAGGGCCTTCGACTTCTGCCGAGGCCCCGAAGTCTTCCCCGGTCCAGACGTGCAAACGGACGCGGATATCGACGCCTTCGTGCGCGCAAATTCCGGCTCGGCTTACCACCCCTGCGGCACCGCCCGCATGGGCAGCGATGACGGCGCGGTCGTCGATACGGAAGCCAGACTAAACGGCATCGACGGCCTCCGCGTGGTGGACGCCTCCATCATCCCCTCCATTCCAAACGGGAATATCAACGCGCCCTGCATGATGATCGGCGAAAAGATCGCCCATAACATCCTCGGGAAGCGACCCAACTAATCCTTGCCCGACGCAGGTTTCGCGCCACACCTTAGAGCATGCGACTCGCCGCCGCCCTCGCACTCCTGCCGACCCTCGCGCAGGGAACCTGTGCCACCGACGCCATGCTCGTCTTTGACGGCTCCACCTCCATGCGGCAGGAAAACTTCCTGACCGGCGAAGAACCCAAGATCGAAGATGCCCGCATTGCCATCGCCCAGGCCATGCCACGGATCGAGGATTTCCGCCGCGTGGGCCTCATGGTCTACGGCCCCAATACCGGCGCCGCCGATAGCTGCTCAGGCATCTCCGTGCCCTTCGGACCCATCGAAAACGCGGCCGCGCCCACCATAGATTATATCAACGCGCTCCGACCCAACGGTCTTACGCCGCTCGCCGACTCCGTCCAGGGCGCGGCCGAGCTTCTCAACTATCGCCAGGAACCGGCCATCGTCGTCCTCCTCACCGACGGTAATGAGACCTGCGGCGGTCGCCCCTGCGCGCTCTCGCAAGCGCTCGCCGCCGCGGCCCACGACCTCACCGTCCACGTCATCGGCTGGCGCATGCGCGCCCATGACGAGTACTTTAGCTGGAACAATCCCGAGCAGGAATTCGGCAAAGACAACGTGGCAAGCTGCCTGGCCACGGCCACTGGCGGCGTCTTTGTAACGACAGAAACGGTGGATGAGCTCGCCGCCGCGCTTGAGGAAACCCTCGGCTGCGCACTCTTTGGCCGCCTCGATTGGGAGCTGCCTTACCAAGGGTAAGGAATCCCCGACTTACGCAAAGTCAGCTTTACCCTTAGTCAACGCGCATCACCGGGCGATTATTACCGGCTGACCAAAAAATTGAGACCGGCGGCGTTTTTATTCAGGGCCGCCCAAGGATTTGATGATGACCGAGCCTTTTTTCGGGCCCGAAGGTCGTGCGCTTTGCGCGATGATCGCCTTCGCCCTGTCGATCACGGCATACTATCCATACCTCCGCGACACGATCACCTGGAAAACAAGGCCTCAACGCGCCTCTTGGCTCATTTGGTCCGTTTTGAGCTCGATCTCCTTCGTGAGCCAGGTGGCCGAAGGTGCCTCAACCTCGCTCGTCTATGCCGGCGTGCAATGCGCGGGGACGCTGATCATCCTCGCCCTCGCGTGGTCGCGCGGGATCGGTGGCTTTCTTCACCCGCGTGATCTCTTGGTTGTCTTTGCCGCGGGCACAGGGCTGGCGGTTTGGTACATCACCGAAGACGCCGCCTGGGCGTTAGCGATTTCCTGCGGCATTTCCCTGATCGGAGGCACGGTCACCGTGGCCAAGGCCTATTGGAACCCTCAAACCGAGACCATGTCCTTCTGGATCATCTCATTTCTCGCAGCATGCTTCGGGGCGGGCTCCGTCGGCATGTGGGACCCGATCCTTCTGATGTACCCGGTTTACCTGATGGTGCTGAAAACGGCGATCATCACTGCCATGGTGCTTGGTCGCGAACGCATCGCGCAGGGCGGTCTGCCCTCGACCGCCACACGCTGCGTGTCTGTTCCGGCGGTCCCGATGGCGGCCTCCGCGGCGGTCCTAGCCGCGCGACCCCACGCGGCCTAACCGCCAAAGACACATGCCCAAAAGCAAAACACCCCGAGCCTGAGACCCGGGGTGTTTAAAGCTTATTCAAAAGGCTCTTAGCCGCGCTCTTCGACGATCTCCACGAGATGCGGAATGGAATTCACCATGCCGCGCACCGAAGGCGTGTCTTCCAACTCGCGCGTCTTGTGCATCTTGTTGAGCCCGAGCCCGATCAGCGTCTGACGCTGCTTCTCTGGGCGGCGGATCGGGGAGCCGATCTGCTTGACTACGATGGTCTTGGCCATGGGTTACGCCTCCGCCGTCTCTGCTTCGGCCGCCGTGGACTCTACCGGTGCTTCATCACGCTTGGGCAGGATGTCGGCCACTTTCTTACCGCGACGCTGCGCGACCATACGGGGCGAGTTCTCGCGCCCGAGGCCATTCATCGTGGCACGGATCATGTTGTAAGGGTTCGCGGAACCGATGGACTTCGCCACCACGTCCTGGACGCCCAGCATCTCAAAGACGGCACGCATAGGACCACCGGCAATGATACCGGTACCCTGCGGGGCGGTGCGCATCACGACCTTACCAGCGCCATGACGGCCCTCGATGTCATGGTGCAGCGTCCGGCCTTCTTTGAGCGGCACACGCACCATCTGACGCTTGGCCTGCTCGGTGGCCTTGCGGATCGCCTCAGGCACTTCCTTGGCCTTACCCTTGCCAAAGCCCACGCGACCCTTCTGGTCGCCGACAACCACAAGCGCGGCGAAGCCGAAGTTCTTACCACCCTTCGTGGTCTTCGACACACGGTTGATTGCGACCAAACGGTCTGCAAATTCCGGCGCTTCATCGTCGCGATTGCGGCGCCCTCTGTTTTCACGCTCTGCCATGAAAGGCCTCCTTGAGCTCTCTGTTCTGCCGATCCCAGTGGCCCCAACCGGGGCCCCGGATCATCGAGGGGGCGACCGGTCACCCGATCGCCCCCTTCACTGATTAGAATTTCAGACCACCTTCGCGTGCGGCATCCGCCAGCGATTTGATCTTGCCGTGGACGAGGAAGCCGCCGCGGTCGAAGATCACTTCTTCCACGCCCGCCTTCTTCGCGCGCTCTGCAATGGCTGCGCCGACTTTGGCGGCGGCGTCCATATTGTTCTTGCCCACGATGCCGAGATCCTTCTCGAGGCTCGACGCTGCGGCCACGGTCACGCCCTGGACGTCGTCGATCACCTGAACAGAGATGTTCTTGGAAGACCGATGCACGGACAGGCGCGGCTTGCCGTTTGCCAGCTTGCGCAGCTTGTTGCGGTTCCGCAGACGGCGCTTCTGGAACAGCTGGAGTTTGGAATTTGCCATCTCTCTGGTCCTTACTTCTTCTTACCTTCCTTGCGGAAGATAAACTCGCCTTTGTAGCGGATACCTTTGCCCTTGTAGGGCTCGGGCTTGCGCCACTCGCGGATGTTGGCGGCCACTTGGCCCACTTGCTGCTCGTCTGCGCCCTCGATGACGACCTCGGTCACCTTCGGAGCCGTCACAGTGACGCCCTGGGGCACTTCGAAGTTCACCTCGTGGGAAAGACCCAGCGACAGCTTGAGCGTGTTGCCCTGCATCTGAGCGCGGTAACCCACGCCCTGGATCTCGAGCTCCTTCTTAAAGCCCTGCGTAACGCCGGTGACGCAGTTCTGCACCATGGTGCGGGACATGCCCCACTGCTGACGCGCGCGCTTGGACTAGCCGCGCGGCTCGATGACGACTTTGCCGTCATCGATGGTGAGCGTGACATCGTCGGTCGCCTTAAAGCTACGGGTGCCCTTGGGGCCCTTCACTTCACTGGTCTGACCGTGGAGGCCAGCCTCAACG
>JBCCYG010000225.1:0-4133 GCA_039190145.1 Pseudomonadota bacterium | reverse complement strand
GAATGCACGGCCTTCTCTTCGGACGACACCGTCGTGATCACACGGCACCCCATGAGCGCCGCCATCTGGCAGGCATAGCGCCCGACCGTCCCAGCCCCGCCGGTCACAAGCACCGTATCCCCCGCCTGGGCCCCATCCAAAGCATACCAGGCGGTCATGGCCGGGATGCCCAAACACGCCCCTTCTGCAAAGGACGTCCCCTCCGGCAAAACCGCCACTTGACCCACCGGCAAACACACATATTCCGCCGCCGTCCCAAAGGCCCGCTGCCACCCGGCATTCCAGACCCAGACCCGCGTACCCGCCGGCAGATCGCCCGCCTCAACCACGCCCGCCCCGTCTGAATGCGGGATAACGCGGGGATAGGCCATCTCTGCCCCAGGCCGCGCCCCCGCGCGCAGCTTTACGTCCGACGGGTTGATCCCGCTCGCGTGGAGCCTGACAAGTACCTCGCCAGGGCCCGGTGCAGGCGTCTCTAAAGCGCCCAGCTCCAAAACCTCGGACGCCGCGCCAAAACGCTCATAAAACGCCGCCTTCATCTTTCATCTTTCCGAAAAAACTCTGGGGGCAAGGGGCAACGCCCCAAACGAGCGCAGCGAGGCTCCCGCACCATCACGACAACCAACGCTTCCGGCGCCGATAGCTCCGCACATCGCGGAAAGACTTCCGTCCCTCTTCCGACATCCCAAGATAGAATTCCTTCACATCCGGGTTTTCCCTGAGCTCATCGGCAGGCCCGTCCATCACAACGCGCCCGTTCTCAAGGATATAGCCGTAATGCGCAAAGCGGAGCGCCACATTGGTGTTCTGCTCCGCCAGGAGGAACGACACCCCTTCTTGCTCATTCAAAGCCTTCACGATGCCAAAGATCTCTTCCACGAGCTGCGGCGCGAGCCCCATAGAGGGCTCATCGAGCAAAATGCATTCAGGCCGAGACATGAGCGCGCGCCCGATGGCCGTCATCTGCTGCTCACCGCCCGACGTATATCCCGCCTGCGCTTTGCGCCGCTCCCGGAGCCGCGGGAAATAGTTGTAAACGAGCTCCAAATCCTCCGCGATCTTCGTCGCCCCGTCGCGCCGCGTGTAGGCGCCGGTCAGGAGGTTCTCCTCCACCGTCAGGTGCTCAAAGCAATGCCGCCCCTCCATCACCTGCACGACACCCTTCTTCACCAGCGCCGCTGGGTTGAGCGACTGCACCCGCTCCCCGCGATAGGCGATGGAGCCCTTCGTCACCTCGCCCCGCTCGTTGTGCAAAAGGTTAGAAATCGCCTTGAGCGTGGTCGTCTTGCCCGCGCCATTGCCGCCGAGAAGCGCCGTGATCCCGCCCTTGGGCACGCTTAAGGACACGCCCTTCAACACGAGGATCACGTGGTTATAGATCACCTCTATATTGTTGACGTCGAGGAGCACCTCCTCCGTGGCCATGTCTTTCATCTCTCAACCCTCCCTTGCTCCAAGGCCACGCGCAGCTCTTCCGCGCTCAGCCAAGGGTCAGGCCGAAGCGCCAACGCGCGCCCAGCCTCAAATAATCCTTCCGTGACGCAACGCGAGAAAACCGCGCTGCCTTGATCCCCACAATCCGGCAGCTCCTCTATGGCCGCCGCCCGCAGGCTCCACCCATTAAACCGCGCGCTCTCTAAAACCCGCAGGATCGACGCCCGCATCCCTTCATCCGTGAGGATTTCCAAGTTCCTCCCAATGAGCGGCAACAGCGCGGGCTCCACCTCCGCGTCGGGGAACGACAGGGTTCCGTTGATGAGCAGATAGACCTCAGCCCCGCCCGCGCCACGCTGTCGATCCAGCTCAGCAACGATCTCATCGAGGAAGATTGCCTGGCGCACGCCAGCATCTACAAAGAGCCGCCCATTGATTTCGCGCGGTGGGAAGAGGCCCGGAATGGCTGCAGAAGCGAGCGTAGCTTCAACGAGGCACGTCTTCTTATCCTCTGTTGGCTTATCGGCCTGCAAGACACCCGCGAAGTCAAAACGCTGAAACCGTCCGGTGCCGATATCAGTGGCCCCGATGAGCAAAAGCCGGTTCGAGCGCGTTGTCTGGTCGATCAGCGCATCCCAGAACGCAGGCTGTGAATAAAGCTCTTCCACCCGCGCTTCGAGGGGCTCAGTGTCAAAGAACGAGTTTGATAAAAGCGCCCCCAGCGTGCCCCGCCGAACAAAGATGTCATTGTCTCCAATGCCGACATTACGGCGCAGGCTGTCGTCGAATTCCTCTCCGAGAAACGCCACGGGCGCCACGAGAGCACCTGCAGAGGCCCCTGTCACAATGTCAAAAACCGGCCTGTCGCCCCGCTCGGTCCAGCCGGCCAGGAACCCGCTTGAAAATGCGCCGTTCTGACCGCCCGCAGAAATGGCGAGGATCGACCGCTGCCCCCTGATGCGCGGCATCGGCGCTGCCATCGCTGCAGCCACATCGCCCCGCACCGCTTCCATGGGCGCGCCCAGCGCCCGGCTTGACGCATGATCGATGCCCGAAAAGGATTGCAGCGCGTCGCAGGTGGGTCCGGCATCGCGACCCGTCCCGCACGCCGCGAGCGTCAGAGCTGAGAGCATCAGACACAGCCGCAGCACGCCCCATCCTTCTTTGTTCCAGAAATACTCA
Organism: Pseudomonadota bacterium; assembly: GCA_039190145.1. GTDB lineage: Bacteria > Pseudomonadota > Alphaproteobacteria > Rhodobacterales > Rhodobacteraceae > Shimia_B. The sequence continues at coordinate 1,517 of JBCCYG010000225.1, read as the reverse complement.
AATTCGGCGGCGGCCCCATGAGCCGCCGCCGACAGATGCGATCAGCTTTCCGCGTCGCAAGCTTCGTTCACTGACCAGGGTTCGTTCGCCGACGCATACTCCGCGGCGCTCTCGGCCAAGAGCGAGGAGTAATCATCCACGCGCGGCGTCAACAGGTCAGAGGCCTTAACGAACTTCTCGCCATCCCATTCGAGCATCCAGCCACCGGCATGGCCGGTGTGGTTTGCACAGGATGTAGAGAACGGCGGGACCATATTGGTCATGCCAAGCTCTTCGAGACGCTCCGCGGTGATGTTGAGGTTCTCCAGACCCCAGCGCAGTTGCGTTGGGGTGATCGTCCCTACGCCGTACTCGATCTGCGCCGTGCGGATGCCCTCGGCCAGGATCATCGACATGACGAGACCGCGGTTATAGAACACGCCGCCCATCTCTTCGGCATTCGAGAGCGACTTGCCCGCATCGACCACGTGCTCTTTGATATCTGCGTGGATCGGCGCTTCTGGGTTCGGGAACGACCAGGAGATCGACTTGTAGCCAGCCCCTTCTTCACCCACGAGGCGCAGGTCCGCATCTTGACCGGACCACCAGACGCCGAGGAACTGATCCATCGGGTACTTGGTCTTAACGGCCTCAGTGATCGCGCCCGCATTCATGGCGCCCCAGCCCCACATCACGACGTAATCCGGACGCTCGCGGCGTACTTGCAGCCACTGTGCCGACTGGTTTTGCATCTCATTGAGACCCACCGGGATCGGCAAAAGCTCAAAGCCTTTCTGCTCGGCCAATGCGGTGAGGAGCGGAAGCGGCTCTTTGCCATAGGGGTGGTCAAGGTGAAGGAAAGCGACCTTCTTGCCGCTCACGCCACCATCCTGGCCTTCGAGATACTGCACGATCATGTCAGCGGCATCCCAATAGCCACCGGGCACATTAAACGCCCACTGGAAGGTCTTGCCATCCGCCATGGGCGAAAAGCCATAGCCCGGGGCCAGGATCGGGATCTGGTCGACATTTGTCTTCGGCAGCACCTGAAGCGTGATACCCGTGGACCAAGGCTGGGTCACGATCGCCTCGCCTTTCGTGCGCTCGTAGCACTCCACACCCTTCTCCGTGGAATAGCCGGTCTCGCATTCTTCAAAGTCGATCTTGATGCCGCCAATGCCGCCATCGCGGGCATTTAGCATCTCCATGTAATCCTTCTGACCGTTCATCAGCGGGATGCCCGTGGAGGCAAACGGCCCGGTCCGGTAGCTGAGGTTCGGCACGTAGAGGCTCTCAGCCGCCGCGGCCACGCCGCTCACAGCCAGAACCGCTGCCGCGGCCATTGTCGTGAAGTGCTTCATCGATGTCTCCTCCCTGAGACTTGGGTTAGCGGCTTCCCGTCTTAGTGCGGGAATGGCCAGATGATGAGTTTCTCGCGAATGAGCGCCCAAAGGCGTGCGAGGCCGTGAGGCTCGATGATCAGAAAGAAGATGATCAGCGACCCCACGATCATGATGTTGATATGTTCCACGGTGGCG
>JBCCYG010000224.1:0-4180 GCA_039190145.1 Pseudomonadota bacterium | reverse complement strand
GTAAGCGAGAGGTGGACGGGGTGGCCGTCAAACTCCCGGTCAGAGGAGGCGCCGAGGTGATATTTTACATCGCCTGAGCCATCGACATCCTCTGGCTTGAACGAGCCGCCCTGGAACTCGTTGAAGATCGCGCGGTAGGGCTTGCCCATCACATTGGCCAGCACGCTTAGGCGGCCCCGGTGGGGCATGCCGATGACGATCTCTTTCACGCCGAGATTGCCGCCACGTTTGATGATCTGCTCCATGGCCGGGATTAGACTTTCGCCGCCATCGAGGCCGAAGCGCTTGGTGCCCATGTATTTGACATGGAGGAATTTCTCGAAGCCCTCAGCCTCCACCATTTTGTTGAGGATCGCTTTGCGGCCCTCGCGAGTGAATGCAACCTCTTTGCCAAAGCCCTCGATCCGCTCCTTGAGCCACTGAGCCTCTTCAGGGTTGGAGATGTGCATGTATTGGAGCGCGAAGGTGCCGCAATAGGTGCGTTTCACGATGTCCATGATCTGGCGCATCGTGGCGAGCTCGAGCCCCAGCACGTTATCGAGGAAGATCGGGCGGTCCATATCCGCCTCGACGAAGCCGTAATTGGCGGGCTCAAGCTCCGGGTGCGGCTCAGGCTCCTTGAGGCCCAGCGGGTCGAGATCGGCGGCGAGGTGGCCCCGGATCCGGTAGGCGCGGATGATCATGAGCGCGCGCATGGAATCGAGCACTGCGCGCTTGATGGCGTCGTCGGAGACCTCGACTTTGGCCTCCTTCGCCTTTTCCGCGATCTTTGCACCAGCTGCTTTGATCTCGGGCTCTGGCGCGTATTCGCCCGTCAGAGCACCGGTCAGGTCGTCCTGCGGCGCAGGGGGCCAATCAGCACGCGCCCAGGAGGGCCCTTGGGCCTCCGCCTTCACCTCGATCTCGGCATCGCCCATCTGGCGGAAGAACTCGGCCCAAGCCTCATCCACCGCGTGGGGATCATTGGCGTAGCGGGCGTAGAGCTGCTCCAGATACTCGGCATTGTGCCCCTGCATGAACGAAGAGGCGTGGAAGATGTCGTTGGGGCTCTGTTCTGTCATGTGGCTGCCTCCAAGGAGAACGGTTCGGTTGCTATTGAGGAATTTTACGGAGTAGTCGGCGGATTTTTATGGCGTCGGTTGGGTCGGAATTGGCGCAGCGACCGGCATGGATCTGGTGATCGCCGCGCCAGCCGAAAGCCTCGACGATGTTGTCGGGTGCGGTTTCGCGTGCGGAGTAGCCTTGACTGGCTGGGGCCGCGACGGGGAGGTCTGCCATGAGGGCGGTGGTACCTGCCGCATTTGCCGAGGTGATGAAGCAGAGCCGATCGACGATGTCGCCGCCGCGATTATCCGCAGCCAGAACGGTGACGCCGCTCTTGCGAAAAAGCCCGCCGGAGAAGTCGAGCGTCTGGGTAAACTGTGCCATGAGCGCGGCAGCTTTTTCGGGATCGCCGCAGGCATGGGGGGCCACTAGATCAGGCAGCGCGGTGCGGTCAGCGCGCTCCCAACCGCCTGCTGCGAAAGTCTCAGAGACGGGCACGCCGTCGAGGGGGATATCCATGCAAAGCGCCACTGCCCGCGTCACGGCGTCAGCAGCCGGGGCGCTCGCCATGGCGGCGATGAGAAGGGAGGCGGCGAGGGCTTTCACGCGGGCTGCCTTTCAGGGTCATCGGCACCCTCGTCGCTCGGCCGCGACGGGAGGAGCGCGAGGAGAAGGCACAGGAGTGCCAGGGGTCTGCCGATCCACGGCATGACGTCATGCAGCCAGCGTAAGAGAGGGTAGTAGCCCAGCTCAGAGGCTGGGACGATGGTGTCATCGAACTGGACCGAGAGGGTCGCTAAAGCTTCCTCAGAGGGGACCGGGATGCGGTAGATGATTTGCGCGAAGATGCCGAAGAGGAAGACGACAACAAAAAGCCAGCGCCAGACGCCCGCATCTGCAAGGCGCCGCGTGCCCACGGCAATGGCTGGGAGCGCCAAGACGCAGAGAAGCCCTGTGGCAACGTAAGCCGCGCTTTGGCTCGTCATTGGTAGCCCGCGCCACGCCATGATGAGCATGCTCAGCGCGTAAACGACACTCCATGTCCACCAGAACTCCGCCCTGCCGGACCGGCCAGTGAAGTCAAAGGAGCGTCTAATCGACAGGGCGAGGGCGGAGATCACGATGTCACTCCTTACACCGCGGGTCTTCGACGACGATGTCTGCGGCGGTGCAGGCAACGGCACCCGTTGCTTTGGCGGCGGTGCTAACGACCGCACCAGTGGCCTTCACGGCCGTGCGTGCCACGCAGCCCGACACAAGCGCCGTGCAAAGCAGGGCCGCGGCCAGCCGAGGAAGCAGGGAGGCGCGCCGCGTGGGCATTAGCTCACCGCCTCCGGCGTGGAGTGATCTTGGCTAGCTGTAAATTCAGCCCTCCATCCCCGCATTACTAAGCGATCTAGCAAGAGGTCTTTTAAGGTGACTGTAATCAAATCTACACCTCGCTAGGGTTTGGGCCGAATGCGTTTAGGCCGGGCTCTGGACGCACAAAGCCGATCCAAAAGCACCAAATGACGGAGGCATAGGGTGGGAAAGCTAGGGCGAAGCCGACGAAACTAAGAGATGTTGCCGTTTCAATGTTCCCAAGGAAGCTGAGACCGATCGCGACAACGGACACGATGAGCAGGGCGTACGCGGGCCATCTCATCCAGGAGAACCAGCTCCCCTGCCAACCGTGATCTTTAAAGCGCCGCGCTGTGAGCGGCAGGAGAAAAAAGCAGATCAACGCGATGCTGAGGTTGAGGGCCAAGAGAATGCCCGGGTTGGCTTCGGTGAGTGTGCCTGTCGCGTTGAAGGTCGGCCCGTGAGTTATCGCAAATAGAGCCAAGACTGCGCTTTGGACGCAGAATACGAGGACCAATACGGTCAGTACCCCCCACCAATACTCGCTGCGGCTCGCTCTTGTTTCGAAATCGTTCCAGCCTCTCGCGGTTTTTGAGATCGCTCGTATCAGTCCCATCGATTCACTCCGAAGGACCGCATTCGGCGGGCAGCTTGCAATTGTCTCAAGCTGCAAGGGTTGATCACCCGGTTAAGCTCGACAGCGCGCTTGTTTGGCGTGGTTTGGCTCATGTGACAGCGGCGGCGCAGAAGGCTTTTCGAAAAGCCTTTTTGAACGCGCTTGGAAGCGCGTTGGGAAGCGCCTTCGAAGGCGCTTTGTCCAAGCCGCGTCAACGCGGCTGTTGCGCGGATGCCGTCTCCGTGCATTTACCCGATCGCCTCAAGCACCGCCTCGCCGAGACCCGCCGGGCTTTCGGCCACGACGATGCCTGCGGCTTGCATGGCCTCGATTTTATCTTCCGCGCCGCCTTTGCCGCCGGCGACGATGGCGCCGGCATGGCCCATGCGGCGGCCCGGAGGGGCGGTGCGGCCGGCGATGAAGCCCGCGGTGGGCTTGGAGCGGCCCTTCTTGGCCTCGTCTTTGAGGAATTGCGCGGCTTCTTCCTCGGCCGAGCCGCCGATCTCGCCGATCATGATGATGCTTTCGGTCTCGTCATCGGCGAGGAACCATTCTAGCACATCGATATGTTCGGTGCCTTTGATCGGGTCGCCGCCGATGCCCACGCAGGTGGACTGGCCGAGCCCCACATCGGTCGTCTGCTTCACGGCCTCGTAGGTCAGGGTGCCGGAGCGGCTTACCACGCCCACGGAGCCGCGTTTGTGGATGTGGCCGGGCATGATGCCGATTTTGCACGCGTCGGGCGTGATCACGCCGGGGCAGTTCGGCCCGATCAGCGTGGAAGGGCTATCCATTAGCGCGCGTTTGACGCGCATCATGTCGAGCACGGGGATGCCCTCGGTGATGCAGACGATGAGCTCCATCTCGGCATCGATGGCCTCAAGGATCGAATCCGCGGCGAAGGGCGGCGGCACGTAGATGACAGAGGCATTGGCGTCGGTGACGGCCTTGGCCTCGTGGACTGAGTCAAACACCGGCAGGTCGAGATGGGTCGAGCCGCCTTTGCCGGGGGTCACCCCGCCCACCATTTGCGTCCCATAGGCGATGGCTTGTTCGGAATGGAAGGTCCCCTGGGAGCCGGTGAGGCCCTGGCAGATGACTTTGGTGTTTTTGTCGATGAGTACGGACATCTTAGGGTTCCTTGGTCTTTCAGTCGTTTGGCGCGGGGCGCCGAATGGG
>JBCCYG010000223.1:0-4192 GCA_039190145.1 Pseudomonadota bacterium | reverse complement strand
CTCGCGGGGACAGGGCTCTTTCGGGAAATTCCGGCCACCTCCTTTATCGCGCAGCGGGCGTCCTTTGCCGCGCCGGTACGCTTCCCCGATTGGCGGGCGATCAATGCCCAGGCGATGATCACGGGCGCGGTCAATGTCGATGGTGCGGGGCGGATCACGGTCAAGTTCCGCGTCTATGATGTTTTCTCCGGTGCCGAGCTCGGCCAGGGTCAGCAGCTTGCGGGCACGGAGGCGGGCTGGCGACGGATGGCGCACAAGGTGGCCGATCAGGTCTATTCCCGGATCACGGGCGAGACGCCGTACTTTGACAGCCGGGTCGTTTACGTGAGCGAGAGTGGGCCAAAGGGGAACCGGCGGCAGCGGCTGGCGATCATGGATTATGACGGGGCGAATGTTCAGTTTTTGACGGATAGCTCCTCCATCGTACTTAACCCCCGCTTTTCGCCCACCGGGGATCGCATCCTTTACACAAGCTATGAGACGGGCTTTCCGCAGATCTTTATCCTTGATGTGGCAAGCGTCGGGCGCCGGTCGCTAGACGTGGGTGACGGTTCTATTGGCTTTGCGCCAAGGTTTGCGCCGAGCGGGCAACGGGCAGTCTACAGTCTGGAACAGGGTGGCAATACCGACCTCTACACTATCGATCTGGCCAGCGGGCAGCGGTCGCGGCTTACGAATGCGCCCTCCATTGAGACCGCACCTAGCTACAGCCCGGATGGGCGGCAGATTGTTTTTGAAAGCGACCGGTCCGGGACGCAGCAGCTTTATGTCATGCCTGCGGGCGGTGGCGAGGCGCGGCGGATTTCTTTCGGCGAAGGGCGGTATTCAACGCCAGTCTGGTCGCCAAGGGGCGATCTGATCGCGTTTACCAAACAGACCAAGGGTCGTTTCGCCATTGGCGTGATGCGAGTGGATGGCTCTGAAGAGCGGCTGCTTTCGGCGTCACCTCTCGATGAGGGTCCGACCTGGAGCCCCAATGGCAGAGTGATCATGTTTACGCGGGAGACGCTCGGTGAAAACGGCGCGCCGTCGATCTACTCAGTCGACATAACTGGGCGCAACCTCAAGCGCGTGGACCTTGCGGGGGCGGCATCTGATCCGGCCTGGGGGCCGCTTCAGCAATGAACGCGCCCGTGATTTCAGAATTAATCAGCCTGTGGTAGAACACATAAAACAGGGACGAGCAGAACCATGACCCATATCTTTCGCCTAACGGCGCTTTCAATGCTGATCCTCGCGGCCGCGTGCTCCACGCCGGAGCGCTTTAATGATGCTAACTCGGTAGAGCTGGGCGCCAATGGCGGCGCGTTCGGTCCGGGCGGGGACCCGTCGAACCCGACCTCGCCGTCGTACTTCTCCCAAACCGTGGGGGATCGCGTGTTTTTCGCGGTGGATCAATCAATCCTGACGTCTGATGCACAAGCGACCCTTTCGGGGCAGGCGCAGTGGCTCCTGACCAACACGGATTACCAGGCGATCATCGAGGGCCATGCCGATGAGCAGGGCACAACCGAGTACAACATCGCGCTTTCGGCCCGACGGGCCAACGCCGTACGGGAATACCTCGTGGCTCAGGGGATCGCGGCAAATCGTTTGCGCACGCTTCCCCTCGGCAAAGAGCGCCCGGCCGAGCTTTGCGCGGAGGAGCGTTGCTACTCCGTTAACCGCCGAGCGGTGACCATTATCTCCACGGATGCGCTGAGCTAATGCGCCACCTCGCTCTCGTTCTTGTGCTCTTGGCGGCGCCGGTTGGTGCCCAACAGCAGGAGACGTTGGCCGATCTGCGGCAGGAGCTTTCAGTGCTCTTTGTTGACGTCCAGCGGCTCAAGCAGGAGCTTAACACAACGGGGGCGGCAACCGGGGCTGGGTCAGGTTCGGTCCTTGACCGTTTGAACGCGATCGAGAGCGAGATCCAAAGGCTGACATCCAAATCGGAGGAGCTTGAGTTTCGCATCGACCGGATCGTGCGCGATGGGACGAACCGTATCGGCGATCTAGAGTTTCGCATTTGCGAGCTTGAGGAGGAGTGCGATATCGCCGCCTTGGGTGAGACCCCGACCTTGGGCGGGGTGGATGCCGCCCCTGAAGCGCCAGCTCAACCGGCGCCTGATACCTCCGGCCTGACCGTGAATGAGAACACCGATTTCCAAGCGGCGCAGACAGCGTTGGCGAACGGCGAGTTCGCGGTGGCCGCGGATGGGTTTGAGAGCTTTGTGGCGACTTACCCGGGCGGGCCGTTGACCATTGATGCGCAGTATTTCCAGGGCGAAGCTCATGAGGGGCTCGGCGAGATGCGAGCCGCCGCGCGCGCTTATCTCGCGGCGTTCACGGCCGACCCGGTGGGCCCGAGGGCGCCTGACGCGCTTTATAAACTCGGGGCGTCTCTCGGCTCTCTTGGCCAGCAGGCTGAGGCTTGCGTGACCCTGAGTGAGGTAATCAACCGGTTTCCGGGTGGCGAGGCCGCAGCGCAGGCGACCAGCACGCAGGGCGCGCTTGGCTGCTGATCTTCCGCAGCTCTTTGCTGATGAGATGGGCCGTCTTTTAGGGCCCGATTTCCCGAAACATATCGCACTGGCGGTTTCCGGCGGGGGAGACAGTATGGCGATGCTCTATCTCGCGGCCCCTTGGGCGCGGGTGATGGGGATCAAGCTCTACGTCTGCACGGTGAACCACCACTTGCGTCCGGAAGCTGCCGACGAGGTGGCGCTTGTGGCGCGGGCGTGTGAGGAGCTTGGCCTCTTTCATCAGGTGCTCGATTGGCCGGGGGAGGGAGAGGGCAACCTGCACGACGCGGCCAGACGCGGGAGGCTCGAGGTGATCGGTCGCTGGCGCGGAGGGCTGACGCAGGTGGCTATGGCCCATACCCGCGACGATCAGGCGGAGACGTTTCTCATGCGCTTGGCGCGGGGTTCTGGGATCGACGGGCTCGCGGGGATGCCTGCGCGACGGGAAGTGAGGTTGGGAGATGGTTGGGAGCCGCTGGCGCGGCATCCCCAGGGGCCGCCTTGGCCTTCTGTCTTTCCGGGTAGCTTTGATATCATCAGACCGCTTTTAGGCGTGAGCCGCGAGGAGCTTAGGCATTTTCTCAACGTGCTGAAGATCGACTATGCCGATGATCCCTCTAACGACGACCCGGCCTATGAGCGGGTGCGGATGCGGAAGGCTTTACCAGGGCTTTCTGAGCTCGGGCTCACTGTTGATCGGCTGGCTTCGACGGCCGAGCGGCTGGGCGAAACGCGGGAGGCGGTCATTACGCGGGCGCTAGCAGCGCATCGGGCGTGTCGCGTGACGGGCGTCGGAGAGGGGCTCTTTGACATCGCGTATGAGCGGGACGCCTTTGCGAAGATTGAGCGAGATACGCAACTCAGGCTCCTGGCCGCTGCGCTGCAATTTGTCTCACATGACCCCTACCGTCCGCGGGTCGCGGCGCTTGAGGATGCGCTTGACCGGGCGTTGGGCGGGGGCGCGACCACGCTCCACGGTGGCTATGTGTACCCGCATGGGAGCCGGCTCTATATCTGTGCTGAGTATGATCGGGTGAAGGACCTAAGGGCCGAGCGGGGCAAGTGGAGGCGCCTTTTTAACACCGGTGAGAAGGACATCCGGCCCCTTGGTGAGGCGGGAGCGGCGCAGATCAGGGAGCAGAGCGAATTGCCCGCGCGGGTGCTGTGGCCTGTGCCTGCGGTCTGGGAGGGCGACAAGGTGCTCGGGACGCCGCGTCTTGGCCCGAATGACCACTGGAACCCGGAAATCCCCAAGGGTCGCTTTGAGCGTTTCCTTACTTCGCGTTGAACCTTTCCCTATAATGTCTATCTTAACTGGGACGGCTGCAGGTCCTGCCCCTGCGGCGTGAGATATTCCCTGTGAGGAGAGACCCTTGGGTAACGCACGCAATTTCGCCTTTTGGATTGTGCTTTTCCTACTTTTGCTCGCCCTGTTCCGTCTGTTTTCGGACCCGCAGCAAAGTGGCGCGAACACGACGCTCAGCTACTCCGATTTCGTTTCCGCGGTTGAATCCGGCTCTGTGAGCTCGGCGGTGATCGACGGGGAACGCATCACATTCGAAGGCACCGACCAGCGGACCTACACGACGGTGCAGCCGGTGGATGCCAATGTGAGCGAGCTTTTGATCGACAACAACGTCGCGGTGCAGGTGCGCCCGCAGGAAGACTCGCTCTTCACGACGCTTTTG
>JBCCYG010000222.1:0-4226 GCA_039190145.1 Pseudomonadota bacterium | reverse complement strand
GTGTCGGTGCCTACCTGGACGGTCATTCTATCGCTCCTTGCCTGGCATGTGCGGGGCTGTTGCTTAACAAAATGTATAGCGGTTCTGGGGGCTTCAAGAGAAGGCAAAGAAAAACTGTATACTGCTGCACACAATGGCTGTACTAGGCGGGGCGCTCTGTGTGCGAGAGTCAAGTCCGCGAAGGTTACGAACTATCGCATTTCGTTGATTGGTATTGACCGGGAGCCTCCTCTAAGTGTGACCTTCAGCGAAGAGGAGTGACATCATGCGCAGGCTCTGGGCCATTTTGTGTTTTGCAGCGTTTTCGGTTGCCGGTGCCGTACAGGCGCAGAACACGACGGTTATTGAGCTCTACACGAGCCAGGGATGCTCCTCCTGCCCGCCGGCGGACAAGCTTTTGCATGATCTCGCCGAGCGGGATGACGTGATCGCCTTGGCGCTGCACGTTGATTACTGGGATTATATCGGCTGGAAGGACGAGTTCGCCGATCCGCGCTACACCGAGCGGCAGAAGGGTTATGCCCGAGCAGCAGGGGCGCGGTCGATTTACACGCCGCAGATGGTCATTGGCGGTGTGGATCACGTGATCGGGACGCGCCCGTCGGAGGTGACCGGGCACGTCAATCGTCACAGTGCGAAAGCGCCCGCAATTTCGATCAATACGGAGCGTAACGGCACGCGGGCCGTGGTGCGCGCGGTCGCTGTGGAGCGTGTGAGCGGCGGCATTGTCGTGCAGGTTGTGACTTACCGGCCAACCTCTACGGTGAAGATCTTGCGCGGAGAGAACCGTGGGCGGACGCTCGACTATGCCAATGTGGTGACGTCTTGGACCGAGGCAGAGCGTTGGAATGGGCGCGGAGAGCTTACATTCACGGCGACCCTTCCGAATGATGAGCCCGCCGTTGTGCTGTTTCAGCGGCCTGATCACGGCGAAATCGTCGCCGCAGCGCATATTCGCTAGCGTTTATTGTAATTCTTCCAGCGGCGGTGGACCCAGAGCCATTGCGATGGGTCCTCGGCGATCTTTTCTTCTAGCAAGTCCATCAGGGCCCGCGTCATGGTGCGTGGGTCGCTCGGCTCGATGGGATCGAAGAGCTCGATCTTGAAGCTCACTCCATCGGCCTGACGGGTGTTGAAGTAGGGGATGAGGACCGCGTCAAAGCGGAGCGCGAGCTCGGCAGCGGAGAAGGCGGTCTTGGCGGGGGTTCCAAGGAAATCCATCCACTCGCCGCGATTATAGAAGACGTCGTGGAGCAAAAAGCCCTGGCCGCCCTTTGAGAGGAAGCGCAGGAAGCCTTTGGTACCCTCCTTGCCGCGGGCAAAGATGGGTCCTGAGACATCGACGATGCTTTCAACGTAGTGCTCGTTGAACCAGGGATTTTGCATGGGCTTGTAGAGCCCGCCGACGGAGAAGCCCGCGAGGTCGAGCGCGGTGCGGGTGGCCTCATGGTTGGCGTAGTGGCCTGAGGAGAAGATGATGGCGCGGCCTTCCTCCTTGGCTTTCATTGCTGCAGCTAGGCCGGGGCCCTCGATGTCGTGGTCAGCGATGCGGGCGCGGAATTCGTCGCGGGAATAGTTTTCGATCAGGGTGCGGCCGAACCCTTCAAGGACGCGGGTTGCGATGGCGTGGCGCTCGGCCTCGGGCATGTCGGGGTAGATTAGGGCGAGGTTATTGAGCGCGCGGCGGCGGTAGCCCGCGAGCGGCCCAAAGACCCGCGAGGCGAGCCAAGCCATGGTCGCCAGGCGCCGCTCGTAGGGCAAGAGCCGCAAGATCCGGATAAGACCCAGGAAGAACGCGTTTAGCAGCCAGGGGCCAAGCTGAAACCGGTGGGATGATGCCATGAAAAAAGGGCCTCGAAAGTCGAGGCCCTTCCTAGTTTGTCGTTCAGGCGCGGTAAAGCTCAGTAGCTCGCGCCGCGGCCGGTTTTGATTGCGTCTTCAAGCGCTTGGTAGGCCCACGTATCGCCACCGCCGCGCAGGTGGATTTCGATGAGCTGCGCGCGGGCCATCTCGGTGCCGCCGATTTCGGCGTAGTGCTGGCCCATATAGGAGCGCGCGAGGTGGTTGTCGGGGTTTGTCGCCAGCGCGCCGTAATAGGCGGCCATGGCGAGATCGGTGTTGCCCATCTTGCGGTGGGTGAAGCCCCAGTAGGTCTGCACGCGGTCATCGGCCTGATCCATCGTGGTGAGGATCATCTGAGCGTCACCGTAGCGGCCGGCATAGGCCAGCTCGCGTACCGCCTCGTAAGCTTTGTCTGCGTCGAGGGAGGAATCCTGGATCATCACGCAGCTCTGCGTGTCTTCGTTATAGACTTGACCGTCCTTGCACTCCGTCGTCGTGGAGGTGGGTTTGGGCGGCGTGGCGGATCCACCGCCGGCGGCGAGGGCAAAGCCGGGCGCGGCTGCAAGGATGAGGGCGAGAATGCGGGTCATCTTGAGGTTCCTGTGCTGCTTGTTCGTTGGTGAGAGAGCTAGCGGTACAAGGCCGTTCGGAAAGGGCGCTAGCCGCGATTTGATTGCGACCATTGGGCCTGCCTGAGCTGGACAATAGCGGAGGCCGACATTAAGCGATGTTATAACATATCTCTAATCGCAAACTCACGTTGGGAAGAGCGCGTGGCAGGTCACAATCGCGGGAAAACAAGTCTCAGGCGACGGCGGCACACGGCCGACCCAATGCGCGACTATGATCGCTTGCCGACGGAGCTCAGGCGCTGGTTGGCGACGGCGGCGTTGCCTTGGAGCGCGGTTTCTGCGCGCAAGGCCTGGGACCGAGCGATGGAGCGGACACTGGACCCCGATGCCGCCCTCAGCGAGCTCGATCGCTTGCAGGATAGGCTCATTGCGAAGGATGCCCCAACGGTGTGGGGCGGGGCGCACCCGGTGGCGGTGGGAGACTAGCCGCAGCAGCCGTTGGTGCAGCGGTGCTCAGAAGCCGGGGTAAGATCATCATCGATCAGCGCGAGATCGCCCGTCAGCGCCATTTCGGGCACCTGGAGCGCGCAAGAGAGCCGCGTCAGCGCGTCCGTTGGCAGAGCTGCTGAGGCAGAGGACGTCTCCAAGCGCGTGATCTGCCGCTCGGTCAGGCCAGAGAGCTTTGCGAGCCGCGAGCGCGCGATCTTGCGCGCCTTGCGGACGGTTTTCAGGATGCCGGGGTCAATCATACTCATGCAATTTGCCTAGCAAGTCAGGGTGGCCAAGGGAAGCGCAGGCTTACCCGGGTTAGCTGCCAAACACCCGCGCGAAGATCGTGTCGACGTGTTTGGTGTGGTAGGCGAGATCGAATTTATCCTCGATCTCGGCCTCTGACAGCGCGGCGGTGACCTCTGCATCGGCTTTGAGCTCGATCATGAAGTCCTTGCCTTCCTCCCATACTTTCATCGCGCTGCGCTGGACGAGGCGGTAGGCATCTTCGCGGCTCACACCGGCCTGGGTAAGGGCGAGGAGCACGCGCTGGGAATGCACGAGGCCGCGGAACTTGTTCATGTTGGCGATCATGTTGTCGGGGTAGACGACGAGTTTGTCGATCACCGAGGTCAGACGCGCTAGCGCGAAATCGAGCGTCACCGTGGCGTCTGGGCCGATATTGCGTTCCACCGAGGAGTGGGAGATGTCGCGCTCGTGCCAGAGGGCCACGTTTTCCATCGCAGGGACCACGGCCATTCGCACCAGGCGCGCGAGACCGGTGAGGTTTTCCGTGAGCACCGGATTGCGCTTGTGGGGCATGGCCGACGAGCCCTTTTGCCCCTTGGAGAAGAACTCCTCGGCCTCCAGCACTTCGGTGCGCTGCATGTGGCGGATCTCGGTAGCGATGTTTTCGACAGAAGAGGCGATGACGCCCAGGGTGGCAAAGAACATCGCATGGCGGTCGCGGGGGATGACTTGTGTGCTGACGGGCTCAGGGCGCAGGCCGAGCTTGTCGCAGACATGGGCCTCCACAGCCGGGTCGATATTGGCGAAGGTGCCTACAGCGCCAGAGATGGCACCGGTGGCGATCTCCCAGCGAGCCTTTTCGAGGCGGTTCCGGTTGCGCTCCATCTCTGCATAGAAACGGGCGAAGGTGAGCCCCATCGTCACCGGCTCAGCGTGGATGCCGTGGGAGCGCCCGATGCGGATCGTCATCTTGTGCTCTTCGGCGCGGCGCTTGAGAGCGGCGAGGAGGCCGTCGAGATCGGCGAGGAGGATGTCGGCGGCGCGGGCGAGCTGGATGTTGAAGGTGGTGTCGAG
>JBCCYG010000221.1:0-4237 GCA_039190145.1 Pseudomonadota bacterium | reverse complement strand
CGTGGTGGAGGATCAGATGCGCGGGCTTCTCGAAGGGCTGGGCATTCCGAATGTCTCTGTCCTCCCGGCGATGCGCGCGGGCGAGCATCCGGCCATTGGGCCAAATTCGCGCTTTATCCTGGTGCAGCCTTTCCTGGGAGAGACCCATGCCGCGCTCGTGCAACGCGGGGCAAAGCATTTGAGCGCTCCTTTCCCCTTTGGAGAGGCGGGGACGACTGCATGGCTCCAGGTCATTGCGGATGAATACGGCGTGGATGAAGAGCGTTTTGCGACCATCACGGACGCCCCGCGCGCCCGGGCGCGGAAAGCTGTCGCCGCCGCGGCGCGAGACCTTGAGGGACGCTCGATATTCTTCTTCCCGGATAGTCAGCTCGAGATCCCGCTCGCGCGCTTTTTGACGGCTGAATGTGGCATGCATGCCATAGAAATTGGCCAGCCCTACATCACGAAAGAGATCATCGGGCCCGATCTCGATCTCATTCCGGCGGGACCGACGATCTCTGAAGGGCAGGATGTGGACCTGCAGCTTGACCGTGCCCGGGCCGCGCGGCCCGACATCACGGTCTGTGGCCTCGGGCTTGCGAACCCGCTGGAGGCTGAGGGTCTGACCACGAAATGGGCGATAGAGCTCGTGTTCACGCCGGTCCATTTCTATGAGCAGGCCGGCGACCTCGCCGGGCTTTTTGCCCGCCCGATCCGCCGTCGCAACCTCATTCAGACGATGCACCCCAATTTGCGGATGGAGGCGGCTGAATGAAGCTTTCCGTCTGGACATATGAGGGGCCGCCCCATGTGGGCGCGATGCGCGTGGCCACAGGGATGAAGGGCCTGCACTACGTGCTCCACGCGCCGCAGGGCGACACGTACGCCGACTTGCTCTTCACCATGATCGAGCGGCGCAGCCACCGCCCGCCGGTGACCTATACGACATTCCAGGCGCGCGACCTGGGCGCGGATACAGCGTATCTTTTCAAAGACGCCTGCAAGGATGCCGTGGAGCGGTTCCAGCCTGAGGCGATCATCGTGGGGGCGTCTTGTACCGCCGAGCTCATCCAGGATGATCCAGGCGGTTTGGCCGAGACGATGGATCTCGACATCCCGGTCATTCCTCTCGAGCTGCCGTCGTATTCCCGGAAGGAAAACTACGGGGCTGATGAGACCTTTTTCCAGATTGTTCGCGCTTTGGCGGGGCCGGTGGAGAAGACGGAGACTGTTACCTGCAACCTGATCGGGCCTACGGCCTTGGGTTTCCGCCATCGCGACGATGTTGAAGAGCTCATGCGGCTCCTTTGGGAGATGGGCATTCAGACCAATGTGGTGGCGCCGCTCAATGCGACGCCCACGGACCTCACCTGGCTCGGGGCGGCGCATTTCAATGTGCTGATGTACCCGGAGACGGGCGAGGCGGCCTGCCGCTGGATGGAGCGGGAGCTCGGGATGCCATTTACGAAGACGGTGCCCATTGGCGTCTCTGCCACACGGGAGTTTATCGCCGAGGTGGCCGCGCTCACTGGTGCGACGGAGATGCCGGATGAGAGCCGCCTGCGGCTCCCCTGGTGGTCGTCGTCGGTGGATAGCAATTACCTCACCGGGAAGCGGGTTTTCATCTTTGGCGACGGGACCCATGTGCGCGCCTCGACCCGCATCGCGCGCGAGGAGATGGGTTTCGAAGTTGTCGGTATCGGCTGCTACAACCGCGAGATGGCCCGCGACATTCGCGAGCTGGCGCGCGAGATCGATGTGCCTTGCTTTATCACTGATGATTACCTCGAAGTGGAGCAGGCCTGCATGGATTTGGCGCCTGAGATGATCCTCGGCACGCAGATGGAGCGCCACATTGGCAAGCGGCTGGGCATCCCCTGCGCGGTGATTTCGGCGCCCGTCCACGTGCAAGACTTCCCGGCGCGCTACTCGCCGATGATGGGATTTGAGGGGGCCAATGTCATTTTTGACACCTGGGTGCACCCGCTCGTCATGGGGCTCGAGGAGCACCTCCTCCACATGTTCCGAGAGGACTTTGAGTTCCACGATGATAATGGCGCGTCGCATCATGGCCACGCCGCGGAGATGCTGGATACCCCCGCTCTTGAGCCCGAGGCCGGACCCTCCGGGGGGAGTTATTCTGGAAAGATGAATGAAGGGGCGGAGATCCCTGAGGTTCAGCCTGATGGGTCCATTGTTTGGCTGCCTTCCGCGGAGAAGGAGCTCAAGAAGATCCCGTTCTTTGTGCGGGGCAAGGCGAAACGGAACACCGAGGCCTATGCGGAGATGCAGGGGCTCGAGGAGATCAGCGTAGATACGCTGTACGAAGCGAAGGCCCATTATGCGCGATAGTTTCGACCCAGCCGCATACCGGGTCGTGATTGTGACCCTGGACCACCATGCGGCAGGCCCGGCGGCGCGCGCCATGCCCGCGCTAGAGCGGGATTTTCCGGGACTGAAGGTGAGCATTCATGCCGCGGCGACCTGGGCGGAAAACCGGGCGGCGCTGGAGGAAACCAAACGCGCCGTGGCGCATGCGGATATTATCGTCGCCAACCTCCTTTTCCTTGAGGAGCATATCGAGCCCATCGCCCCGGACCTCGCAGCGCGGCGGGATGCGCTTGACGCCTTTGTGGGCGTCGTGGCCGACGAAAAGATCGTGAACATGACGCGGATGGGCGATCTCGACATGTCGGCGCCGTCGTCGACGGCCATGGAGTTTCTCAAGAAGCTCCGCCCAAAGAAAGGCGCGAAGTCGAGCGGCGAAAGTCAGATGAAGATGCTGCGCCGGCTGCCGAAGATCCTAAAATTTATCCCCGGCAAGGCGCAGGACCTGCGCGCGTATTTCCTGTCGATGCAATACTGGCTCGGCGGGTCGGACGACAATGTGCGTGAGATGATCCGTTTCCTCGTGGATCGGTATTCGGGCGATCGGTTTGGTCGGGTCGAGGTTGCGGCGCCCGTGGATTACCCGGAGGTCGCGCTTTATCACCCGGACCTCCCTGGGATGGGGATCACGACGGAGATCTCAGAGCTACCGACGGTGACGCCGCGCAATGGAACAGTGGGTATCTTGATGCTGCGCTCATACGTGCTGGCCTCTGATACGGCGCATTATGCGGCTGTGATCCGCGCTTTTGAGGAAAAGGGATTGCGCGTGATCCCGGCCTTTGCGGGCGGGCTCGACGGGCGGCCCGCGATGGACGCCTATTTTGACGGGATCGATGCGCTCGTTTCGCTTACCGGGTTCAGCCTTGTGGGGCGGGCCGGCCTACAACGACAGCGACGCGGCTGTGCTTGCGCTCAAAAAGCTCGACGTGCCCTACATCGCGGCGCATCCACTGGAGTTTCAGACGCTGGAGCAGTGGGATACCTCTGCCCAGGGCCTCGGCCCGGTGGAGACGACGATGCTCGTGGCTCTACCGGAGATCGACGGCGCGACGAACCCGACGGTCTTTGCCGGGCGGCACGAAGTGTCACCCGAGCAGCCTGAGGATCGCTCCATGGCGCCCTGCGAAGAGCGCGTGGAGGTGCTTGCGGAAAAGGTCATGCGTCTGGCGCAGCTCCGGCGGCTGGAAAACGCCGAGAAGCAAGTGGGCGTAGTGCTCTTTGGGTTCCCGCCCAGTGCCGGGGCCGTGGGCACGGCGGCCTATCTCAGCGTTTTTGAAAGCCTGTTTAACACGCTCAAGCGGATGGCGGCGGAGGGATACAGCGTCGAGCTGCCCGAGAGCGTAGGGGCGCTCCGTGAGGCGGTGTTGGGCGGTAATGCCCAGGTTTATGGCCAGGAGGCCAATGTCGCCGATCATGTGGAAGCCGACCACATCGTGCGTCACACGCCGCCCTTGAAGCATATCGAGGACGTTTGGGGCCCGGCGCCTGGGAAGGTGCAGTCGGATGGGTGCGGCGTCTTTGTACTCGGCGCGCATTTCGGGAAGGTCTTTGTCGGCGTGCAGCCGACCTTTGGCTACGAGGGGGACCCGATGCGGCTCCTCTTTGAGAAGGGTTTCGCACCGACCCACGCCTTTACGCAGTTCTACTTGTGGCTGCGGAATACCTACCGGGCCGATGTGCTGCTGCACTTCGGGATGCATGGCGCGCTTGAGTTCATGCCGGGCAAGCAGGCCGGGCTGGGGCGCTGGGACTGGCCGGACCGGCTCGTGGGCGAGGTGCCCAACGTTTACCTTTACGCGTCAAATAATCCGTCTGAGGCGACTTTGGCCAAAAGGCGGACGAATGCAGTGACGGTCACCCATGT
>JBCCYG010000220.1:0-4275 GCA_039190145.1 Pseudomonadota bacterium | reverse complement strand
GTCTTGAGCCCCGCGATTTGGCGCGCCCAGCCGTCGGCGACGCCCTCGCCGTGGACGACGGGGAAGCTGAGGTCGTAGTGCTCGAGCGTGAGCGAGCATTGATCGCCCTCATCACGCAGGTGGTAGACCGTGCGGGACGGCGCGCCCGCGACTTCCCAAAAGCCCTCAAAGGTCTGCTCGATGCGCGTCTTGGGGTCGAGTTGGATATCGCGGCAGCGGAGCATTGGTTGACCGGGCGCGAAATCATACTCAACCGTGTCTCCCACCTTGCGCACATGCTCGGTCATGAAGTGGTAGCGCCCTATCTGATCAGGGTCGGTGAGCGCGTCCCAGAGCGCGTCCAGTGTGCAGCGGATATAGGTCTGCAGCACGTAGTCGGGTTTAGGCTCTGCCATGGGGTGTCTCCTTTCGGGATGGGTCCGGTGCAGCCGGAGAGGGAGCGCGGAACTTGGGCGCCGCGCCGGTTTCAACAAAGGTCTTGAGGCCTGCGAGAGTGCGCGCCCAGCCATCGGCGATGCTAGGATCGCCCGCGCCGCGATGCTCGAGGGTGAGCTTGGTGTAGGGGCCTTCTTGCGAGAGCCGATATGTCAGCTCGGAACGGGGGAGGTTTGGCGCCCAGGCCGGCGCGAATTCCGCATGGAGCGCGCGGGGAGGCTCGGCGGCGACCTCGCGGATGGTCAGAAGCTCTCTACCGGACCGCGCATAGGAGAGCGTATCGCCCATGCGCGTGACGGTATCGGCCATGTAGTTATAGGCGCTCTGGGCAGGGGCGCTGGTGAGCGCGGCCCAGACCTCATCGGGCGCGGCCGCGATGTAGGTGCTGAGATGGATGTCTTTCTGCGGCTCTTCAAGCTGCGTCTTGAGGTCGAGAATGGAGCGCGTAGCAGGCTTTACGAGCGGCGCGATCCAGCGGTCGAGCGCCTCCTGTAGCGGGAGGGGGTTCAAGTAGTGGTGCTTGTAGCGGCCGCGTTTGACGCTGGTGACGAGGCCCGCCTCTTCGAGCACGCCGAGATGTTTCATCACGCCAAAACGCGTCATGTCGAAGAGGCTGCAGAGCTCTGAGAGGGTCTGGCCGTCGCGGTCGCGGAGCGCGTCGAGGATGTCGCGGCGCGCTGGGTCTGCCATGGCTTTGAAGATCGGGTCCATCGCTAATAAGGTGATTATTTAGTCACGTGAGTCAATAGTCACATATACGAAGGGCATCGAATCCCTTACGAAGCCTCTGGAATCGCTGGCAAAAGGAGAGCTCCCATGAGTGCGCCATCTTTCCTGGACACGGTCCAAGGGCGGCGGATCGCCTATCACCGTGCCGACGGCGACGGGCCGGGAATCGTTTTCCTAGGCGGCTTTAAGTCTGACATGGAGGGCACAAAGGCCACTCATCTGGAGGCCTGGTGCCGCACACGCGGGCAGGCCTTTCTCAGGTTCGACTATTCTGGGCACGGCGCCTCCTCCGGGCGCTTTGAGGACGGTGCGATCAGCGACTGGGCCGAGGATGCAAGGGCGGCACTTGAGGAGCTGACAGACGGGCCGCAGCTCCTCATCGGGTCTTCGATGGGGGGCTGGATCTCTCTGCTGATGGCCAAACGCATCCCGGAGAAGGTCGCCGCCTTGGTGACGATCGCGGCCGCGCCGGACTTTACCGAAGATGGCTTTTGGGCGGGCTTTTCCGACGCAGACCGCGCCACGCTCCTCCGCGAGGGCCAGATCGCCGTGCCGTCTGACTATGGCGAGCCCTACATCATCACGAAGCGCCTCATCGAGGATGGCCGGGATAATTTCGTTCTGCGCGAACCGCTGGATCTGCCGTTTCCCACGCGCTTTCTCCAAGGCACCGACGATGCCGACGTC
Source organism: Pseudomonadota bacterium (assembly GCA_039190145.1). Lineage (GTDB taxonomy): Bacteria > Pseudomonadota > Alphaproteobacteria > Rhodobacterales > Rhodobacteraceae > Shimia_B. The sequence goes on along the minus strand of JBCCYG010000220.1, from coordinate 2,424 downwards.
CCGCTCCACCGTGCCACCACGCTGCTGGAGCACGTGGAGGGCCCCGATATCCGGCTCGTGGTCCTGAAAGGCGCTGATCACAGCTTTTCCTCCCCGCCCGCGCTCAAGGTGCTCGAAGACGCCACCCTGAACGCGCTCGCCGCGATCAAGACAGCGTAACCCCCCTTCTTTGTTCCCCATCAACTCCCGCCGGAGGCAATCCCGGCCCATCCCCCCGACACACCCCTCACAATGGAGCGCCCCGCGCGCGCAGCGCGCGCTGCCGATGGCCGAACCCTTCCAGGGTGAGGGGGAGGCGGGCGGGCGCGGCGTCGAACAAGTGACGCGATGTTTTCTTTTGCGCGCGAGGTCGAAAACGCTAGCGTCGCGCAAAACGCGCGGGAGGGAACATGGCGCTATCGCTTGGGCAAAAGGCGGGCTGGGGGCTCGCTGATATGGGCATTGTTGTCTTCGTCATCGTCAAACAGCTTTTGGTACTGGCCTTTCTGACCTCGTATCTCGGGGTAGATGCGGCGCTGGCCGGGGCGATTGCCACGGGCGTGCTCCTCTTTGACATGATCACAGACCCGCTCATTGGGTATTTCTCAGACCGCACGAATAGCCGTTTCGGCCGCCGCTACCCCTGGATGATCACCGGGGCGGTTGTCCTGGCGCTGGGCACGTATCTGATGTTCGCCGTCCCGCCCGGGGGCACTCCGTCTTTCAACGCGCTCTGGTTCACGGGTTTCTTCATCCTGGCCACGGTGGGCTTTACCATGGTGGCCATCCCCTATGGCGCGACGGCCGGTGAGATGACCCAGGATGCGCGGGAGCGTTCGGCCATGGTGGCCTGGCGCATGGGCTTTGCCTCACTCGGCATCCTCATCGGTGGCGCGCTCCTGCCCGCGTTGGCAGGGGGCACGCTCGAAGGGCATGCTCGGGCTGCGCTCATCGTGGCGCCCGTCATCATCGGCGCGGTGTGGCTGTCATGCTTTTTCACGCGACGCGCGCCGCGCATTGCGGTGCCGTCGAGCGTTTCGCCGATGCGGATGATGGGCCTCGTGCTCAAGAACCGCGCCTTTGTCGTGCTCGCGCTGCTTTATGGCGTGATGACTTTCTCTGTCGCGCTGATCACGGCAGGGCTCGCTTTCGCGGTTATCTATCTCATTCAGGACGCGGGCGGGACGCCGCTTTCGGGCCTTGCGGGCGCGCTTGGGGCGCTCTCGCTGCTCCTTGGCATGTTCGTCTTCGGCTCGATCCTGAGCCAGGTGGTCTGGGTGATCATGTCCAACCGATTGGGAAAGACGGGGGCGCTCTGCCTCGGGTTGGCTGCCTATATTGCGCTCCTTGCTGGGCTCTACGCGGCGCTTCCCTCCACCAATGTCACAAGTGTTGCGGTGCTCTTCCTCATCGCGGGGTTCACCAATGGCTCTTACCAGCAGATCCCGTGGGCCATGTATCCCGACCTCATGGATGTGACGCGCGACGAGACGGGGGAGGCCATCGAAGGCGCGTTCTCTGCGATTTGGCTCTTCGGGCAGAAGCTTGCCAACGCGCTGGCACCTGGGGCGATGGGGCTCATTCTCGCGGTCTGGGGCTGGCGCTCGACGACCGAGGGGCGGGTTGAGCAGCTACCTGAGGCCATCAACGCGCTTCACTACGCCATGACGCTGGTGCCCGCCGCGATTTTCGCGGTGTCGATCATCGCACTCCTGGTCATTTACAAACCCATGGCGGCGCGGGTGATTGCGCGGCCTTAAGGGTCCGCGGTGCCGTATTTGCATTCGTATGCAAAAATTGCTTGAGGCGGTTTTTGACTGAGCGTAACCTAGGCTGGACTCACGCATAGGAGGACGGCATGGCGGAGTATCTCAAGCGCGGCAAACCAGCCGAAGAACGGGCCGAAGACGACGCCAAGGTGCGCGGGATCGTTGAGGGCATTCTCGGCGATATCGAGGCGCGGGGCGATGCGGCGGTGAAAGACCTGTCGGCGAAGTTCGACAAGTACGAACCGAAGGCGTTTAAGCTCACGGCCTCCGAGATCGAGGCCGCTATGCAGAAGGTCTCTACCCGCGAGATGGACGATATCCGTTTTGCGCAAGCGCAGATCAGGCGCTTTGCCGAGGCGCAGCGGGCCTCCATGACGGATGTCGAGGTGGAGACGATGCCGGGCGTGATCCTCGGCCACAAGAACATCCCCGTTAATTCCGTGGGGTGCTATGTCCCGGGCGGGAAATTCCCCATGGTGGCCTCCGCCCATATGTCGGTGCTTACCGCCAAGGTGGCGGGCGTGAAGCGCATCGTGGCCTCGGCACCGCCGGTGAATGGCGCGCCGCATCCGGCCATTGTGGCGGCCATGCATGAGGGCGGGGCCGATGAGATCCTCGTTCTGGGCGGTGTGCAGGCCGTTGGCGCCATGGCCATCGGCACAGAGAGCATCGCGCC
>JBCCYG010000219.1:0-4341 GCA_039190145.1 Pseudomonadota bacterium | reverse complement strand
CAAAACGCGTCTGAATGTCGGTCATTACCCCGCGCTACACCCTCCCCGCGAGGAGCGCCATGGGGCTACGCAGACAATTCAAAAAAGGGGAAAGGACAGGATTTCCTGACTATGCGCGCCACCGCAACTTCGGCATGCTCATCTCATTTAAAGAAGGCTGCCATTATGACCCAACTCAACTTACTCGCGCTTGCTGGCCTCGCTTGGGCTGTCGTAACCCTCGTGGTGCTGCTCATCGCGGCATGAAAAAGGGGGCCATCGGCCCCCAATTTCAAACAATCCTACCGCTTCAGAAATGGATAGCGCGATCCCAGGCGTCGAGCACGCTCTCATGCATCATCTCTGACAGCGTCGGGTGCGGGAAGACCGTTTCCATGAGGTCCTCCTCCGTGGTCTCGAGCTTTTGCCCGACCACATAGCCCTGGATCAGCTCGGTTACCTCTGCGCCCACCATATGCGCGCCCAAGAGCTCGCCAGTCTTGGCGTCAAACACGGTCTTTACCATCCCCTCAGGCTCACCAAGCGCGATGGCCTTGCCATTTCCAATGAAGGGGAAGCGACCCACCTTGATCTCGCGCCCAGTCTCCTTAGCCTTGGCCTCGGTGAGCCCGACTGAGGCCACTTGGGGGTGACAGTAGGTGCAGCCGGCAATGGCTTCGGGCTTCACAGGGTGAACGTTATTCTTGCCCGCCACGAGTTCGGCCACCATGACCCCCTCGTGGGACGCCTTGTGAGCGAGCCAGGGCCCATTGGTCGCGTCGCCGATGACATAAATGCCCTCTACGCCCGTGCGGCAGAATTCATCGGTGACGGCAAAGGAACGGTCGATTTTCACGCCCATTTCTTCCAAGCCGATATTCTCGGTGTTAGCGACGATCCCCACGGCCGAGATGACCGTGTCGAACTCCTCGGTCTCTGTCTTCCCGCCGGTCTCGATATGGGCCACAACCTTACCCTTACCGCGGTCGAGCTTCTTGACCATGCTCTTCTGGCGGATCTTCATGCCTTGCTTCTCAAAGGACTTCTTCGCAAAGGCGGAGATTTCTTCGTCCTCTACGGGCAGGATGCGGTCCATGACCTCCACCACCGTCGTGTCGGTGCCAAGAGTGTTATAGAAGCTGGCGAATTCAATGCCGATGGCGCCGGAACCGATGACCAGCAACTTCTTGGGCATCTTCGACGGCGTCAGCGCGTGCTTGTAGGTCCAGACGAGATCACCATCCGCTTCAAGCCCCGGGAGCTCTCGGGCGCGGGCGCCGGTGGCCACCACGATGCTCTTGGCCGTGAGCTCTTCAGTGCCCTTGTCGGTCTTCACCGACACCTTGCCTTTGCCCATAAGCTTGGCCTCGCCCATAATCGCGGTCACTTTGTTTTTCTTAAGAAGGTGACCCACCCCGCCATTGAGCTGCTTGGCCACCGCGCGGCTCCGCGCCACAACTGCGTCGAGGTCATAATCGATCCCCTCAGCTTTGAGGCCAAATTCCTTTGCGCGATGCATGAGGTGAAACACCTCGGAAGACCGCAACATCGCTTTTGTCGGGATGCAGCCCCAATTGAGGCAAATACCGCCCATGTGTTCGCGCTCAACGACCGCGACCTTCAGGCCAAGCTGTGCACCGCGAATGGCGCATACATAACCGCCAGGGCCCGCGCCGATTACGACCATGTCAAAGGATTGTGCGGCCATCTTTGTCTCCCAAAGAGAAATTTGTTTAACGCTAAACAATCTCTATCGGAGCTTGAATTGGCCACATAGGCGCACCCGCGCATTGCCGCGATGCGCCCTGCGAATGGCTCTACGCGGCTTCTAGGGAGCGCAAAATCGTGCCGTACCCGCCCAGCTCGAGATAGTCTCTCTCCGGGCCGGAATGACGACGCCCCAAAGCTTCATTGCGGGTTGGGAAACGTCCGTAGCGCCGGATCACCTCCCGGTGGGCCCGTGCATGAAGAAGGTTTGAGGCCCCCTTCTCTGGCATCCGATCCATGAACAGACGTACAGCACGATCTTGATCCGACAGACTCTCCGAGTGCATGAGCGGCAAATAGAAAAACTGGCGCGCGGGCTCATCGATCTTAAGATCCCACCGCTTTTCCACCGCCATCTTGGCTGCGGCCAAGGCATATTCATCGCTCGAAAAGGCTTTGCCCGTGTCACGGAACATGTTCCTCGGGAATTGATCGAGCAGGATAATGTAGGCGAGGGTTCCGGAAGGATACGTCAGCCAGAGCCCGTGCCGACCTTCCATAGCCGCGCTCCAAGTCGGCTCATACCAGGAGCGTATTTTAGCATCGAAGTCCGGGTCGGCCTTGTACCAATCGCTGGGCGAAACCTCATCCAGCCAAAAGGAAAGCACGTCTTCAGGTGTTGTCATAGCCCCGTCTCCGTTAGCCCAATATACAAATGCCGCGCCGCAGCAAAGTCAAGAATTCTGCGCGACAGTCGAGCTTAAGCGTTGTTTTCAGGGTCTTCTTGGCCTGTTTCGTCAGCAGTTTCAAAGTAGTATTCTTGCGCCGCCTCGAGAGCCACAGGCGAGGCTGTAGGCATAATAGGCGCGTAAGACACCGCCTCATAATCTTCCTCCCCAAAGGTCGTGCGGCGCTGCGTCATGCGATAGGCCGCATAGGCGCTTAGGCCCAACAGGAGCGCTGCCAAAAACAGGAAAAACCCGCTCGCCCCCACGAGCCCCATGACGTAGCCGGTTATGAGCGGCCCCGTGATTGCCCCAAGCCCGTTGATAAAGATCAACCCGCCAGAGGCCGCCGCCATGTCTTCATACTCAATGAAGTCATTGGTGTAGGCCAAAAGCAGCGCATAGAGGGGGTTTGCCGTACCGCCAATAAAGAATGCGGCCACCAGGATCACCGGAAAGGAAAACGGCAACACGAATGCAATCAGGGCTGCCGCCCCGCCCAACACTGCCGTGGCCAAGATGAGAACCCGCCGATCCATTCGGTCTGACAAAAACCCGATTGGATATTGCAGCACCACCGCCCCGATATAGAGCACCGCCACAAAGATGGAGATTTGCTGAACGGTCATCCCCGCCTCGGTGCCGTAAACCGCCGACATCCCAAACATCGCTGAAAAGACGCCGCCCAAAAGCGCCATGCCCACGCAGCCCAGGGGCGATATCCCCGCCAATTCGCGGAGCGTCATGGGCTTCGTCGATTCAAAGGCCGGCGTGGGCGAAACGCTGAGCAGGATAGGCGCAAAGGCCAGGCTCACGAGCACAGACGGGATGATAAAGAGCTCGTATCCCGCCGGGTCCCCAAAGCCGATGATCCCCTGCGCCGCGACGATCCCGGTCATCTGCACGATCATGTAGAGCGACAGCGCCTGCCCCCTGTTCTCCTTTGTCGTCGCGTTGTTGAGCCAGCTTTCGGCCGTCACGTAGACGCCGGAAAAGCAAAACCCAATGATCGCGCGTCCAATCGTCCAAGAAATCGGGTCCGTGAGCACGGGAAAGAGGATCAACACCGCCGAAATGAGCGAGCCCAAGGCCGCGAACACGCGGACATGCCCAACCCGGCGTATTAGTTCCGGCGTCGCGCGTGATCCGCCGAGAAAACCGGCGAAATAGGCCGACATCACAATGGACATCTCAAAGGTGCCAAAGCCCTCAAGCCCGCCACGCACCCCCAGGAGCGTGCCCTGGAGCCCATTGCCCACCATGAGCAACCCCATCCCAAAGAGAAGAGCCCAAGCGCTCGCCACCACTCCGCGCATTTCGATGTTCCTTAGGTCGGCCTTACATCGCGCCGCTACGCCCGAATCGTCCTCGCGTCCACACGCTGACGACCAACCATGTCGCTTTCAGTCCGCCTTCAGGGCCAAAGCAGCGACCCGTCGCCATAGCTGAAAAAGCGATATCGCTCGCGAATGGCATGGGCATAGACCTCATCCACCCGCGCCTTCCCGATGAAAGCGCTGACTAGCATCATCAGCGTCGATTTCGGCAGGTGGAAGTTCGTCATTAGCCCGTCTGCGACGCGAAACTCAAACCCCGGCGTGATGAAAATATCCGTCTCCCCTACCCAAGGTGCCACGCTACCACCCCAGCCGGTAAAGTTCGATGATATCTCAAAGCACAAGATGCATGCGGAATGGGGCGAGGTCACGGCGCAGGCCGCCGAGGAAATTGCCGAGACCAAGGCGATGGGCGGACGCGTGATCCCCGTGGGGACGACGGCGCTTCGCCTGCTCGAGACAGCGGCGAGGGGTGGTAGCGTGGCACCTTGGGTAGGGGAGACGGATATTTTCATCACGCCGGGGTTTGAGTTTCGCGTCGCAGACGGGCTAATGACGAACTTCCACCTGCCGAAATCGACGCTGATGATGCT
>JBCCYG010000218.1:0-4349 GCA_039190145.1 Pseudomonadota bacterium | reverse complement strand
TGTCGCCGACCGAGGCGTATTTACGCTTCGAGCCGCCAAGAACCTTGATGCACTGCACCCGGCGCGCGCCGGAATTGTCAGCCACATCCAGATTCGTCTGCATCTGAATCATCGGTATTCTCCCGACCTTGGGTGCCGCCCTGCAGGGGACATTGACACCCGGGTTTCGTATGAACGCACTCAGCCTCCGGCCAAACGCGGATGGGGGCTGTTAGAGCAGGCAAGAGAGTCGCGCAACCCCCACAACGCAGAATTATTGGCGCTCAACCCCGCAGCCGCACCCCGGCCCGGGCACCGGGCCGCGCCCGACCCTCCCCCCGGGAGGGCGCACCTCGAAGGGACGCCTCAAACGCGGACAGATCAGTCAGCAGAACTCCCGCCCCACCAAGCCGCCGAAGCCCTCCCAGGCTCTGGCGCGTCCCTCAGTACAACACTTACCAACTATTGGAACTTGCGACGCTTAAACGCCTTCACGTCAGTTGAGGTGAGCTTGAACCACTCTCCATTAGCCCGCTTATCGGCAAAGCGCCGGTGCCAATAACTCTCTATCCCGGGTGGGTCGTCGGTTCTGATTGCGTGAACCAACTCAGCCTTTTCCGGTAAGGCAATCGAGATTTGTTTGATGCGCTTTTCTAGTTCATCGCTTCGCCCAACTTTGTAAAACCCTCCCGATCCCAATAGGTAGACCCATCCTTCTGCATCGCCGTCACGATCCTTGGAATTCTCCATAAGGCCGCCTTCAGCGAAATCAGAGAGGAGAGCAACAAGGTCCAACTCGTCACGCTCTCGAGATCTCTCATGTAGAACTGAGCTTAAGCGATGTACGTTTCCGAAGTGACTGACGAACGTGTTATAGCTTGGAAACTGGCCATGCTGACGCGCGAATAGTTGAATGTCGCTCTTTGTTGGAGCGCGGTTAAGGCGTCTGCAGAGCTCTGCATATTGATCGAGAATGAATTCGTCAGAGTATCCTTCCTGCAGAGTGTTTGGGGTGCAGCCAGCTTCCGCCACGGCGTCGCTCCAACGGGCCCAGATTTTTCCACGCCATTTGTCGGGACCGATCCCAGTTTCTTTTTGAAATTGTCTGATTCCGGGAGCCTGGCCGCCGCTGTCTTTGGCTATTCGCCTAATTTCTTCAATGATCAGCGACTTCATGAGTTCAAGTGTCAGGCGCTCTTATAGCTGTGTCAAATCCAACTCATAAAAAAAAGCGCACCCCAATCGGACGCGCTTTCCAATTCCGTAGGGTGGGGTTTCACCCCACCTAAGCGTCAGAGCCCGAATACACTTCCCAGCGCTTCGTTTTCGACTTGGGCGGGCATTCGATGATGCGCACGCTGTCGCCGATCTTGTACTCGTTCTTTTCGTCGTGGGCGCGGTAGGTCTTAGACTTCCGCACGGTCTTTTGCAAGAGCGGGTGCTTGAAGCGGCGCTCGACGGAGACCGAGATCGTCTGGTCGTTCTTGTCGCCGGTCACGGTGCCGGTCAGGATACGCTTAGGCATTGTCGGCAGCCCCCGCAGCTTTCTCGTTCAAAATCGTCTTCACCCGCGCCGCGTCACGCTTCACGGTGCGCATGCGGGCGGTGTTCTCAAGCTGGCCGGTGGCCTGCTGGAAGCGCAGGTTAAAGGCCTCTTTCTTCAGATTGGTCAGCTCTTCACGGAGCTGGTCGGGAGTTTTCTCCCGCAGTTCGCTGGCGTTCATCCGCCTCTCCTTTTGCTCTCACCGGCAGGCCTTGCGCGTTTGCTCACAAGTCACCCGATTCCCGGTGGGTCATGAATGAGCGCGTCGTCTACGCCCAAGCGTCCCTTCTGGCAACCCCCTGCAATCCCCTCGTAGGGTGCGCATTGCGCACCGTCACCTTCAGAAGACCGCAACCGCCAAAAGCCCTAGAAATTTCGCGCTCTCCAGCACCACGAAAACCAGATGTAGCTTGCTCGGCGGCACGTTCCCGCCCTCGATCCGCGCCCGCGTGCGCCTGTCGAGCGCGGGCATGAGCGCGACCTGCTGCACCGCAAAGATGGCCACCGGGATCGCGGCGAGCCACAGCACCTCCGGCCGCTGCCAGAGCACCGCGCCGAGAAGCAGCACCGCCAGGACCATCTGCGCCTTGGCCAGGGCGTGAAACTGCTCCCATCCCACCTTGAGGAGCTCGGGCACGGTGAGGTCCGTCCGGAACTTCGCAGGCGCCGCGATGAAAGACCCGCCGAGGAGCGCGCCCGCCCAAAGCGCGGCGAGGAGGGTGGGCAGGACTTCCATAATAGACCCTTAACAAAGCCAAAAGAGCAACGGCGCAAGGTTAATGCGGCAGAGGCCGTGAGGCGGTGTACGGGTTGTGTACAGCCTGTGCACAGATTGTGCGCCCCGATTTCCGGGCCCTAGACAAAGGTAAACGCCCCGCGTTAGGGCGCAGGCATGTCGACCTCGCTCCTCTTCGCCACCCGGCTCTACCGCGCCCGTTTGAACGATCACGGCTCCGGCGTGGATGCGGGCGAGCTGGAAAACTCCTGCCTCGCCATCGCCGAGGATGATGAGGCGGGCCAGGACTGGTGTGAGGAAAACGGCTTTCCCGGCTATACCTCCTACGCCTCCCTCACCGACCTCCCCTGGCGGTTCCCGATATTCGCCGATGTGGTCAAAGCGCTCGACGCCCATGTGGCTGATTTTGCAGAGGATTTAGCCTTCGATCTGGGGGATAAAGCGCTGGTCTTAGAAGACCTCTGGATCAACATTCTGCCGGAGGGCGGCACCCATAGCGCCCATATCCACCCGCTTTCGGTGATCTCAGGGACGACCTATGTCGCCATGCCCGAGGGCGCCTCAGCGCTCAAGCTAGAGGACCCGCGCCTGCCCATGATGATGGCGGCCCCGCCCCGCCGCACGGGTGCCCCCGAGGACCAGCGCACGTTCATCTATCAAAAGCCTAATGTGGGCGATGTACTCCTATGGGAAAGCTGGCTCCGCCACGAGGTCCCCATGAACATGTCCGAAGAAGACCGCATCTCGGTCTCCTTCAATTACAAATGGGCTTAGTAATTTCAAGGGATTAGGCCAGCGCATGTCCGACCTGGAGGGCTTGTGCATGAGACAGTCAACGCACCGCGAAAGCCATACACTGCTCTGCCAATTCTGAATAGCGCCCGCCCTCCGGGGGGAGGTCGGACGGGCGCTGGCCGGTGTCACCGGCCGGGTGCCTAAGTCTTCTGAAGCCCCTTATGGGCCATCAGCTCATTGCCGTTATGAATGAGCCGCGACCGCCACGGGATCGGGTTGCGCAGCGCGAAATGGGCCATGCAGGCATTCTCCGCCTCTTCCATGAGGTCCCGGATCCGCTCCTCGGGCTCATCGCTCTCAATGAGCACATGGGTCTCGATGCCCTCCATTGACCCTTCGGTCGTGTGCCCAAGCTGGCGCATGTTGGAGAGGTTCGTCTTGAACCCCACCTTTTGCTCCAGCTTCATCGACTTAATCTCGATGCCCCGCGCCGTGTAGATATCCGTCAGATGCGTCATCAGGCAAAACCCGATCCCCGCACACATGAACGCCAAGGGCGGCGGCGCCGTGTCATCCCCCACCGGCGTCTGCTCATCGCAGTACAGCTTCACCGTAGAAAAACCCGGAATGTTCACCTGCACCGTCCCGGTCTTCTTTTGCCGGCCGGCGGATTCAGCTGTCAGCACCACCTCAAACTCGAGCGGTTCGGGCGGTTTGGCCTTTTTAAACGGTTTGCTTTCAAATTGCGTGGGCTCGGGTAGCGTCTCGTTCCGCTCGCCCACGTGATAGTCATTGCTCATGGCAGCCTCCCTTGTCGGAGGCGACCCTAGAGCGCGATTAGAGGAAGGTCACGCCGCCGCGGACGCCTTTTCGAGGATATCTTCGAGCCACGGCACCGCCACGTCCTCGGGCATATCAGAGCCCGACGCATCATAGATGCCGCGCTCGCCCACGAGGGTGGCTTTGCAGGCGATCATCTCGTTCATCAGACTCTCAGAGCCCTGGTTGAAGGTCTCGCCAAAGGTGCGGTCGCCGAGGCCGAAAATGGCGAAGCTGAGGCCGCTCAGATCAGGCTTCGCGCTCTGCAGCTTGTCAAAAAACGCTTCCGCCGTGGACGGCAGTTCCCCGGTGCCGAAGGTTGAGCAAACGAGCACATGAAACTCGGATTTATCGAGCGCCGTTGGGTCCACATCATCCATGTCCGACACCTTGGTGTCATTGCCACCCGACACAGCGCTTTCCATGTCTTCGCAGAGCATCTCCGCCGTGCCGGTCTCGGTGCCATAGAGGAAGTGGATACGCATCAGAAACTCCTATCCGGCCCTGCCTAGGGGCTTTTGGTTAACGAGGAGTTAG
>JBCCYG010000217.1:0-4356 GCA_039190145.1 Pseudomonadota bacterium | reverse complement strand
TTGTGGCGCTTCTGGCGGTTGGCCTGCTCACCCGAGCCTATCAGCTCGCGCAGCCGGCCTTTGTTGCGGCTTTTGAGTATACGGTATTGATCGTCGCGGCCGGAGTGGGCTTTTTTGTCTGGGGCCACGGTCTCGACCTGCTCGGGGCGTTCGGCGTCTTTGTAATCCTCGCGTCTGGAGCGGCGCTGGCAGTGCGAGGCGACCGCGCGTAGGTTGTCGCAATGATCTATTCGCCCGAACGCGGCTACCTCTTCATTCATATCCCAAAGACCGGGGGAACATCCCTGGCGCTGGCTTTGGATGAGAAGGCGAAACCGGGCGACATCATGGCAGGAGACACGCCAAAGGCGCAGAGACGGCGCAAGCGGCTCAAAGATTTGCCAGCCCGAGGGCGTCTTTGGAAGCACTCTACTTTGGCGGACCTCGACGGGTGGCTAGGGCCCGATGAGCTTGAGGCATTGTTTGTCTTTACCCTCGTGCGGAACCCTTGGGACAGGATGGTCAGCTACTACCATTGGCTAAGGGAGCAGAGCTTTGCGCACAAAGCCGTGGAACTAGCGAAAGCCCATGATTTCAGCGGCTTCCTGAACCACGCGCATACACGAGCGAGCATCGCCGCGTCGCCCTTTACCAGCTACGTCACTGACGCGGCGGGGCAGGAGCGCTGCCAACTCTACCTGCGTCTCGAGCATTTGGACGAAGATCTGCCCGCACTGGAGGCGCAACTTGGGATCAAGCTTCAAGTGCCGCATGCAAACCAATCTGAGCGACCGCGGGACTGGCGCGCATTTTACGACGAGGACGATTCGAAGCTTGTTGAAGAACTGTGCGCTCGCGACATTGAGCGCTTCGGCTATGGATTTGGCGGTGCGATTGACCCGGATTGAGAAACAATCCCGCCTTTGACAAAAATTTGGCGCTTATTTTCACAGTACTGCCCCAATTTTGCCGCTTGGCGCCCCAATCCGCGCCGTTGCCCCACAGGAGAGTTAACGCGTGGTTAAAGCGGCCCGTCCGCCAGCCACAATGCTGCTGAAACATGTTCATGGGGACAAGCACATGTTTGATTTGATGGATGAGGCCCAGAAGGGCATCAAAATCGATTTTGAGAATGAGTTTGGGGTCACGCGCCGCTCGGGCCTGCTGCATTCCACACGTGTTGCGACCCGGATGGGGTGGCGCGAAGTGGAGGCGCTCACCGTGGGTGATGACGTTTTGACCTTTGACAATGGCATGCAGAAAATCACGGCCATCGAGCGCGTGATCAACTGGCCTGACCACAATACCTGCCCCGACCATGCGGCCCCCTATGAAGTGCCGGTGGGCGTGCTGGGCAATAAAGAACGTATCTGGATGCTGCCCAACCAGCTCGTGGTGGTTGAAAGCGATCTCGCCGAGGAGCTCACTGGCGATCCATTTGCCCTTATTCCAGTTGCTGTTCTTGATGGACTTAAAGGGATCAAGCGCGTCGCGCCGCGCGCACCGCATCTCGTTGTTGTACTGCATTTTGAAGATGATCAGATCATCTACGCAGGGGATGGCGCACTTGTCTTCGCTCAGGCTGAAGGCTTCATGCTCGATCACATCTATGGCGAGTTTGATTACGAGCCGCTCGATGGGGCTCAGGCCCAGGCGGTGGCGGATGATCTGCGCGCGCGGGACGTGGCTCAGGCAGCCTGAGAGGTTTCCGAGGGGCTCTGGGACCACCGGGAAACATCTGGCCTCGACCCCAACCACGAGGCCGGATCGTTTCACACCTGGGGGCTACGGGAACGGGCGCGGAGCTAGGATTACCTAGCTCCGCGTTCTTGTTTTAGAGCGTGCCTAATGACTGTGCGGCGCTCCGGCAGCGCGGTGGCCTTTGGCAAAAGGGCGGGGTGTTGGCCCCGCCCTTTGCATTTACTCTGCCGCGATCGCTGGTTGGTAGCGGCTGTAAAAACCCTCGCTATTCGCGGCGAGGTCTTTCAGGAGCGCAGGGGTCTCAAACCGAGCACCGAAACGCTCGGTAAGGTCGCCGGTGCGCTCGACGGCATAAGCGGCGCCGATCATGTCGAGCCAGCTCAGCGGCCCGCCGGACCAAGGTGCAAAGCCCCAGCCAAGGATCGCGCCCACATCCCCCTCGCGGATGTCCATGAGCACGTCTTCTTCGAGCGCGCGGACAGCCTCAAGGCTCTGGATCATGAGCAAACGATGCTGGACGTCGATGAGCTCTTGCTGCTCTTCGGCGACAGGGTATTTGTCGGCAAGTCCTTTCCAGAGGCCGATGCGCTTCCCTTTGTCGTCATAATCGTAAAAGCCAGCATTGGATTTGCGGCCCAAGCGGCCCTCTTCAAACATCCAAAAGAGGATGTCGTCGACGGTAGCGTCGTAGTCTGCTCCCATTGCGGCTTTGGTCGCTTTGGCGATTTTGACGCCGAGATCGATCGAGGTCTCATCGACGAGTTGGAGCGGGCCGAGCGGCATACCGACGAGCTTCGCTGCATTCTCGATGAGCGCAGGGGCGACGCCCTCCTGCACCATGCGCATCCCTTCGTTGATGTAGGGAATGATGCAGCGGTTGGCGTAGAAGAAGCGCGCGTCGTTGACGACGATGGGCGTCTTCTTGATCTGGCGCACATAATCGAGCGCCTTACCCACCGCTCGGTTGCCGGTTTCCTTGCCTTTGATGATCTCGACGAGCGCCATCTTCTCAACGGGGGAGAAGAAGTGGATGCCGATGAACTGCTCCTGATTATCAGACGCTTTCGCAAGCTCGGTGATGGGCAAGGTGGAGGTGTTCGTGGCAAAGATGCAGTCGTCGCCGACGACTTTAAGCACGTTTTTCGTCACTTCGGCCTTTACGCCCACATCTTCAAAGACGGCCTCAATGATGAGGTCAGCGCCCTTGAGCGCGTCGTAATCCGTCGTCGCGGTGATGCGCGAAAGGTTCTCCTCCATTTTCTCCGCGGTGAGTTTCCCGCGCGAGACGCCCTTCTGGTAGAAATCAGCGGCGTAGGCTTTGCCCTTGTCTGCGCTTTCCTGGGCCTGGTCGATGAGCACGACTTCAATCCCCGCCATGGCGGAGACAAGAGCGATGCCTGCCCCCATCATGCCCGCGCCCATGACGCCGACCTTTTTGACCTTTTGATCAGGTACATCGGGGCGTACGGCGCCCTTCTCCAGCGCTTCTTTGTTGATGAAGAGGGAGCGGATCATGGCCGCCGAGGACGGGTTCATTAGGATATTGGTGAACCAGCGCGCTTCGATCTTGAGCGCCGTGTCAAAGGGCACTAGCGCACCCTCATAGACCGCGCTTAGCAGCGCTTTGGCCGCAGGATAGACGCCGTTGGTGTTGCCATTGACCATGGCCGAGGCACCGACGAAGGTCATGAAGCCCGCGGGATGGTAAGGCGCGCCGCCAGGCATCTTGTAGCCCTTTTCATCCCAAGGCTTCACAATCTTGGGCTCGCTCAGCACCCATTCCCGTGCGGCCTGGACGGGGTCGTCCACCACCTCATGAATAAGGCCCGCGCCCTTGGCTTTCTTGGGGTCAAAGCTCTTGCCCTGGAGTAGGATCGGGGAGGCAGCCATGGCGCCGATAAGCCGGCTCACACGCGTTGTCCCACCCGCGCCGGGGAAGATGCCGACCATGATTTCCGGCAGGCCGATTTTGGCCTTTGGGTTATCGGCGCAAAAGATGCGGTGCGTGGCGAGAGGTAATTCGAGACCGATGCCCATGGCCGTGCCTGGCAGAGCGGCCGCAATGGGTTTCCCGCCCTTGTTGGTCTTTGGGTCCATCCCTGCGCGCTCGATCTTGCGGAGGAGGCCGTGGATTTTCATTAACCCGTCAAAGAGGCCCTGGGCGGGGTTGTCGCCCGCTTCGTCCTTCATCTTGGCGATGATGTTGAGGTCCATGCCGCCCGCGAATGAGCCGGTTTTGCCGGACGTGATCACAGCGCCTTTGATAGAGTCGTTCGACAGTACTTCGTCGATATGGGCTTCGAGGTCTTCAAAGCCCTGGAGGCTCATGACGTTCATGGACTTGCCCGCCACGTCCCAGGTGATGATGGCGACGCCGTCGTCGCCAATGCTCATGGTGAAGTCAGTCATATCTTTCGTCTCCCTCACACGCGTTCCAGAACGGTGGCTGCGCCCATGCCGGAGGCGACGCAGAGCGTGGCCATCCCAAGCTCTTTGTCCTGGCGCTCAAGCTCGTCGAGGAGCGTACCGATGATGATGGCGCCGGTGGCACCGAGCGGGTGGCCCATGGCGATCGCGCCGCCATTGACGTTGACCTTGCCGTGATCGGCATCGAAGGCCTGCATGAAGCGCAGCACCACCGAGGAGAACGCCTCGTTCACCTCAAAGAGGTCGAAG
>JBCCYG010000216.1:0-4370 GCA_039190145.1 Pseudomonadota bacterium | reverse complement strand
GAATGGTCTGGTGACCTCAGCCGCATTTACGCGGAGCATTCCTACTGACGCGGTCCAAAGACTCAGGTTAGCCTGGCGGGGTCACCCATGGAGGGTCGCCCGATGTCGTTACTCACAGACGCCGAAGTAGATAGGTTTCGCCGCGATGGCGCAGTCATGCTCAAGTCGCAGTTCGGCAGCGACTGGATTAATCTGCTGAGGGCGGGCATCGACGCGGATTTTGCCTCGCCCACCGCCAATTTTACCAGACATACCAAAGACCCTGATGTGCCCGGCTACTACGAGGATTACTGGGCTTGGAACAAAGTCCCGCAATTTGAGAACTTCGTCCGGCACTCACCCTGCGCGGAGTTGGCGTCCGAGCTGCTCGACACGCCCTCGATCAATCTGGTCATGGATAACTGGTTTCTGCGCGAGGCGGGCTCTTCCTCGCGGCCGCCCTTCCATCAGGACCTCGCCTATTTCGATTTCCATGGAACGATGTGCGTCCTCTGGCTGCCGCTTGAACCGGTATCCAAGGAAAACGGCATCGCGTTCGTGAAGGGCTCGCATCTTTGGGACAAGCTTTTCATGCGGGTCCGGTTCGCCGATGGTCACCCGAGCTATGAGCCGCAGGAAATCGCCGGGCAAACCTATCACCCGCCGCCAGATGTAAATGCCGATCCGGCCGCTTATGACCTTTTGTCCTGGGACATGGAGCTTGGCGATTGCATCTTCTTTGATATGCGCACGCTCCATGGCGGGTTGTCATCGGTCACACCCACCGAGACCGTGCGCCGCTTTACGCTACGCATGACGGCGCCAGATGGGGTGATCCGCTATCGCGGGGACTGGGCCGCGGGCGAGCGGGCCGAGTTCGAGGCCGAAGGATACAAAGAGGGAGATCGGCTGGCAGGCCACTTCTTCCCCCAGCTTTGGCCGCGTGCGTCTTAGCCCTTTTGGCCGATCTTAGGCTCGGTACCAGCGCGGAGCCGCGTCGCATTTTCCCAATGACGCCAATAGATTAGCACGCCAAGAACGACGCCTAGAACCGCGCCGATGCCATAGCCCAAAAAGATCATCCAGACCGGTGCCATCAGGGCCGCGAACATGGCCGACAGCGAGGAATAGCGAAAGACTGCGGCTATGGCGAGCCAGGTGAGGCAGGTGGCGATGCCCGCTGGCCAGTGTAGTGCGAGCATCAGGCCGATGAACGTGGCCACGCCCTTGCCCCCCTTGAATTTTAGCCAAATCGGGAAGCAGTGACCGACAAAAGCAGCAAGCCCTGCGAGCTGGGTGGCATCCTCTCCCGCGATGGCACGGGCTGCGAGGACGGCCATGCCCGCCTTGCCCGCATCGAAGAGGAGCGTGAGTAAAGCGGCGAGCTTGTTGCCCGTGCGCAGGACGTTTGTTGCGCCGATATTGCCGGAGCCGATTTGCCGGATGTCGCCGAGGCGAAAAACCCGCGCCCAAACGAGGCCGAACGGGATCGAGCCAAAGAGATAGCCCAAGACCCCGCACGCGATGAGGAGCGGAAGCGCCGTCTCAAACGGGGGCATTGAGACCCCCATGGATGCGCGCACCGCCGACCCAAGTACCTACGATTTGACCGGTCATGTCGTGGCCGTCGAAGGGGGTGTTCTTTGACTTCGACAGGAGGTTTGCGCGGTCCAGCGTGAACGTCTTGGTTGTGTCAAAGAGCACAAGGTCCGCCGGGGCACCGACGCCGATGTGTCCCCCTGGGAGGCCGAGGCGCTGTGCCGGGGCGAGCGAAGCCGCACGGAACACGTCCACCAAAGTGAGCTCTTCGTTGGCAACGAGGCCAAGCATGACGGGCAGAAAGGTTTCGAGCCCGACAGCGCCAGAGGCCGCTTCCTCAAAGGGGAGGCGCTTTGACTCCTCGTCCTGCGGCGTGTGCATGGACGACACGGTGTCGATAAGGCCAGTTCGGAGCGCCTGGACCACGGCAGCGCGATCCTCCTCACTGCGGAGCGGGGGCTTTACCTTAAAGAAGGTGCGGTATTCTTCAATCGCCGCTTCAGTCAGCGCGAGGTGGTGGATAGAAACCCCCGCTGTGACGTTGAGACCCTTCGCTTTGGCGCGCTCAAGGGCCGGGAGTGCGCGGGCGGTTGTGATCTGGTCCGCGTGGTAGGCGGCGCCGGTCATGTCGACGAGGGAAATGTCGCGGTCGAGCGCCATTCTTTCCGCAACGGGGGAAACGCTCGGGAGCCCCATGCGAGAGGCCCTCGCGCCCGACGTGGCGGCAGCCCCAGCCGAGAGGCCAGGCTCCTGCACATGGGCCATGACGAGGGCGTCGAGCGAGCGCGCATAGGTGAGCGCGCGGCTGAAGACCTTTGTATTCTCCACCACACGGTCACAATCGGTGAAGGCGACCGCGCCGGCATCCTTCAAAAAGCCGATCTCCACCATTTCTCGGCCCTCCCGGCCTTTGGTGAGCGCGGCCATGGGCGCAACCCGTACCGGTGCGACCTCGGCGGCGCGCCTGGCTTGGAATTCGAGCGTCTCTGGCGTGTCGATGGCAGGCAACGTGTCGGGGCGAGTAACGATCGTGGTAACCCCGCCCGCCGCCGCAGCGAGACCGGCGGAGCGGAAGCTCTCTTTATGTCGCTCGCCAGGTTCGCAGATCTTGACCCCGATATCGACGAGCCCCGGCGCGAGTGTCAGCCCACTGCAATCGACGATCTCTGCGGTGCCTGTGTCTGGTGCGCTGTCGTAGAGCACTTCGGCCACCATGCCGTTTTCGACCCTCAACGACCCTCGTCGCTCTGTTCCGAGCTCGGGGTCGATGATCGTGGCATTGGTAAAGAGCGTGGCCATTCCTACCCCGCCAGCACGACGAAAAGGACGACGAAGACGGCGAGAAAGAGCAGAACCGCCATCGCGACCATGCCGGAGATGCGCGCATCAGACATCGGCTTCTTGGGCCCTTTCCCGGGCTCTGCGGCCTCGGTCGTGACTTTGACTGGTGTCCAGTCGATGCCTTCCTGACGGTAGCTGCCAATAAGCGTAAGCCTTGGGTCGACGCTAAGCTCTCGCGCCTTGCCATCAAAAGCTTTGGAGAGGACGACCATGACCCAGCCACCGAGAGCGGAGAGCTTTTGCTTGTCCTGGTTTACGTCCACTTCAACCGCGTCATGCCCTTCGAGCAGATAGCCCATGAGGCCGACCCCTTCGAGGTTCTTCAGTGGGAAGACTTCGATGTAATCGTGGTCCAGACTGTCTGCCCCGAGCGCCTCTTCCTGCATGCTGCGCCCGCCATCCGTTTTTGGCGCAGACGCACCGCCGGATGCGAGGGCTTTCGCCTCCCGATCCGTCATGGAAAGCGCAAAGACGCGGATGCGTCCGGCTTCACCTTCTTGGATGCTGAGCGGCTTCACACCATCACTCCCTCGGGTGCCATTCGGCGCGCTTCCATCAACATATCCATCGCTGCCATCCGCACGGCCACGCCCATCTCGACCTGCTCCTGAATGACAGAGCGGTTGATGTCGTCAGCAATATCCCCGTCGATTTCGACGCCTCGGTTCATCGGGCCGGGATGCATGACGATGGCATCCGATGCAGCGTGGGAGAGCTTTTCGGCGTCGAGGCCATAGCGGTGATAGTACTCCCGCTCCGAGGGGATGAAGCCCCCATCCATGCGCTCCCGTTGGAGCCTGAGCATCATGACGACGTCCACACCATCGAGCCCGGCTTTCATATCGCCAAAGACCTCGACCCCCCAGTCGCCTGCGCCCGAGGGGATGAGCGTTGGCGGGCCGACAAGGCGCACGCGATTGCCCATTTTGCCCAGGAGCAGAATGTTGGATCGAGCCACGCGGCTATGGGCAATGTCGCCGCAGATCGCCACGGTGAGCCCCTTGATCCGCTCCTTGGCGCGGCGGATCGTGAGCGCGTCGAGCAGCGCCTGGGTCGGGTGCTCATGACGCCCATCACCCGCATTGAGCACCGCGCAGTTTACCTTTTGCGCGAGGAGGTCCACCGCTCCAGATTGCGGATGACGCACCACGAGGAGGTCGGGGTTCATGGCATTAAGCGTAAGCGCTGTATCGATCAGCGTCTCGCCCTTTTTGATCGAGCTTGCCTGCATTGCCATGCTCATCACATCCGCACCGAGCCGCTTCCCGGCCAGTTCAAAAGAGGCCTGCGTGCGCGTGGAGTTCTCAAAGAACATGTTGATTTGGGTGAGGCCCGCGAGGCGGTCACGGTGCTTATCCGCGGAGCGATTTAGCGAAACGTAGCTGTCGGAAAGGTCGAGGATGGCCGTGATATCAGCCGGCGCGAGCGGTTCTATCCCGAGCAGATGGCGCATCAATCCTCCCCGTCGGCGCCGGTTTAGGGATAGTGCGCCCGAGCGGCAAGGGGTGCAT
>JBCCYG010000215.1:0-4373 GCA_039190145.1 Pseudomonadota bacterium | reverse complement strand
TTGGTGTTCGAGCCGTGTGCCGAGTGACCCAGGCCGCGTGCGCCTCAGCTGGCTTTTGACGCGCGCCATGAGTTCGAGCACCGAGTATGGCTTTGTCACGTAATCATCGGCGCCGGTTTCGAGGCCGCGGATTTTGTCCACCTCTTCGCTGCGGGCGCTGAGCATGATGATCGGTAGCGACCGCGTATCTTTACGCATTTTGAGCTGGCGACAGACCTCGATGCCAGACACCGATGGGAGCATCCAATCAAGGACCACTACATCGGGCGTGTCTTCTTCGACCAAGAGCAGCGCTTCTTCTCCGTTTTCCGCCTCAATGACGCGGAAGCCCTCGCTCTCCAGATTGTAGCTCAGCACAGCACGCTGTGCGGGCTCATCTTCGACGAGGAGGACGGAAGGCTGTGTCACGCCCCTTCCCTTTCAATTCCCGGCGCAGTTTCGCCCTTGGGGCGCGCGTCATCGGGATGTTCGCCTGTGACGAGGTAAATCACTTCTTCAGCGATATTCGTCGTGTGATCGCCCATGCGTTCGATGTTCTTGGCGATGAAATGGAGGTGCATACAGGCGGTGATGTTGCGCGGGTCTTCCATCATATGGGTGAGAAAGTCGCGGAAGAGCGAGTTGTACATCAGATCCACGCTCTCATCGCGGTCGCGGACATCGGCGGCGAGATCGGCATCGCGCTGCACGAAAGCGTCGAGCACGTCGCGGAGCATCACCTCCACTTCACGTGCCATGCGTTTAAGCGCCTGGTCGGAGCCGTTTATGGGACCGGTTTCTGCGATGAGTGAGGTGCGTTTCGCGATGTTTTTGGCGTAGTCGCCGATGCGCTCCAGGTTGCCGGACACTTTCATGACTGTCAGTACGGTGCGCAGGTCAGAGGCCTTGGGCTGGCGCATGGCGATGATGCGCGCGGCTTCCTCATTAATGAGGTCCTCGATGTTGTCGACGGCGACGTCCCCTGCCCGCACCTGTTCTGCGAGGTCGGTATCGCGGTCCCCAAGCGCGCGCGCGGAATCAAGGATTGAGGCTTCGACGAGCCCGCCCATTTTCATGATGCTGGCTTGGAGCCCCTCGAGATCGCGATCAAACGCGGATGCAATATGTTGATCTTGCATTATTTTATCCGATCCGACCGGTGATGTAGCTCTCGGTGCGCGGGTCTTCGGGGTTGGTGAAAATCTGGCTTGTTTCGCCGTATTCCACGAGGTTCCCGAGGTGGAAGAACGCGGTCTTTTGGCTCACACGCGCGGCCTGTTGCATCGAGTGTGTCACGATGACGAGGGAGTAGTTTTCCCTGAGCTCGTCCATGAGCTCTTCGATCTGGCTGGTGGCGATGGGGTCGAGTGCTGAACAGGGTTCATCCATGAGGAGAACCTCGGGCTCTGTGGCCACCGCGCGAGCGATGCAGAGGCGCTGCTGCTGGCCACCGGAGAGACCCGTTCCGGGCGCTTGCAGGCGATCCTTCACCTCGTCCCAGATGGCACCGCGGCGGAGCGATTTCTCCACGATCACGTCGAGATCGGCCTTGGACTTGGCGAGCCCGTGGATCCGCGGCCCATAAGCCACGTTGTCATAGATCGACTTTGGAAAGGGGTTTGGCTTTTGAAACACCATGCCGACCTTGGCGCGGAGCTGAACGGGGTCGACATTCTTGTGGTTGATGTCCTCGCCGTCGAGCCGGATGTCCCCGGTGACGCGACAAATATCAATTGTATCGTTCATCCTATTGATACAGCGTAGAAAAGTGGACTTGCCACAACCCGACGGGCCGATGAACGCGGTGACCGTTTTGTCTTCGATGTCAACGTTTACGTCTTTGATCGCGTGGTTGTCGCCGTAGTAGACGTTGACGCCCGCTGCGCCGATCTTGATGCCTGTCTCGCCCACTTTGCGCTCCATAAGTCTCGCGTCGTCATACATTTCAGAGCCCTTTCTTACCAGCGGCGCTCAAAGCGGCGGCGCAGGAGGATGGCGATGATGTTCATGGTCAGAAGAAAAAGGAGTAGGATGATGATCCCGCCCCAGGCCTTTTCGGTAAAGACCGCGTCAGAGCGCGTCACCCAGTTGTAAATCTGAGCGGGAAGCGCGGAGTTCGGGCCTTCGAGCCCTTCGAGGAAGGTGTCCGGATAGCGCGCGACGAAGCCCACCATGCCGATAAGGAGGAGCGGCGCGGTCTCTCCCAGAGCCTGTGCGAGGCCAATGATCGTGCCCGTGAGGATGCCAGGTGCTGCGAGCGGCAGGACGTGGTGGAAGACGGTCTGCATCTTAGAGGCCCCTACCCCGAGCGCCGCTTCGCGGATCGATGGCGGCACGGCCTTGAGCGACGCACGGGTGGAGATGATGATCGTAGGCAGCGTCATGAGTGTCAGCACGAGCCCACCGACGAGGGGTGCGGATTGTGGGAGGTGCATGAACTGGATGAACACTGCGAGGCCCAGGATGCCGAAGACTATGGATGGTACGGCGGCGAGGTTGGAAATGTTGACCTCGATAAGGTCTGTGATCCGGTTCTTTGGTGCGAATTCCTCGAGGTAGATCGAGGCGGCAACGCCGATAGGTAGCGCGAGGAGAAGAACCACCACCATCATGAAGAAAGAGCCGAGGACGGAAGCCCCGATCCCTGCCCCGCCTGGATTGTCGACGCCGGTATCCACGCCGGTGATGAAGTTCCAGTCAAAGACCGTCGCCATGAGGCCGACTGCCTTCATTTCTTCGGCGGTATCTAGGTCAGAAACCTGGATGAAGCGATTGGCTTCATTGATGTTTTCGCGCGCTAGGGTGCCCTTGAAGTAACGGTCCACGCGGGATGCGGCGGGGACTTCGAACGTGACGGGTTGGCCGATCTGGGCCGGGTTTTCGCGGTAGAATGCGCGCAGGTTGTTACCCACCTTACCGACCAGTCGCTCAAGCGCCTCCGAGCTGAGATCAGCCTCGATCCCAGCATCTGAGAGCGCGGTCGAGAGCGCGGCGACAAAGAGCGCCTCGTATTCACGGGTCTTGAAGAGCGTGGCTTCCGCCGCGTCGAACTCCTCCTGGGTCACAGTTACTTCGAGCTGCACCACGGTGCGCTGGAACGCCGGGATACCATTTGAGATGATCGCAGTGAGCAAGATCACGAGGGACATGAGCCCGACGATGATCGCGGCAAGACCGTACATCTTGAACCGCGCCTCGGCGGCGTTGCGCTTGCGTGTGCGTGTATCCTCGGCGAGGAGCGAGCCCGTCTTTTTGGCCGGCGCGGCGGCGGGGGCCGTGGCGTCGGTCATTCGTACTGCTCCCGGTATTTACGGACGATGTAGAGGGCGAAGACGTTGAGCCCGAGCGTGATGATGAAGAGCGTCATGCCTAGTGCGAAGGCCACGAGTGCTTCCGGTGAGGCGAAATCGCTGTCGCCGGTGAGCTGCGAGACGATCTTTGCGGTCACCGTGGTCATGGCCTCGAAGGGGTTGAGGCTGAGCCGTGCGGCGGCCCCTGCTCCAAGGACAACGATCATCGTTTCGCCAATGGCGCGGGACGCAGCCAGCAGGATGGCACCGACGATGCCCGGAAGTGCGGCGGGGAGCACGACCTGGCGGATCGTCTCGGACGGAGTGGCGCCGAGGCCGAGAGAGCCGTCGCGCATGGATTGGGGCACGGCGTTGATTATGTCGTCAGAGAGTGAGCTTACAAAGGGGATGAGCATGATGCCCATGACGAGACCGGCGGTCATGACGGCCGTGCCGCCGCCCATCCAAGTAACGCCAAGATACCCGCCTTGCCCGAAGAAACTTACGAGGAACGGGCCGACCGTCAGAAGCGCGAATAGGCCGTAGACAATGGTCGGGATGCCGGCGAGAACCTCAAGCATTGGCTTGGCAAAGGAGCGCACTGTGGGAGAGGCGTATTCCGAGAGGTAGATCGCGGAAAGGAGCCCGATGGGAACGGCCACCAGGAGCGCGACGAGCGAGATGTAAAGCGTGCCCCATAGCAGCGGTAGGACGCCCAAGGATGAGGAACCGCCTCGGCCGGAGAAGCTGGGCGCCCATTCCAGAAGAAAGAAGAACTCTGAGGCGGGATAGAGGCCAAAAAACTCGATCGTGTTGAAGATGAGCGACAAGACGATGCCGATGGTCGTGAGGATCGCGATGGATGCTGCCGCGATAAGGAGGGCGAGCACGGCGGTTTCGACCGTGTTTCGCGAGCGGAAGTCTTTATTGGTGCGCGACCAGGCAAGCGCGAGCCCCGCGAGGCCGAGGGCTAGGATCACGAAGACACGCACGGTGTTTCCCGTGGCGGTCATCGCGCGGTAATCCTGAGCGCTTCGCAGGATGTTCTGATCCACGTCAGAGCCCAGTGCCACGCCGACCTCGCCTAGCCTTGCACGCACGTCC
>JBCCYG010000214.1:0-4417 GCA_039190145.1 Pseudomonadota bacterium | reverse complement strand
CCGACATCTTCACGAGCGCGCCCACATTGGAGACGTCGCTGTCGATGCTCTCCTTGACGCCCGGATACTGCACCTTGATCGCGAGCCGCCGCCCGTCCGGGGCAAGCGCCTCGTGGACCTGCCCGATGGAGGCGGCTGCGATGGGGCGGACGTTGAAGCGCTTGAAGCGCTTCATCCATCCCGTGCCCCACTGCGCGTCGAGCACGTCGCGAAGTTGCTTGGGCGGCATGAAATCCGCGTCCGCGCGGAGCCGCGCGATAATGTCAGCGACCTCCGGCGGCAGCACGTCGCCAGCATCCATCGAGATAAGCTGACCCACCTTCATCGCTGCGCCGCGCATCCGTGCGAGCTCTGTCGTCAGGCGGGAGATGTTGGCGGGCGTGAGCATCAACCCGCGAAGCTCCGGCCGCTTGCCGACCAAAAGCTCCCGAGCACTGCCCACGGCGACATTTCCGGCGATAGAGAGCCCCGCGCCTCCCAACCGCGCCGCGCGGCTCGCGCGACCCACGGGGACGGCGCGCGCCCTGGCTTGGCTTCCTCGATCAGACATCCCGTGGAAGTAGGCGAAACTCACTCGGCGGCGAGGTCGACCTTGCTTGATGCAGCAAGGAGCTCCGCATTTCCGCCTGACGCTGTTGTGTCGATGCAGACGCTTTTCTCCAATGTGAGAGAGCGGGTGAGCTCCTTGGATGTCACGAGCGGTATGATTGGCCCCGCCCGTTCGGCGCAGGCCAGCGCCCAGTCACGCCCCGCATCGCCCCATCGGATAACGGCACTTACCTCCTCCGGAATGTCCGCCGGCGTGGCGTCTGGAGCTTCTACGATGCAGGTACATCCGAGGTCGCGGGCCAGTGTCGCCTGCTTTCGCGCCAGCTCTGCGCCAGGTCCGGCGCAAAAGATGCCGTGCCTTGGATGCGTGCTGTAGGTGTTTTCTTCCCCCGTCGGGCCGGGCAGGTGCCAGGCCTGCGGGGTGGGAGTGATGCCGCTATCTTCGACGAAAGCGTGCAGGTAACGCGGCCCGCCCGCCTTCGGGCCGGTTCCGCTTAGGCCATGGCCGCCGAAGGGCTGGGAGCCGACGACAGCGCCGATCTGGTTTCGATTGATGTAAACATTGCCGACATTCACCCGGTCGATGATGTGCTGGACGCGGCTGTCGATGCGGGTATGGAGCCCAAAGGTAAGGCCATATCCCGTGCGGTTGATTTCATCGATAATGCGGTCGAGCTCGGCGGCCTTGAAAGTCGCGATATGGAGGACCGGGCCAAAGACCTCTTCCGTCACCTCCTCAATCCCCGCGACGCTGAGCGCGACCGGCGCGACGAAGGTGCCTACCTCCGGTGCCTTTAGCTCCTTGAGCACGCGGCCCTCCGCCCGCGCTTGCGCCACGTAGCTCTCGATCCGTGACTTAGCCTTGGCGTCGATCACAGGGCCGATATCGGTGGAAGGGTCGCTTGGGTCGCCGATGCTCAGCGCATCCATCGCGCCAAAGAGCATGTCGGCGAGGCTCTCCGCGATGTCCTCTTGAACGTAAAGAACCCGCAGCGCGGAGCAGCGTTGCCCGGCTGATTGGAAGGCCGAGGCCACGATGTCTCTCACCGCCTGTTCGGGCAGAGCAGTAGAGTCGACGATCATCGCGTTGATCCCGCCGGTTTCGGCAATGAGCGGGGTGCCTGGAGGTTGGTGTGTCGCCAGCTCTCGGTTGATCGCTTGCCCCGTCGCGGTGGAGCCAGTGAAGCAGGCGCCCGCCGTTTTTGGATGCCGGCACAGCGCGGGCCCGACGTCATGACCGAACCCCGGCACCAGCGCGAGCGAGGTTGTCGGCACGCCCGCCTCATGGAGCAGTTCCACGGCCCGCGCCGCGATGAGCGAGGTCGTCTCCGCCGGTTTGGCAACGACCCCATTTCCCGTGGCCAACGCCGCCGCGATCTGGCCGGTGAAGATCGCGAGCGGGAAATTCCAGGGCGAGATGCACACGAAATTCCCGCGAGCCCTGCCGGAGAGGCCCCGGGCCTGCGCAGCATAGTATCGCAGGAAATCCACCGCCTCGCGGACCTCGCCGATGCAGTCGACCAGCGTCTTTCCCGCTTCATCCATCAGAAGCGCGTAAAGCTCCGGCGCCGCTTCTTCGTAGAGAGCCGCCGCTCGTTCCAACGCCTTGGAGCGCTCCGCCACAGGCGCGTCCCAACGCGTAACGCGATCAGCAATTGCCGCCGCGCCTTTTGCATCAAGAAACGCGATGCGCCCCATCTCAGCGCCGGTGCTTGGGTTCAAAACAGGCTCGCCGGAACCCAAATCACGGCGCAACCGTCCCGCGTCGATCTGGGCCATGAGGTCCCTGAGGCCAGTCTGATCTCCCACAAAGAACCCCGCACTATTGCGCCGCTCGGGGACGAAAAGCTGAGCCGGTACCGTCACCGCGTCATTGCCGGTGGCAAGCGACGCGAACGGGTCCGCCGCAACGGCTTCCGGCGGCACATCATCATCGACAATCTGATTCACAAACGAGCTGTTCGCCCCGTTCTCAAGCAAGCGCCGCACCAGATAGGCGAGCAGGTCCCGATGCGCGCCAACCGGCGCATAGATGCGGCAGCGGGTGCCTTCCCGCTCCATGACGCGCGTGTGGAGCGACTCTCCCATTCCGTGGAGCCGCTGGAACTCATAAGTCACGCCTTCCGGCGCCATCTCCAGCACTGCTGCCACACTATGGGCGTTATGGGTGGCGAACTGGGGGTAAATCCTGTCGCCCATGGTGAGAAGCTTCCGCGCGCAGGCGATATAGGCGACATCTGTCGCGGACTTTTGCGTGTACACGGGAAAGCCCGGCCAGCCCTCCACCTGCGCGAGCTTCACCTCGCTGTCCCAGTAGGCTCCTTTGACCAAGCGCACCATAATGCGGCGATCAAGCGCCTCAGCCCGCGCATATAGCCAGTCGATGACCGCTGGGGCGCGCTTCGAGTAAGCCTGCACCACAACACCAAAGCCGTCCCATCCGGCCAAAGCAGGGTCCGACAGCACCATATCAATGACGTCGAGCGATAGCTCGAGCCGCGCGGCTTCCTCAGCGTCGATGTTAAGCCCGATCCCCGCTGACTTCGCCAAACTGGCGAGCGACAGGACGCGCGGCACAAGCTCCTCCATGACGCGCGTAGCTTGCAGGGGTTCATAGCGCGGATGCAGGGCCGAAAGCTTAATCGAGATGCCGGGATTGGCCGCGATGTCCTTCGACCCAGCCGCCCCCGCGATCTCAGCAATCGCATCTGCATAGGCCATGTGATAGCGACGCGCATCGGCCTCCGTTCGCGCCGCTTCGCCCAGCATGTCATAGCTGTAGGTAAAGCCCTTCTGCTCCATCCCCGCGGCGCGGGTCATCGCCGCGCCAATCGTCTCGCCCAGGACAAACTGGCTTCCCATCTCCCGCATGGCGCGGCCCACGGCGCTGCGAATGACGGGCTCGCCCAGGCGCTTTATCGCTCCGCGGAGCGCCGCCGTCACCCCCGCACCGCTATCGTTCAAAACGCGCCCCGTGAGCATCAGCGCCCAGGTGGAGGCGTTAATCAGCGGGGAGTGCGACTGGCCAAGATGGGCAGACCATGCCGACGGGACGATCTTATCCTCGATCAGATCATCGATGGTTGCGGCATCCGGTACGCGGAGGAGCGCCTCCGCGAGACACATGAGCGCCACGCCTTCATCGGTGGAGAGCCCGTATTCTTCCAGAAAGAGCTCCATGAGTGACGGGTTTGATCCGTCGCGTATGTCCCGGACGAGTGCCGCCCCGCGCGCAGCGATCCGCGCCCGGGCGACCTCGCTCAAATCGGCCATCTCTTCCAGCCGCGAGAGGCACGCGGCTTCGTCGGCAAAGGTCAGCTCTCGAATTGCGCGGCGATGATCCATCCGTCTCCCCTCAGGGCGTGGCTTTGGCGCGGGCGACCATCCCGAACAGATCGCGCGGGTCATCCGGGTCGGCGATCATGTCGAGCTTCATGTAGTGCCCGCTTTCTTCCAGCTTGGCATGGATATAGCGTAGCGCGCTGAAGTCCTCGGTGGCAAAGCCCACACTGTCAAAAAGCGTGATCTGACGCGCATCCCGGCGACCTTCTGCCTGCCCGGTGATCACCTGCCAGAGCTCGGTCACGGGGTGGTCCGGTTCGAGCTGCTGGATCTCGCCCTCGATGCGGGTCTGGGGCGGGTATTCGACAAAGATGTCGGACCGAAGCAGGATATCGCGATGCAGCTCGGTCTTGCCGGGGCAGTCGCCGCCGATGGCATTCAGGTGGACGCCCGCGCCAACCATGTTGTCGGTAAGGATAGTTGCATACTGCTTGTCAGCGGTGCAGGTCGTGATGATCTCCGCCCCTTGTACTGCGTCTTCTGCGGAGCCGCAGGAGACAACGTTCAGCCCCGAACTCGCGAGGTT
>JBCCYG010000213.1:0-4428 GCA_039190145.1 Pseudomonadota bacterium | reverse complement strand
CGCCAAGCCATCGCGCGCCGGCCCTTGCCAGCACCACCGCCACGCGCTATCCGGCAATCCGGCTTAGGGGTATAGCTCAGTTGGTAGAGCGACGGTCTCCAAAACCGTAGGTCGCGGGTTCGAACCCTGCTGCCCCTGCCAGCCGACCCTCATCTGTTGCTCGTCATTTTCCAGGCAACATCCACATCTGGGTTTGCCGCGAGCGTGTCCACAGCCGTGGCCAGCACCTTGCGCACCTTTGGCGCGAGATGACCCAGCCGCTCGCCCGCTTGCCTAAGCAGCGCGAGCTCCTCCTCGGTGCTCAATGCCGCTGTGAGCCGCGTGCCTAGATCGGCTGCGCTCGGCACCTTCACGCAGAGATAGGGGATCGTGGAGCCGCGCACGAAAGCCAAAGGTTCAAAGTGGTCAGCCCACAGCTCCATCTGGATTGCCACCCAGGGATGCCCGCTATGGACGATGTCCTGCTGCGAAATGATCGACCGCCCCGCCTCCAAATAGGGCCAGAAAATCGCCGCCTGCCTATCCGCAGAGACCCGCGTCTTAGAGGCGTCATGGACGACCACATCGATCGGCGGGCCCTCCCAGACCTGCTCATTGATGTCCCCAGGGTGATGCACGACATGGGGCGCGAAAGGCGACAAAAGATCTTTAGAAAGCTCCAAAATGTCGTTGCCCGCAAAGCGCGGGATACCGGCAGGGTAGAGCACGTTGCGCTTGACCGCCGCGCCCGCCGTGAAGCGGTCATAGGCATGGACGGTGCCACCCCGGCCACCGGCCATGATGCCGCCGGCAAGCCGCGCCGTGGAGCCGCCAATGAACGACCCGAGATCGACAAAGGCCCCGCCGTCCCGCCCAAAGGTGGCGCCGAGCCAGTAGTAAAACTTCGATTCCTCGAGCTTGAGCATCGTGGGCACTTTGAGCGTATGCGCGATCTCACCCTCAGTAACACTGCGCCAGGGTGCCGCCTCAAAGAGCGCTCTTACATCTGCGGCCATGGGCTTCCCTAATCGTCACTCCCGTGGCTTTTCTAAGCCACCTGCCGAAGGGTCGAAAGGGGGAGGATGTCCTGCCATCAACTCGCCTTTAACGGGAGATTAACGCCCTAGAATTCCCCCTACCGTGCCCAGAGAACGCCTTAAATGGCGATGATCGTGCAGAGTAACGCGACTGTGAGAGAGAGCGCCCGCATGAGATTCGTCATCTTCATCATCGGTCTTCCCTGGTGGGTGCTTATGGCCCTAGGCGCACTGACGGCCTATGGTGGCTTTGCTTTGAACAAATCGGTCGCAGAGCGCGGGGTCGAGCTCGAAGCGGCGCTGGCAGCTGAGGCGCCCGCAGCGGTACCGCTTCACCTCCACAACGAGACGAATGTTGGCGCTTTCGACGAAAGCCGCGTGATCGCCCAAATCGACTTTGACGAAAATGTCCGGCTCGTGGAGCGGACCAATGGCGTCAAGACCAAAGAAACGGCGATGTACGTGCTCTTTGGCCCCGACGCAGACGAAGACGCACAGATCATCAAAGCGGTCATCATGGTGGGAAGCCGCCGCGTGGATGCCTTTGCCGATTGGGCCTCAGGCCGACTTACGGGTGCGGGCGAGCGTGGGTTCACCTATGACATTCATGGCGAGTTCGACACCTATCATAGCCAATCAAGCCACGCTGCCGAGGTGCTGGAGGAGCGCGGCTTTATCGTGCCAAGCGACATCTACTTCATCACGCCTTACATCAACGGGCGCGAAGGGGGCCTGCGCCACTCAGCGCGCGGAACCGGCGACATGCAGATGCTCGCCTTTGGGCTTGCGGCAGGGCTTTTCCTTCTTGGCCTGGTGAAATTCCTCTTCACCCGTGGGACTAAACGGTCGCCCCAAAAGCCAATGCGCGAGCCTTTTGCGCCTGAGACTGCGTCCCCGGCTGCTCCCAGCCTGGCGGCACAACCCGTGGAAACCCCGAAACCGTCCTATGCGCCGGGCCCCAAAGCGACCCGCGCCGCCAAGCTTTACGAGAAGCAGCAAGCCGCAGCCGTCACCGAACCCGCGCCGCAGCAGCGCCAGCTCTCGGCGCTCGAGAAAGCGCGCGCCTTCAAAGCCGCCGCGGCTGCGCCCGTTCACAGCAAGCAGACCTTCCGCCAAAAGATGCGGCAAGACCCTTTCGCAAAGCTCGCCAATGAGAGCCGCGCCTAGCGCTTGAAAGCCCAAAGCTTCGAGCGTATGTGACGCGGGTTAGCCGGAGAGAGCACGCGATGAACCCGCTCAAATTCATCCAGGAAACCCGCGCCGAGGTGGCCAAAATCGTTTGGCCCACGCGCCGCGAGGTCACCGTGACCACAATCATGGTTTTCATCATGGCCACGCTCACGGCTGTTTTCTTCATGCTCGTTGATCTCGGCATCCGCTCTGCCCTAACCGGCGTCATTGGCCTCATGAGCTAACCAAGCCTAGGGCTTGAACCTCTTCGCAGGTCCCGCTATCTGACCCTCGCAAGTGGCGCGCATCGTTTCAGACGGCGCGCCGCTTTCATTTCTGGGAGTCCGGATCAAGCCCGGACGCAAGGTTGAGAGAGGCCCTGAAAGACATGGCAAAGCGCTGGTATTCCGTGAGTGTTCTGTCGAACTTCGAAAAGAAGATCGCCGAGCAGATCAGACAGTCCATCGCCGAGCAGGGCATGGAAGACCAGATCGACGAAGTGCTCGTTCCCACCGAGGAAGTGATCGAGGTCCGCCGCGGCAAGAAAGTCACGACCGAGCGCCGCTTCATGCCGGGCTACGTGCTCGTGCACATGGAGATGTCAGACGAGGGCTACCACCTGATCAACTCGATCAACCGCGTCACCGGCTTCCTGGGCCCCCAAGGCCGCCCCATGCCCATGCGCGACGCCGAGGTGCAGGGCATCCTGGGCCGCGTGGAGGAAGGCGCCGAGGCGCCAAAGCTCATGATCTCCTTCGACGTGGGCGAAAAGGTAAAGGTCAACGACGGCCCGTTCGAGGATTTCGACGGCACCGTGGAAGAGGTCGACGAGGACAACCAGCGCCTCAAGGTCACCGTTTCCATCTTCGGCCGCGCCACCCCGGTGGAGCTCGAATACACGCAGGTCACCAAGCAGAGCTAAGCCTCACCCGGGGCCTGCGTAGGAACAGTGATCCCCTAGGTCGCGTCGAAAAAAGCGATGGTTTCGGCGATCATGGCGTCGAGGTCTTCGGCAACGGCAAAGATGTCAAAGACGTGGTCCATGTCAGCGGTGTAAACGGTGCCCACGCCATTTGCGTCCACGAAATCCTGACCGGAGGCTGGCGCGACGAGCGTGTCTGTCATGCCGTTTGCCGTGAAGAGCGGCCCACCGTAGTTGGCGATCTCAGCAAGCGGGTCGAGGGTGGCAATTCCATCAAAGAACGCGCCATTGAGCGTAAGGGTCGCATCCCAGGGGAGAGTGACCTCGATGCTCTCGCTTGCGTCTGCGGCAATCGCAGAGTCTAGCACCTCGGCGCTGAACAAAGCGGTGAAAGTGGCCCTTGGATCAGCTACCGCATTCCACAGCGCCACACCTGCTAGATCGGCCCCACGGCCCGCAAGCGACGCCGCAACGAGGCCGCCTTGGCTCCAACCGATGACATAGACTTTTTCCATTGGTTGATCGGCCAGATAGGCCATCGCGGCCTCTGCATCAGAAATCTGGCCCTCAAAGGTCGTGTCGGCAAAAGTGAGGTCTGCCAAGCTTTCTCCCGACCCGCGGAAATCGATCCGCAGGCT
Source organism: Pseudomonadota bacterium (assembly GCA_039190145.1). Taxonomy (GTDB): domain Bacteria; phylum Pseudomonadota; class Alphaproteobacteria; order Rhodobacterales; family Rhodobacteraceae; genus Shimia_B. Next base: position 682 of record JBCCYG010000213.1, on the reverse strand, counting down.
CTGGTAACCAGCCGCCGCCAAAGCTTTCGCCGTATAGGCAAAAACACCGTCGGGCACCGCATCAGAGGCTAGCTCATCCCGACTGCCGGTGAAGCCATGGAGCAAAAGCACCGTGGGCGCAGCAGCGTCATCGGTGCTGCACAGCGTGCCGATGACGTCCTGACCGTCATTGGAAATCGTGATGTCGGTTTCGGTCATACAGGCTAAAGCGGGCGCGGCGCCAAAAAGCACGGCGGCACAGGCGAACGGGATGCTCTTCATGGGTAGGGTCTCTTCGCTTTGGGAGGCAAGTGCGCCGAGCTTAGCACTGCCGCCCTGACTCACAAAGCGGCCCATCCATGCACCCCCAACTTCACCACATCACGGGTAGCCTGCGCATCGTAATGCACCATCGGCGTCGCGTGAGGCCACAACCTTCACACACCATTCCGGCGGCCGATGGGCGCATACTCTCAAAACGCGGGCGACGATGCCTTGGCCGCCCATTAGACACGCCGCCGACTTTGGCACTATCGTCATAACCGAAGCTTTTTGAAGCACGGATAGTCAGGAAGGCATAGAGGGCATGTATGAACCAAGCGAGGTTGTGACGTCTGAGGCGGAAATCAGGGAGGTCATACCCGGCACGATCGAACGCCAAGTCCGCAAGGTGATCGATCACATCGACGAATTTGTGCGCATT
>JBCCYG010000212.1:0-4435 GCA_039190145.1 Pseudomonadota bacterium | reverse complement strand
TAAAAACGTCTTCCGCGTCCTCGGCGCCATGCAAGACGCCTATTACAAATCCGACGAGCGGAGGGAGCGTTTTGTCTCACTGTGTCATGATGTCGACGTGCAACGCCTTACCTTCGAGGCATACATGAATAAGAAGCTGGTAGCGGCCCGCCCCCTCGCCCACGTCAAAATTGGCATTAAGAATATGGCTCACTTGCTTGGCATCGTGAAACCGGAGCACGTCTGATGGCAGAGATCATGATCCCCGCCTGGGTCAACGGCGTTCTAACACCCGTCGAAAAGCTCGAGGTTCACCAAAGAGGCCTCAAGCACAAAGCCATTAGCGTCTTCGTGATGGATGGAATGGACGTGCTGCTTCAAAAGCGCGCCGCCAGCAAATACCACACGCCCGGCCTCTGGACGAACACGGTCTGCACGCACCCGAACTTCAATGAGGACCCGGCCGATTGCGCTGTCAGACGCCTCAAGGAAGAGATGGGCATTACCGGGCTCTACCCCGCGCACCGCGACCGGGTGGAATACCGCGCCGAGGTCGGCAACGGCCTCATCGAGCATGAAGTGGCCGACATCTTCATCGCGCCCGCAACCCGCGCGCTCAAGATCAACCTCAACCCCGAGGAGGTCTCTGAGAGCCGCTGGATGGATCTCTATGAGTTACGTGCAGAGATCGAGCGCCGCCCGGAGCGCTACACGCCGTGGCTGCGCATTTATCTCGCGCAACACTCCGAGAACATCTTCGGCGCGCTTATGAAGGCCTAAGCGCCGACGAATTTTCGCCGAAAATTCGTGTCCGTGCCAAGATCACGGGCGGGCGTATTTCGTCACAGCGCCAAATTCCTTCTTCCCGATCCGCTCAATGGCCTCCGCCAGCGGCTCCTTGGCGACCGCCATGTGATGTGCGTTGGCATGGAGCAGCGTTTCCTCATCCACCAAGATGCCTACATGGCCCTTCCAGAAAACAAGGTCCCCCCGCCGAAGGTCACCTTGCGCTTCCGGGAATGCCGCTTCCTGTAGGTCACTGTCCCGCGGGCAGTCCCGGCCCGCAGCATACATTGCCAATTGCACAAGCCCGGAACAGTCAACGCCTGAACTTGAATTGCCACCCCATAAGTAAGGGACCCCAAGAAAAGTCTCCGCACCCACGACCCAGTCAAGCGTCGGCTGCGAAATTTCATCTACGTGCTGCAGGGCAACCCAACCACCAGGCGAGAGGACTTTGAGCCACGCACCTTCCGCCTCTTCGTTCAGGGCCACACGAGCGCCAAAACTCAACTCCATTAGTATTGCTGATTTGAGATTAGGCTGGGAATAAATGTGCCCCGCGAGGCTAGTGACGCGATGCGTAGCGCTCAACGGTTCTGTGAGTGCAGCGCTTAGCACATACCCTGTGTAACCATCTTCGGGATCGAAGCCAAAGTTGAAGTCTCCGCGTTCATCGATCGTCACAAAAGTCTGCCCAAACAAGAGCGTCTTTTGCGGGCGGGCCTCGAAAATCATCTCTTCGTTGGGCACTCTATCGTCGATTTTGCAAAGCGCGACCTTAGACCATCGCACACGCCGCTGCCGGCCGGGTGTGAGACTTACATCCACGAAGCCCGCGAGGCTTTCATGCGCAACGCGCTCATTCGCAGGCCAGAAACGCCGGTCGCGCATCACAACCCCAAAATCTCCGGCAGCGCCTCTAGCACCGCCCGCGCGCCTTGCCCCACGCCGCCTTTCTGGCGCGTCGGCGTGGCTGTGGGTTGCCAGCCATAAATGTCAAAATGCACGTAACGCGGCACCTCAGAGGCGAACCGCCGGAGGAAGAGCGCCGCTGTGATCGACCCCGCAAAGCCGCCCTTGGGCGCATTGTCCAGATCGGCAATCCCCGGCTCGATCATCGCCTCGTAAGGCGCGTGAAACGGCATCCGCCAAACCGGGTCACCAGCGCGCGTCGCACCCGCTTCCAGGGCGGCCACGACGCCCGCATCATCGCAGTAATAGGGCGCCAGATCAGGCCCGACCGCCACCCGTGCTGCGCCCGTCAGCGTCGCCATGGAGATCAGGAGGTCAGGTGCTTCCTCCTCCGCCAGCGCCAGCGCATCGGCGAGGACAAGCCGCCCCTCCGCATCGGTGTTGTTGATCTCCACCGTGAGCCCCTTCCGGCTCGTAAGTACGTCCTGGGGCCTAAAAGCCGAGCCGTCGATTGAGTTCTCAACCGCCGGAACGAGCACGCGCAGTTGCAGCGGCAGCTTGAGCGCCATGATCATCCGCGCGAGCCCGAGCACCGTCGCCGCGCCGCCCATGTCTTTCTTCATGAGCCCCATGGACGCGCCCGGCTTGATGTTGAGCCCGCCCGTGTCAAAGCACACACCCTTGCCCACGAGCGTCAGGCGCGGCCCCGCGGAGCCCCAGCGTAAATCAATGAGCCGCGGCCGCCGATCCGATGCACGACCCACGGTGTGGATCATAGGAAAATTCTGATCGAGGAGCTCTGCGTCGCGCACGACATTGGCAGACGCGCCAAACTCCTCCGCAAGAAGGAGCGACGCCGCCTCCAGCTCGTCAGGCCCCATGTCAGACGACGGCGTGTTGATCAGGTCGCGCGTGAGCGCCTCCCCCGCGGTAATGGCTTCAATGCGTGCCGCGTCCACGCCCGCCGGCGCGATCAGTTGCGCCTCCAACGCGCCTTGCGAGGCATACCGGTCAAACCGATACCCCGCCAAAAGCCAGCCCAGCGCGAAAGCGTTCAGGTCGAAACCCTCTGGCGACGCCTCAACCGTGTAAACGCCCTTCGGCAGCCCGCTAACGCCCGCAAGAGCTCCGTCGCGCCGCCGCTCAACCGCACTCTCCGTCCCCACGCCGATCGCCACGCCTGAGACGCCCTGCGGCCCCGGAAGGCTCACCGCCTGTCCAAGCTGCCCCGTAAAGCCCTGCGCCGCTACCCAGGCGCCATCAGCGGCGGGCAGCGCGGTCACCCATGCCTCAAAGCCATCGGGGTCGAGCAGCGTCAACGGGATCGCCTCACTGTCAGGCGATGCAAAAGTAAGGGCCATGGCAGGGCTTTCACGAAAGGGCGCGTCGCAAGCACCCTAACGCGGCCGGGCACGCCTGCCTAGATAAGCGCCGCTAATTCAGTAGGTTGTCGATTCCGACGCGCTCCACACCGCCGTCAACGCCCGATCTCCCAGGCGGATCAGCCGCCCCATCGTCGCATTGAGCGCCACGCGATCCCGCCCCAAGGCGCAGTCCGCCACCCCGCGCGACGCCCCCGCCACTGAAATCAGCCCGATCTGCTCAGAGATCCCGATGAGACCCTTAGCGGCCTTCCACAACGCCTCCCGTTCTCCCTCGAAATGGCACCGCTCAATCAGCGTCAGCCGGTTCGCAATCTCCTCCAACGCGCGGTTCATCACGCCCTCAGCGCCCGCCTCCCCCATCTGCGCCCGAAGCGCTGAGATGGCGGTTTCGTCCACGCGCACGACTTCGTCATGCGCGAGGACCACGACATTCTCCATCACTCTCACCCTCACATTGCCGCCCCCACGACACGAAAAGATATGGCATGCCTGAGACTTAAGAAAAGTTACCCACGGCCATCGCTTTATGGCAGATTTGATGCAATCCCCGCCCTCAATCCGCAACGAACGGGATACCAAGAAGACAAATGCACCGCGCCAAACCCCTGCCCGACGACCTCGTCGACCGCTACCGCAGCTGGACAGAAACCACCCTCGCCATAAACGCCGCCACCTATCGCAAGCTCGCCGATGAAGGCCAACACCCCAAGGCGCTGCTCATCTCCTGCTGCGACAGCCGGGTGAACGGCCTCTCGATCTTTGGCGCCGCCCACGGTGACTTTTTTGTCCACCGCAACATCGCCAATCTCGTACCGCCCTACCACCCGGGCGCGACGCAGCAGGCCACCTCGGCGGTAATCGAATACGCAGTCAACGCGCTCGAGGTCCCCCATATCATCGTCATGGGCCATTCACAGTGCGGCGGCGTAGCGGGATGCCGGGACATGTGCGAAGGCAAAGCGCCCGCCCTCGCCGCCGAAGAAAGCTTCGTCGGCCGCTGGATCGACACGCTCCGCGAAGGCCATGCCCGCGTCGCCCATATCGAGGATATCGACGAGCGCACCCGCGCGCTGGAGCATGAGGCAGTCCGGGTCTCCATCACGAACCTTTTAACGTTCCCCTATGTCGCTGCGCGCGTTGATGCGGGCACGCTCGAACTCCACGGCCTCTGGACAGATATCGCCACGGGCCAGCTCATGGCCTTTGACGGCACCACGAAAGAGTTTGTGCCCGTCTGACGGCTCCCAAAGGACCGTGACGCGGATGCGCCAGTGCTGGACCTTTCCATAAGCCCGGCCTAAAGCCGCGCCCATGTTCGAACTCGCCGCGCAAAACCTGCTCTCGCCGATTATTTTGAGCTTTGCGCTCGGCCTCAC
>JBCCYG010000211.1:0-4444 GCA_039190145.1 Pseudomonadota bacterium | reverse complement strand
CGTGTTTCCCGCGTCCGCTCTTCGACGTGAAGAAACCAAAGCCACCCTCCCGCAAGACATTGCGCGCCGGTCGGTGGCGCTCCGGGCAAAAGCAGAGGACGGTAATAGCGCTTCAAAGCGAAGTACGTACCGGGACGCTGCCCCCTGTGATCGACAAGCCAAGCGACACGATCTCTACCGCGTTCATCTCCTCCGCGAACCAAGCAATGAGCTCTCCGGCTTCACTACCGCTAGGGCCATCGACAGCATCCAGCACCATTTTCGACGGCGCCCAAACGTTGATTTGCGCGTTGCGCAGCCCCCAATCGAGCTCAGTACGCGTGCCGACCACAACGCATCTTTTGTCGCGTCCAGCGAGCACCCAGGCGTTTTGCTCGATTGCCAAAAGATCGATACGCCTCTGCGCTTGCGGGATACTCGCTTGCGGACTTGGCGCATCGCCCAAGCCCACGACAAGGATCAGCGGCACCGCCTCTTCAGCGAAACGGTCTAGCCAGACCGTAAGCTCCCGGCTTGCGATTTCAGCATTACCAAGAGCGAGTATAAGAGGCCGTGGCGCCTCTTCCTCAACGCCGCGAAGCGTTGTCTCTCTTCTCCGGACGATCTCCACCCCCAACGTGCCCGGCACGCGGTCGAGTTTTTCAATCCTGACGAAGGCGCGCATCGCTTGCGGCTCTGCTAAAATCCGCTCGGCAACTCTCTCGGCCAGCGTCTCAAGGAGGTTGAGGCGCTCTTCTTGCAGCGCTGCTTCAATCGCCTCGGTAATGCGATCATAGGATAGAATTCGGTCCACATCGTCCGCGAGATCCTTGGGGAGCGGTGCAACTTCAACGACAACATTGAACCGGATGCGCTGCGTGACGCCACGCTCCGCTTGGAAAGCGCCGATATCGGCGTCCAAAACGAGGTCACGTACAGATATTCTGTCGCGTTCAGGAGCGCCCGCGTTTGCACGGGCTTCTGGATGCGCGAATGCGAGGGTTGTCTCGGATACCATGATGCGCGCGTACCGGGCTTACAGCGCGCTTACAACTCGACAGACGGCGGATCAGCGACTTTGAGCGACGCTCAACTTCTGTAAAAGCGATGGAAGCCAATCGTGGTGGTGTGCGTGAAAACCCGCGACCACCGCGGACGTACGGCTTGAGTGTGGTAGTACTGCGCCCCACCCGTAAGGTTTCGGGCCGCGCCCGCCATCGAAAGACGGGCCACCTTGCCCACCATTTCCCAGGCGCGAGGTTCCGAAATGACCTCCGCATAGCCATCGCAGGTATACGTAAACTGGCATTGATAACGCTTGCCCGTTCCTTGATTGACGACTGCGCAAATGGTGTTCGGGTATTTCCGGCTGTCCACGCGGTTGAGAATAACTTCCGCCACAGCAAACTGGCCTTTGATGGTTTCCCCTCGCGCCTCAAAGTAAAGCGCTTCGGACAAGCACCGCCACTCTGTACCGCCTTCCACGAAAGGCTGCGTCGTTAGCCATCCCTTGCTGAACTCAACCTCGGGAGCACTTCTCCGCGCTCGCAGCGCAGGGTCCAAAAGCCGTGCCGTGTTGGTCGCATCTAATTTCGAAAGGCTCTTTGCCTCAAAAGCTACGGCCCCCGAAATAGGCAGCGTAGATTGTTGCGCGGTGCTGGCATTAGCAAGCAACAACGCAGCCGCAATGGCGTAGATCATCCGCATATTTTACCCCCAGGCAGCTATCGCGATCATCAAGCTTTACGTCAGCGGCAGCGCGTAACTCATTGTTTTTAGAGAGTCCAGCGGGGCAAATGGGCGCTCTAGATACAGCGCCAATGTGAATAAAAGACGCTAGGTGTTGGGGATATCTTGCGCTTCCAAGGCAATTTTTGCCGCCGCAAGACGCGCTCCCGGCACTCGGAAAGGAGAGCATGACACATATGTGAAGCCAGATTCTCGACACATCCGGATGGCCTCTGGATCACCGCCGTGTTCCCCACAAAGCGACAAGACCACCTCGGGCCGTGCACGTCGCCCGCGTTCAGCGCCAATCTTAAGCAGCTCGGCCACCCCATCGACATCCAGCCGATGAAAAGGGTCTTCCCGATAGACGCCTTGTTGCACGTAAGACGACATAAAACGCCCCGCATCATCGCGGCTCAGACCATAGGTCATTTGAGTGAGGTCGTTTGTCCCGAAGCTCAAGAACGCCGTATGAGGCGCAATATCTCCAGCGCGCAAAGCGGCGCGCGGCGTTTCAACCATGACGCCCAACGAATAAGGCACGTCCTTTCCTGTCTCGGTGCGCACAGCCGCCGCAACCGCTTCGATGCGTTTCCGGACAAGCTCCACCTCTCGCCGCGCCGTAACGAGCGGGATCATTATTTCGGGTGTGACTTCACCCACCTCAAGCGATGCCTCAAGGATCGCACGCGCCTGCATGTCGTAAATCTCGGGCATCGTAATGCCGAGGCGCACTCCTCGAAGCCCAAGCATCGGGTTGTACTCCTCAAGGGAGCGGACGCGCTCTGTCACCTCACCCAAGGGCATACCAAGCGCTGCCGCCAGGTCGCGCATCCCACCCTTATCCGTCGGTAGAAACTCATGAAGCGGCGGATCTAGCAAGCGCACGCAGACAGGCCGGCCAGACATGATGCGGAAAAGTTCAATGAAATCAGCTCGCTGCATGGGCAGCAGCCGCTCAAGCACCGCCGCTCGGTTCTCTGGCCCATCTGCGAAGATCATCTCGCGCATCACAGTGAGACGGTCGCCCTCGAAAAACATGTGCTCTGTGCGGCACAGCCCGATCCCATCCGCGGCGAAATCTGCTGCGTGTTCGGCCTCTGCCCGGGTGTCAGCATTTGCTCGCACGCCAATGTCGCGGAACTCATCGGCCCAAGAGAGGAGCGTGGCCACGCTGTCATCGAGCCCGGCCTTTGTCAGTTCCGCAGCACCGGCGAGAACCTGACCCGACGAACCATCAACCGTGATGATATCCCCCTCACGGAAGACCCGGCCGCCCGCCCGGAAGAGCCGCTTGCTATCGTTCACCGAGATATCCGAGGCCCCCACCACACAAGGCAAACCAAATCCACGTCCGATTACCGCCGCGTGGCTTGTCGTGCCCCCACGTTCAGTGAGGACTGCCTGGGCTGCATGCATCCCGCGTATGTCTTCAGGCCCGGTTTCCCGGCGAACGAGGACGCAAGGCTCTCCTCGCGCAGCAGCCGCCTGCGCCTCTGCGGCAGAAAAGACAGCTTGCCCAAAAGCGGCGCCCGGGCTTGCTGCGATCCCGGTCGCCACCACATCGCGCTTTGAGCCCGGCGCGATCTGCGAGTGTAAAAGCTCTGACAAAGTTGCGGGCTCCACCCGCCGCACCGCCTCAGCCTTATCGATGACGCCGTCTTGGGCCAATGCCACAGCCACGTTAACCGTCGCCCGCGATCCACGCGCCACGCGCACGGCGTCCAGTATCTCAAGCTTGCCGTTATCGATGGCAAACTTGATCTCCATCTCTTCGCGAAGCCGCGTGCGCGCCACATCGCCGAGCGCGGTAAGCTTCGCGAAAGCTTCCGGCTCCAACTCTTCAAGCGAGCTGCCCCGCGGGTCCTTCGTCAGGTAAATCGCATCGGCTTGACCAAGAACGTCACGGCCGTGGGCACGGCTTAGATAACGACCGGTCACTTGCGGGTAGCCAGTCTCGGCGTCGATAAACTGAATGAGCCCATTGCCGCGCTGGCCCCGTCCGGGTTCCGGCGACATGCGTTGAATGATAAGGCCAAGCCCCGCATCAGCAGGAGCGCCCTGCGCCTGACGCAAGAGACGCGCTGACGTCCCCTCCCAAGCCCGCGCCATAGTCTTTAAAACGGCGGAAAGCTGTTCGCCTAGGTCCTGCGGAAATGGCTCTTCGGCCTCTTCTTCGTAAGCGCTCAAAGCCGCTTCGAGCGCCGAGCGATCTTTGACCTCTGGGTCTGGAAAGTCGTCATCGTCCAGCATCGCAATGTGGATCGCATAGGCTCGGATAAAGCGCAGATATAGAGCCGTCGCGGCCTCCTCGCCGATATCCTCCGCAATCGCAGCATGCCGGGCATCATTCATTCCGATATGGAGCACGGCAGCCGGCCCGCCCCAATCGGCGTTCTGCGAAGACGGTCGCACCGTAAGGAGCGCGTCTTCGGGGAACGGGCTTAGGATGTGTGCGAGATCGGGGGGCGTGCCTTCGGCAATGCCTCTGACTGTATCAAAGCAGAGCGACACAGTGGTCGGCACCGGCATGTCGAGCCGAATGAGGCGCTGCAAGCACTTGGCGCGCCCACCATGATAGCGGGCGTTCATCTGAGCCGACGGCGTGATCGGCACGATATCAGAGACGATGATGCTTTGCTGCACTGCGGCATATCCTTTCATCCGCAGATTACGCTTTGGGCGATTCGGATCAAGCGTGACCAAACGGTGGGCGGTTTTGGCGCGGTTCAGCCTT
>JBCCYG010000210.1:0-4473 GCA_039190145.1 Pseudomonadota bacterium | reverse complement strand
CTCGGTCTATAAGCCTGCGCCACCGGCCGCTTTGTACCTGGATGATGCCGCTTGGCAGGCCGCCGTGGCCGGGCACCGTGTGGTGCAATTCGCGCCGCTCCCCCTGCCGACGGGACCGGGTGTGACCGATGCGGGCGGGCGCGTCGGGCGTAACTTTGCGCCGGAACGTCAGTCCGAATCTTTGAGCTTATTCGGAGCATTGACGGCGCATATTCGTTCGAAGCTTGAAGAGCGACCGGTGGTTATTGCGAGCTATTCTGACGGCGCGCGGGAGCGATTGTCAGGGCTTATTGAGGATGAGGGCATAGTCGAGGCTGTGTCCATCCTGGATGCACGCGGCGTTGCCGGGCGCGGGGTTTACCTCGCCGTGTGGGCGCTGGAGCACGGGTTTGAGACGCCCGAGATGGTGGTGATTTCCGAGCAGGATGTGCTGGGCGACAGGCTCATCCGACAGACGAAACGCAAGCGGCGGGCGGAAAATTTCCTCACGGAGACGCAGAGCCTGAGCCCCGGCGATCTTGTGGTCCATGTCGACCACGGGGTGGGGCGCTTTACGGGGCTTGAGATCGTCACGGCGGCGGGCGCGGCGCACGAGTGCATCCTTCTGGAATACGCCGAGAACGCGAAGCTTTACCTGCCCGTTGAGAATATCGAGCTTTTGAGCAAGTTCGGCCATGAGGAGGGGCTCCTCGATCGGTTGGGTGGCGGGGCGTGGCAGGCGAAGAAGGCCAAGCTCAAGGAGCGCATCCGCGAGATGGCGGAGCGGCTCATCCGCGTGGCAGCCGAGCGGGCGTTGCGGAAGGCGCCGATCCTGGAGCCGCCCCCGGGCATGTGGGACGCGTTTTGCGCGCGTTTCCCCTACACCGAGACCGACGACCAGCTGAGCGCCATTGAGGCCACCATGGAGGACTTGCTCGCCGGGCAACCCATGGATCGCCTCATCTGTGGCGATGTGGGCTTTGGCAAGACCGAGGTGGCGATGCGCGCGGCCTTTGTGGCGGCGATGTCAGGCGTGCAGGTGGCGGTGGTGGCGCCCACGACCCTGCTCGCGCGGCAGCACGCGCAGAGCTTTATGGAGCGGTTTCGGGGCTTCCCGATCAATGTGAAACCGCTCTCGCGCTTTGTGGGGTCAAAGGAAGCGACCGCGACGCGCGATGGGCTGGCCAAAGGCTCCGTCGATATCGTTGTGGGCACCCATGCGGTGCTCGCCAAGCAGGTGAAATTTCACAACCTGGGGCTCCTCGTCATCGATGAGGAGCAACGCTTTGGCGTGGGGCACAAGGAGCGGCTCAAGCAGCTGCGCTCGAACATCCATGTGCTGACGCTGACGGCGACGCCGATCCCACGGACGCTGCAGCTCAGCCTGAGTGGCGTTCGCGACCTCTCAATCATCGGGACGCCGCCCGTCGACCGGCTCGCAATCCGAACCTATGTGAGCGAGTTCGATACGGTGACGCTTCGCGAGGCATTGCTCAGAGAGCACTACCGGGGCGGGCAGTCTTTCTTTGTGGTGCCGCGTATCGCGGACCTGCCAGAGATGGAGGATTGGCTGAGGCGAGAAGTCCCTGAGGTTAGCTACGTTGTGGCGCACGGGCAGCTGGCTGCGGGCGATCTCGATGATCGGATGAACGCGTTTTACGACGGGAAGTACGACGTGTTGCTCGCCACGACGATTGTGGAATCGGGCCTCGATATTCCGACGGCGAATACCATGATCGTGCACCGGGCGGATATGTTCGGGCTCTCGCAGCTTTATCAGATCAGGGGCCGCGTGGGCCGCTCAAAGACTCGCGCTTATGCCTATCTGACAACAAAACCGCGCACGCCGCTTACGCCAACAGCGGAGAAGCGTCTGCGTGTGTTGGGTTCGCTCGACAGCCTTGGCGCGGGGTTCACTTTGGCGAGCCAAGACTTAGACATACGCGGTGCAGGTAATCTTTTAGGTGAAGAGCAATCCGGGCAGATGCGCGACGTGGGATACGAACTCTATCAGCAGATGCTAGAGGAGGCGATTGCCAAGATCCGCTCGGGCGAAACCGAGATGCTCGAGGACAATGATCAATGGGCCCCGCAGATCAACCTCGGCGTGCCGGTGCTGATCCCCGAGGAATATGTGCCTGATCTTGACGTGCGCCTCGGTCTCTATCGGAGACTTTCGTCGCTGACGACCAAGGTGGAGCTTGAAGGCTTTGCCGCTGAGCTCATTGACCGGTTTGGTAAGCTCCCGAAGGAGGTCAACACGCTCCTTCTCGTCGTGCGGATCAAGGCCATGTGCAAGCGCGCGGGCATTGCCAAGCTCGATGGCGGCCCGAAGGGCGCGACGGTGCAGTTTCACAATGACAAGTTCGCCTCACCCGAGGGGCTGGTGGAGTTCATCCAGGATCAGCGCGGCCTGGCCAAGGTGAAGGACAACAAGATCGTGGTGCGGCGCGATTGGAAAAAGGATGCCGACAAGATCAAGGGCGCCTTTGCCATTGCCCGTGACCTTGCGGAGAAGGCCGGAACGTTCAAAGCGAAGAAGTCCGCTTAGGTGCGCGCGTCCTCGGGCGTGGGTTCGGGATCGACCTCGGGCGCAAGACGGTAGGTAAACCAGAGCGCCGCAACCGCGAAGAAGCAAACACCGATGACAACTGGGCGGGCCGTACCGTCATAGGCGACGGTAATGAGCACGGTGAGAAGGCCGGCGCCGAGGGTTGAGAGCGAGTTAACTGTGGCAGCCGCCGTACCCGCGATATGGCCCATGGGCTGAAGCGCGATGGCATTTGAATTGCCGATGGTGAAGCCGAGGATAAAAAACCCCGACCACATCATGATGATGAACGTGGCGCGGAGCATGTTGCCTTCGACGCCTGAGAGGGTGAGCGCAGCACAAATTGCGGAGATGAGAAGCCAGAAGATCGTTGAGACCTTCATAATCGTCAGGATACCGCGCGTTTCGACTAACCGGGCATTTGCAAAGCTCGACAAAGCGCCCGTCAAAGACATGAAACCGAGGATCCAAGGGAAGGCATCAGCGAGGTCGAGCGGCCCTTCAAAGACGAGCGCGGCCCCCACGAGCCAGGAATAAAGCGAGCCGAAGATGAAGAGCTGAACGAGAAGCGAGTTGCGCGTCTGGTCGTTTTTCAGGACCTCGAGCATTTCTGAGAGCCAAGTGCCGAAGCGGAGCGGGCGGTGATCGGCGGCGGGAAGCGTCTCGGGCTGTTGGACCCCGAACCAGATGGCGCCTACGACGGCGCAGATAACGAAGACGAGGAAGATGCTGCGCCACCCGGCAAGCGCGGCGACGCCTTCCCCCATGAGCGGCGCGGCGGCGGGGATCACGGTAAAGATCATGAAGACGAGGGAGAGCGTCCGAGCCATCGGCGCCCCGCTGAAGCGGTCGCGGATCACGGCCATGCAGGCCACGCGCGGGGCAGATGCGCCCAAGCCCTGGAGTGCGCGGCCGAGCATCATTAGCTCGAGGCTTGGTGCGAGCCAGGACATGGCCGCGCCGACGGCGTAGACGGCCAGCCCCCAGAGCACGAGGGGGCGGCGGCCATAGGCGTCCGCGATGGGCCCCGCGAAGATGGTGCCAATGCCGAGGCCGAGGAAGAAGACCGAGAGGACGAGCTGTGCGTTCTCGGGCGCTGCTGGGGAGAGCTCGTTGCCGATGTCAGCAAGCGAAGACAGCATCATGTCGATGGAAATCGCGACGAGCGAAAAGAGAAACGCCATGAGGGCGATGAAGCGCAGAGACGGCTCTTGCCCGGTCATTGGGCGTCTAACTGCTCCATCAATTCGCCTATGACTTTCTTCCAGAGCTCGGGCGGCTGTGCACCGGGGACGGCGTGCTGTTGGGCCACGATGAACGTGGGCACCGAGTTGACGCCCATCCCGCGGCTATGGGCGTCGCGGTCGCGGATCATCTGTGCGTCTTCATCGGTGCCGAGCAGCTTGAGGATGATGGCGGCGTCGAGCCCGGCCGTGTCAGCGATATCAGCGAGGGTCTCGTGGTCGCCGATATCGCGGCCTTCGACGAAATAGGCCTTAAAGAGGGCGTCGACGACCTGGCCCTGTTTGGCCTCGATCCCAGCCCAGTGGATCAGGCGGTGGGCATCGATCGTGTTCGGCGTGCGTTTGATGTCGCCGAGATTGGCGGTGAGGCCGATACTATCGGCATGGCGCTGTATCTGGCCGTAGACCTGGACGGCCTGCTCCTTGCCGCCGAACTTGCGCTCAAGATACTCCGCGCGGTCCATTCCGCCGGCAGGCATGTCCGGATTGAGCTGAAACGGGTGCCATTCGATGGTTAAGGGGTGCTCGGGGATGTCCGCCAGCGCGCGGTCGAGCTGCGTCTTGCCGATATAGCACCAGGGGCAGATCGGGTCGGAGAGGATGTCGAGTTTGATCACGTCGTTGCCTCGAATAGGGCGGGGAGGGCGCGGCGGGCCAGTTTGCCGTTGGGGCCGCGGGGGAGCGTCTGCAAATGGATGT
>JBCCYG010000209.1:0-4477 GCA_039190145.1 Pseudomonadota bacterium | reverse complement strand
GTTCGTCGGACGGGTGCACCGCGACCGCGCCGTCGCCGAGCATCGTTTCGGGCCGCGTCGTGGCGATGGAGATGTAGTCGCGGGTTTCGCGCAGGGTGACGTTCCCGTCTTCATCTTTCTCCAAATACTCATAGGTCTGGCCGTCGGCCAAGGGGTACTTGAAGTGCCACATGTGGCCCGGAGTTTCGATGTTTTCGACCTCGAGGTCAGAGATCGCCGTTTCAAACTTCGGGTCCCAGTTCACCAGCCGCTTGCCGCGGTAGATGAGGCCTTTGTTATACATCTCGACGAAGACTTTGATGACGGCGTCGTGGAAGTTGCCCTCATTGCCCGCGGGCGCATGCGGGGCACCCGACATGGTGAAGGCCTCGCGGGACCAATCGCAGGAGGCACCGAGGCGCTTGAGCTGGTCGCGGATGGTGCCGCCGGACGTGCCTTTCCACTCCCAGACTTTTTCGAGAAATTTCTCGCGGCCGAGTTCTTTGCGGCCCGGCTGTTGGCTGTACATCAGCTCGCGCTCGACAACCATCTGCGTGGCGATCCCCGCGTGGTCTGTGCCGGGCTGCCAGAGCGTATCGAAGCCGCGCATACGGTGCCAGCGGGTGAGGATGTCTTGGAGCGTGTTGTTAAAGGCGTGGCCGATATGGAGCACGCCCGTGACGTTGGGCGGCGGGATCATCACGCAGTACGTCCCGGTCTCGGCATTCTGCACGTGCTTTCCGGCGGTGAAGCAGCCTGCTTCCTCCCAGGCGGCGTAGAGCCGTGCCTCTGCCTCGGCGGCGTTGAATGTCTTTTCCATGGCCATGGGTGCGTCCCCGGATGCTGTGTGCGGAGCGGAGGTAGCCCAAGCCCGCGCTGAGGGGAAGGCCCGCAGGGCCGCTCGCGGCGGCTTCACTGAGATTTGGCTGGCGCGAGAGCGGTTTAGGGCGGATACCTAAGCCCATGGACGCGACTTTTGTTCAGTGGGGCGCAGGGATTTGACCTTACGCGCGCGCCTTTTGGGCCTCTTTGGTCAGGGTTTTGTGCGGCAGGCGGAAACGCCGCCGGCAAAGGGGTATCGCAAGCTCGTTGTCATTCTCGATGGCACCTTGTCGTCGCTTGAGCCGGGCTGCGAGACCAATGCCGGGCTTGCCGCCAAGCTTTTGCGCGAAGAGGGCGAGGACGATGTCGTCGTTTATTACGAGGCTGGTCTGCAGTGGCGAGACTGGAGCGATACGCTCAGCATTGTCACCGGGGATGGCATCAACGGGCAAATAAGGCGCGCTTATGGCTGGCTGGCCTCCCAGTATCGGGCCGGGGATCGGATCTATTTCGTCGGGTATTCGCGGGGAGCCTATGCGGTGCGCTCGCTGGCGGGGATCATCGGGCGGATCGGCCTATTGCGGCGTCGACACGCGACCGAGCGCAATTTGCGCCAGCTTTATAGGCTCTATTGCGCGCCGGAGCGGGTGGAGCCCGCGCGCGCCTTTGCCAAGGCGTATTGCCACCCGGAGACGCAGATTGAGTGCGTAGCGGTTTGGGACACGGTGAAGGCGCTGGGCATTCGCCTTCCGCTCCTGTGGATGATCACGGATAGGCTGCATCACTTTCACGATCACGAGCTCGGGCCCCACGTTCGTGCCGGATATCAGGCGCTGGCGCTCGATGAGCGGCGCGTGGCGTATAAGCCCGTGATGTGGGAGACCCGGCCGGGATGGCGCGGGGAGTTGGAGCAGGTCTGGTTTCGGGGGACCCATGGCGACGTGGGCGGCCAACTCGGCGGGCGCCACTGGGCGCGCCCCTTAGCCAACATTCCCTTTGTCTGGCTCATGGAGAAAGTGGAGCGGGCAGGGGTCCACCTCCCGGACGGATGGCAGGAGGAGTTTCCGCGCGATGCCTCGGCGAAATCGATTGGCCCATGGGCGGGTTGGTCGAAATTCTTTTGGAACCGCTGGCCAAGGCGGGTGGGGCGCGATCCCTCGGAGAGCGCGCATTTTACTGCCGGCGGCGAGGCATCATCGTCAAAGGCGCTGCCCGCCGGCTCGGAGGTTAGCCCTTCATGATCAGGCAGGTGGTGGAGCCGGAGGCGTAGAGCTTGCCGTCTTCGAGTCCGCGAATTTCGCCAGTGGAAACGCCGGTGGAACGCCCGGCATGGCTCACGGTGCCAATGGCCGCGATCTCCATGCCGACGGGCAGCGCCCGGGTGAGATTCACCTTGTATTCCAGCGTTGTGTAAAATGAGCCTCTGGGCACTGTGGTCATGACCGCGCAGGCCATGCAGCTATCGAGAAGGGTGCCGTACCAGCCGCCATGGACGCCGCCCATGGGGTTGGTGTGGGAAAATTCGGGTGCCCCGCGAAACTCCACCATCCCTGCCTCGACCTTATGAGCACGGTAGTTGAGCACGCCGGAGATCGGGGGCCGTGAGATTTCGCCTCGCAGCATCCGCTCCATAAATTCGAGACCCGACATTGCGAGGAGCGCCTCGCGGGTGGGGAGTTCTTCGGGCGTCTTGGCGATGAACATGGCGCGGTTATGGGCGCCTTAGGCGACCTCGCGCAAGCCCTCCTCAAGAGGCACTCCGAGCGCGCGGCAGATGTCGCGGGTCAGACCCGGGCGGTTGAGCGTGTAGAAATGAAACTGATCAACGCCTTCATCGCGCAGCGTGCCGCAAAGCTCGGTCGCATGGGCGAGCGCGAGGAGGTCTTCGCGCCCGTCGCGTTTGGCGGTCTCGAAGGCCTGGGCGAGCTCTGGTGGGATACGTGTGCCACAGCTTTTTGCAAAGCGGCTGGCGGCGTCCCAATTATGGATCGGCAGGATGCCAGGGATGATGGGCCCCCTCACGCCTGCATCCGCGCAAGCATCGCGGAAACGCAGGAAGGTCTCAGCCTCAAAGAAGAACTGTGTGACGGCGAGGTGGGCGCCGGCCTGAAACTTTGCGCGGAGCCATTCGATGTCGGCGCGCGCTCCGCGCGACTCTGGATGGGGCTCGGGATAGGCGCCCACATGGACGTTAAAGCCCTCGGCCGCTAACGCTTCGACGAGTTCAAGGGACGTTTGAAAGCCCTCGGGATGGGGCGCGAAGGCTTTGCCTTTCGGGGCATCCCCCCGCAGGGCCACGATGTCTTTGACACCGGCCGCGCGGTAGCGGTTTGCGACGTCGAGCACGTCATCGCGGGAGGCATCCACACAGGTCAGATGCGCGGCCACCCGCGCGCCCTGCCGTTGGAGAGCGGTGACCGTATCATGGGTGAGTTCCCGGGTTGTACCGCCCGCGCCGTAGGTCACAGAGAGATGCGTCGGCGCGAGCGGCAGAAGGGTCTGCGCCGCTTCCCACAGGGTGAAGGCTTGCGCGACATCCCGCGGGGGAAAGAACTCGAATGAGAGCTTAAGAGGGGATGTCATAACGCGGGCTCCTTCCGGGACATCGCTTGATCGCCCGGCCCGGTTCATTATACAATTTCATAACCTTCAAGATCGTCATGAGCTGAATTTGCATATCGACCTGAAACATCTGCGCGCGGTGAAAATGATCCACGAGGCTGGAGGGCTCGCTCGGGCGGCGGATCTTTTGCATATCACGCAATCCGCTTTGTCTCATCAAATCAAGGGTTTAGAGGATCAGGTGGGTGTCGATCTCTTTGTGCGGCGGACCAAGCCGCTCAAGCTTTCATCGGCGGGAATGCGTATCCTGAAGCTCGCCGACAGGGTGCTGCCGGAGATTGCGTCGCTGGAAGAGGAGTTTCGCGGTCTCCAAGACGGTAAAACAGGGCGGCTGCACATCGCGATTGAATGCCATGCTTGCTTTGAGTGGCTCTTTCCGGTGCTCGAGTCGTTTCGGAAAGCTTGGCCTGATGTGGATGTGGATATTCGCCCCGGGCTTGCCTTTGAGGCGATGCCCGCGCTGCTCAGAGAAGAGGTGGACCTCGTTGTCTCATCTGATCCCGAAGATCTTGCCGATGTGACCTTTAACCCGCTCTTTGACTACGAGGCGGTCTTTGTTGCGTCCTCGGCGCATCCGCTGGCGCAAAAGGACTTTGTCGAGGCCGAGGATTTTCGCGGTGAGACGCTCATCACGTACCCTGTGGATCGCGCGCGGCTCGATGTCTTTTCGCAGCTTCTGATGCCCGCAAAGGTGGAGCCGAGGACGATCCGGCAGGTGGAGCTGACGGCGGTGATCCTGCTCCTGGTGGCGTCAAACAGGGGCGTGGCGGTGCTGCCTGACTGGGTGGTGCGCGAGGTGCGATACAACTCAGACTATGTGACGCGGCCCCTGACCGAGGCGGGCGTGACACGGCGGCTTTATGCGGCGACGCGGGCAGAGGACGCCACGAAGCCCTTCATGGCGCATCTATTGAAACTGGCGCGCAGCGAGCCCCTCAAGCTCCAGCGCGGCTAGGCCTTGAGCGCCGGGCGCGGGGGGCGTATAGGCCGCCCGTTCCAGCCAGAGCGGAGACGACATGCAGGGTTCGGCCAATCTCAACGTCATGATGGAGAC
>JBCCYG010000208.1:0-4484 GCA_039190145.1 Pseudomonadota bacterium | reverse complement strand
GAGCTCATCGAGGTGATGCAGCTCGGTGATTGGTTCCGCGATTATTACCTTCTTCCGATGTCGGGGGCGATCTGGTCGACGCCCACCACCAAGATCACGGATTTCCCGGCACGGGCTTTGGTGAACTTTTTCCTCAATCACGGTCTCATGCGCGATAACACGCAGCACCTTTGGTACACGGTCGATGGGGGGTCCATCGAATATGTGCGCCGCTTGCAGGCGCGGATGCAGCGCGCAGGTGTGGATATCCGGCTTGGCGCGGGTATCGAGGCGGTCCGGCGGTCGCCCCTCGGCGTCGAGGTGAAAACCTATGGCGCCGAATGGGAGCGGTTCGACGAGGTGGTTTTCGCGACCCACTCAGATGACTCACTCAGGATGCTGTCTGATCCGTCGCCGCAGGAGCGCGCCGCTCTTGGCGCAGTGGCCTATCAGCCGAACCATGCGGTGATGCACTCTGACCCGTGCGTTATGGCGAAGCGTAAAGCGGTCTGGGCGGCATGGAACTACACCGAGTCCCCGGACACGGACGTTATCGATCTGACGTACTGGATCAACAGGCTGCAGAACATTCCGGGGCCGACGAATTACTTTGTGACGCTCAACTCACAAAAGGCGATCCGCGAAGAGCTCATCCACGATACCTACACCTTCCGCCATCCCGTGTTTAACGCAGCGGCTCACGCGGCTCAGGAGCAGGTGCGGAGGTTTAATGGCACGAACAGCACGTGGTTCTGCGGCGCGTGGATGAAGAACGGCTTCCACGAAGACGGGATCGCCAGCGCGGTGGACGTCGTCGAGGCCATGGAAGTGCGCGCGGCGCTCGGAGTGGCGGCGCAGTAGCGATGGCGTTTGTGGAGCATATCCCCGGTGAGACCTTTCACGGTCGGCGCGGCGCGACGAAAAACGCGTTCCGTTACACGGTGGATTACGTGCTCCTCGATGCGGAGGCTAAGCCGCGCGTGCCTTGGCTCTTTGGCCGGAACCGGGCGGGCATTGCCTCTTTGCACGACGTTGACCATGGCGGGGCGCCGAAAGAGGGCGTTGGGGCACCTTGGGTGCGCGAAGTTTTGGAGGCCCATGGGCTTCCGTCACCCGCGCGTATCGAGCTGCTCGCGCAGCCGCGCTTTTGGGGGCACGTGTTCAATCCGGTGTCTTTCTGGCTCTGCTACGATGCAGAGGGCGAGATGCGCGTGGTGATCGCCGAGGTGACCAACACTTTCGGTGACCGCCACTCTTACCTGTGTCACACCGACGACCTTCAGCCGCTCACGAAGGGCGTGGAGGTCAAGGCCACCAAGGTCATGCATGTCTCGCCCTTCATGCCGATCGAGGGTGGCTACAAGTTCCGCTTTGACATCCAGCCTGACCGGATCTGGCTCGTCATCGACTACCGCCAGGGCAATGGCGGGCTCGTTGCGACGCTGTCCGGCCCGCGTCGGAAGCTTTCATCCTGGGGCATTTTGCGATCGGCCCTTCGGCGGCCTTTGGGCTCGCGCCGTGTTTTAGCACTCATCCACTGGCAGGCGCTGATCCTGTGGTGGAAGGGCGTCCGCTATAGGCCGCAGCCTGAAGCCCCCTCAGAGGAGGTGTCACGGTGATGTCTGTGACCGCCTCCCCGGCCCGGGAGCGTCTCCCGGCCTTTGCGCTTTTCGGCGCGATCCTCGCGGCGGCGGGGCTGCCGATCTATATCTACGCGCCGCCGTTCTACGCGGAGACCTATGGCGTCTCGCTCACCGGGATCGCCGCGGTTCTGTTTTGGCTTCGCCTCTTTGATGCGGTGCAGGATCCGGCCCTAGGCTGGGTCAGTGAGCGGTTGGGCGACCGGCGTGGCTGGGCTGTGGCGCTGGGCGGGGCGGTGCTTGCGCTTTCCATGTTCGGGCTCTTTGCGGTGACGCCGCCCTTTGCGCCGCTGGCGTGGTTTGCGATCACGATTACCGGGCTCTTCAGCGCGTTCAGCTTTCTGAGCATCAACTTTTACGCCCAAGGCGTCTCTAAGTCCCAAGCGATCCGCGGCGGTCACGTCAGGCTTGGCGCGTGGCGCGAGGGTGGGGCGCTTCTTGGCGTTTGTATTGCTGCAGTCGCGCCCACCTTGCTGATGGGATATTCGGAAGCGCCTTTTGCAATTTTCGCCATCGGTTTTGCGGCTGTGGTGGTGCTCGCTGTGCTTGCCATGGGGCCGGAATGGACCGGGTCGATGCGAGCGGAGCCTACGGGCATTCGCCAGATCCTCTCCGACACGCTCGCGCGGCGGCTTTTGATCCTGGCGCTCGTGAACGCCACGCCGTTGGCGGTTTCCTCGACGCTCTTTCTTTTCTTTGTCGAAAGCAGGCTCGAAGCGCCTGGGTGGGAGGGGCCGCTTCTCGTGCTCTTTTTCCTCGCGGGCGCTGCCACGGCGCCGCTTTGGTCAAAGGCAGCGGAGCGGTATGGCCCGAAGCCCGTGCTCTTTTTCGCCATGGTCGCGGCGATCATTTCCTTTGGCTTTGCGTTCCTGCTTGGCCCTGGCGATGCGATGTTTTTCGCCATCATCTGTGTGGCGTCGGGCGCTACGATCGGCGCAGACCTCGTTCTGATGCCCGCCCTTTTCTCGGCCCGCATGGCCGCTATCTCACCGAACGGAGGACAAGGCTTTGGCCTGTGGTCCCTCGTTCAGAAATTCACGCTGGCTTTTGCGGCCATCGTGCTTCTTCCGCTTCTCGATGCCTCGGGGTTTGAAGCGGGGTCCGCAGTACAACCCCCCGAGGCACTGGCACTTCTGACGATCCTATACGCACTTGTACCGTGTGGCCTGAAGCTACTTGCCATCGCGATACTCGCCCGGACCGATCTGACGAAGATTTAGGAGGACGTGATGGAACTACTCTATCTATTCATCGGGGCGGCGTTTGTGGTTGGCGCGTCGCTTTTGGTGTCGGCGCGTTGGTCTTTTAAAGCTCAGCAGCCCGCGGATTACGCCACGGGCGGACCGCAATTCGACATTCGCCAACACCTGCAGGGGCCGATCCTCTGCGAGGGCGTGATCTATGGGCCCACGGGCCGCGTGACCTCCCGCTTTGTCGCGGATTTTGACGCGCGTTGGGAAGGCAATACCGGTGTCATGAAGGAGACCTTTCGGTACGATTCTGGCCGCGTGCAGGACCGCGAGTGGCGGCTGACGCTGGGCAATGACGGATCGATCAAGGCCGATGCCGACGACCTCGTGGGCACCGGTGCGGGCCGCCAGGAAGGGAACGCCGTCCAGCTCAACTACAATATCAAGCTCCCGGAAGAATCCGGCGGGCACGTGCTCAACACCACGGATTGGATGTATCTCGTGGAGAATGGCACGATCATGAACCGCAGTCAGTTTCGCAAATTCGGCATCAAGGTGGCCGAGCTTGTGGCGACGATGCGGCCAAAGGAGCAGTAGTGCGAAAAGTCGCTGGAAAACGCTATTGGTTGGTGGGCGCGTCCGAAGGTCTCGGGCGCGCCCTCGCCCATGTAATGAGTGAAGCGGGGGCAGAGGTCATCGTCTCGGCCCGGTCAAAGGACCGTTTGGAAGGGCTGGTTGCTGAACTGCCCGGCCCGGCCCGGGCGGTTGTGTGCGACGTCACCGATCAGGCGAGCGTAGACGCCGCCGCCGCGGAGATCGGCGAGATTGACGGCTATGTGTATTTGGCCGGTGTCTATTGGCCGATGTCGTCCAAGGATTGGGATGCCGAGCAGGCGACCCAGATGGTTGAGATCAACATGATGGGCGCGTTCCGGACGTTGGGTGCGGTGATGCCCCAGATGCTCGCGCGGGGCTCAGGGCACATCGTGATCACGGGCTCTTTGAGCGGATTCCGGGGTCTTCCCAAAGCCGTGGGGTATGGCGCGTCGAAGGCGGCGGTGATGTATCTCGCAGAGGGGATGTATGCCGACCTGCGCAAGACGGATATCGACGTGCAGGTGATCAATCCGGGCTTCATCAAGACCCGGCTCACCGACAAGAACGACTTCAAGATGCCTTTCATCATGGAGCCGGAAGAAGCGGCGCAGATATTTTACAAGCACATGCGGTTTGGTGGATTTAAGCGGAGCTTTCCTTACGGGTTCTCCCTGCTTTTCCGTGTGTCGCAGCTCTGGCCGGACTGGCTCTATTATCGCGTTTTCTCGTGAGGGTGCCGATTTCTTTGAAAGAAATCGGGCCGAAATCTTTTGAAGATTTCGGGGCCTAGAGGGTAGACATCGCGCGCTCGAATTCTGCCGTGGCGCGGGACCATTCATCGGACATGTTGGGGAGCTTCTTGAGCGAGGGGAGGAGCTGACCGGCGAAGTCCTCCGAGCTCTCCTTGGGGAGCATTGAGGGCAGATTGTCGATGGCGGTGACGTCAAGCGGCGGGGCGTCATGGACGCGGAGCGCGGGGGCTTCCCAGCTGGTCACGCGGTCATAGACTTTCACAGGGTTAAAGTCGCTATCGGGGTCGCAGGCGATATCGCCGATGACGGCAAGCTTGCGCTGGGCG
>JBCCYG010000207.1:0-4500 GCA_039190145.1 Pseudomonadota bacterium | reverse complement strand
TCCGTGGCCGGGATCGCCTGCTGGTTGGGGGCGGCACCGGTGTAAAACACGTTCTTGGAGCTTTCTTCGCCCTCATACTGCACCGGGTAGAACATCAGGCCGTTGAGCTCTTCGAGTACCGGCAGCGCAGATTTGCGTGACACCGACGTCCAGGAGCCAAAGATCACGTCGACCTCAGATACGGTCAGCAATTCGCGTGCTTTTTCAGCAAAGAGTGGCCAGTCGGAGGCCGGATCCACCACAACGGCTTCGATCTCACAGCCCAGCACGCCCCCCTTGGCGTTCTGGTCTTCGATCAAAAGCTCCATTGTGTCTTTCAGCGTCGTCTCAGAGATCGCCATAGTGCCGGAAAGCGAGTGCAGAACGCCCACTTTCACCGGATCGTCGCAGGCGAATGCCGCCGTGGAGGCGAGCATGCCTGCCGTGGCCACAGCGCTTACAGCAAGGGGTTTTACCATGTTTTGTTGGTCCCGATTGGGGCCATAGGGAACAAAATCGCCGGGCAGGACTTTAACTTGGTGAAACCTGCAACTAGCTGCTCCCCACAGCAGTGATGTTGGCGTCTCGCGGGGGGCAATCTGGCACGATGAACCTCGCGAGGCGTTTTCGATGCTCTCGGTGAGCCGCGCGAGTTAGCGATCTGACTGCCTCAAATACTAGCATTTTGGGCAGCCATCGGCGTTTCGCAGACAACCCGCCCTTTTATTGAGCGCTTCTTGGAAGTGGTTGCACAAAAAGAGGCCGGCTTATGATTGACCTTTGGTCATGAGCTTGCCGACGGTCGATGTTGTAGGCCCGCTTCGCTGCCTAGCGTCGCGCTGTCTTCTGCCCCATAGTCCCGCTCAATGGGGGAGGGCGGAATGAACATCTTATTCATCATGTATGACCAGCTCAGGTTCGATTATCTGAGCTGCGCAGGGCACCCACATCTCCACACGCCCAACTTTGACCGCGTCGCGGCTAAGGGCGTGCGCTTTACCCGCGCCTATACGCAGTCTCCCATCTGCGGGGCGAGCCGGATGAGTTACTATACCGGTCGCTACGTCTCCTCACACGGCGCCTCGTTCAACAACTCTCCCATCCGCGTGGGAGAGGTCACCATGGGCGACCACCTCCGCGCTGCGGGTATGGGATGCTGGCTCATCGGTAAGACCCATATGATGGCTGACACCGCGGGCATGGCCCGCCTCGGCATCGACCCCAAGAGCAAGATCGGCGCGCGCCAGGCCGAATGCGGCTTTGACGTCTGGGACCGGGATGACGGCCTCTGGGCGCAAGGCCCTGATGGCTACTATGACTCGAAAGCCTCTTCCTACAACAAGTACCTGAAATCCAAGGGCTATCCCGGTGATAATCCCTGGGCCACCCACGCCAATGCAGGCGTGGATGAAAATGGGCAGGTCGCTTCGGGCTGGATGTTCGACAATGCCGACAAGCCCGCCAATATCCGTGAGGAAGATAGCGAAACGCCCTGGCTCACCCGCCGCACCATAGATTTCATGGATCAGGCAACCGGCCCGTGGTGCGCCCATGTGAGCTATATCAAGCCCCATTGGCCCTACATCGCGCCCGCGCCCTATCACGCCATGTATGGGCCCGAGCACGTGGTTCCCGCCAAACGTCACGCGGTCGAGCGTGAGGGCGCCCAACCGGTCTATGACGCCTATATGGGCAACCGCGTCGCCGCCGCCTTCCAACAGGAGCGCGTCCGGCAAAAAGTGATCCCCGCCTATATGGGCCTCGTGAAGCAATGCGATGACCAGCTCGGCGTGCTCCTCGACCACCTGGAGACCACCGGCCGCGACAAAGACACGATGATCGTGCTCACCTCCGACCACGGCGACTATCTCGGCGACCACTGGTTGGGGGAGAAGGACCTCTTCCATGACGCCTCCGCTCGCATCCCCATGATCATCTATGACCCGAGGCCCGAGGCCGACCCCACGCGCGGTACGACCTGCGACGCCCTGGTCGAGGCCATCGACCTCGCGCCGACCTTCCTCGAGGCCGCCAGCGGCGCGCCCGCGCCCCACATCCTCGAAGGCCGGTCGCTCATGCCCTGGCTGCGCGGCGAAAGCCCAGACTGGCGCCGTTTCACGATCTCCGAATTCGACTACTCGCCGACACCGCAAGGGGCCAAGCTGGGCCTTGCGCCCTCGGAGTGTCGCCTCTTCATGGTCTTCGACGGCCGCTATAAGATGATGCATGCCGAGGGCGGCCTCCGCCCCACGCTCTTCGATCTGGAGGAAGACCCCGACGAGTTCCACGACCTCGCCAAGGTCCCGGGCAACGAGGCGGTCCTGCAACGCCTTTACGGGATGCTCGCCGAATGGGCTCTGCGCCCCGCCCAACGGGTCACGCTCTCGGACGCTGACATCGTCGGCGGGCGCGGCAAGTCCCAGCGCAAGGGCATTCTCCCCTTCATGGTCGACGGCAGCGAGGTTCCCGAAGAGCTGACGGAGCACTATCGCGGCACGCCCGAGCGCTCCTTCATCGACCCCTAGCGCGCCACTGTTCCAAAGCCGCCCGAAAACAAAAGACGCTGTCCTCCTTATCCGCGCTCCAGCGGAAAGCCGTGCGCCCGCGGGCCCATATTGGGAAGACGTTCCTTATCTCGGCTGATATATTCCCCTTATCGGGATTTTGTTCCACTTAATGTGCAACGCCAGTCCCGGAGCCAGCCATGCGCCATTTCCCGATTTTCGTCGATACAAGAGACGCGCGCATCGTCGTCGTGGGCGGCGGGGACTGCGCCGCAGCCAAGCTCCGGCTGCTGATGAAGACCGAGGCCGCGATCCACGTCTACGCGCCCGAACCCGAGGCGCTCGTCGAAAGCTGGGCCGCGGAAGGGAAGCTCACGCTCACCCGCCGCTACCCGGACATTGCCGAAATCCAAGGCGCGCTCCTCCTCTACGCCGCCGAAGATGACGAATGGGCCGACCTTGAGACCGCCGACAAAGGCCGCCGCGCCCGCGTGAAGACGCTCGTTGTCGACAATCTCGATACCTCTGACTTCATCACCCCTGCCATCGTCGATCGCGACCCCGTTACTGTGGCCATCGGCACCGAGGGCGCCGCCCCCGTGCTCGCCCGCAAGATCAAAGCCGAAGTCGAAGAGATGCTGCCCACCGGCACCGGCATCCTCGCCCGTATCGGCCAGCACTTCCGCGACACCGCCGACATCATTCCCCAGGGCCCGCGCCGCCGCGCCTTCTGGTCCGACTACTACTTCGACAAGGGCCCGAAGGCGCTGGCAAAGGGCAAGGCGGCGGTGGAAGCCGCCCTCCACGACATCCTCGCCGACCACGTCAACGACCGCGCTCAAAAGGGCCGCGTTACGTTTATCGGGGCTGGGCCGGGCGACCCCGAGCTGCTCACGCTCAAGGCCCGCAAGGCGCTCCATGACGCTGATGTGGTGATCCATGACGGGCTGGTGACCCCTGAGATCCTCGAGCTCGCCCGCCGCGAGGCCGAAATCATCTCCGTCGCGAAATCCGGCTTCGGCCCCTCCTGGAAGCAGGACGACATCAATGCGCTCCTCCTCGAACACGGGGCCAAAGCCGAGGTTGTCCGCCTGAAATCCGGCGACAATGGCGTCTTTGGCCGCCTTGACGAAGAAACCGACGCGCTCGATGCCGCTGGCGTCGCCTACGACGTCATCCCCGGCATCACCGCCGCCGTGGCCGCTGCCGCCGAAATGGGCGTCAGCCTCACCCGCCGGGGCCGCAATTCTGGTGTTCAATTCCTCACCGGCCGCGATCTGGAAGGCTTTGCCGACCACGACTGGCGTCGTCTGGCAGAGCCGGGCGCCGTTGCCGCCATCTACATGTTCCGCACCGCCGCGCGGTTTGTCCAAGGCCGCATGATGATGCACGGCGCGCCAGCTGAGACGCCGATCACGCTCGTCTTCAACGCCTCGCGACCTGACCAGCGCATCGTGCCTGCCACCCTCGCGGACTTGCCCGATCTCCTCGACGGCAAAGGCCCCGCTATCCTCTTCACCGGCCTCGCGCCGAAACACGCCCAGCTAGCCCTATCCAAAGAGGCCCGCCATGCTTGACGACACCAACGCTCCAAAAGTCGTAGAGGGCAAACTCGCCGACAACGAGCGGATGAAGAAGAAGTCCAACTTCCTACGAGGCACCATCGCGGAGGACCTCAAGGACCCGATCACCGGCGGCTTCACCCCGGACAATTTCCAGCTGATCCGCTTCCACGGCATGTATCAGCAGGATGACCGCGACATCCGGCCCGAGCGCGCAAAGCAAAAGCTTGAGCCGCTCCACAACGTCATGCTCCGCGCGCGGATGCCGGGTGGCATTATCACGCCGGATCAGTGGCTCACAATTGAGAAGTTCGCCGAAGACAACACGATGTACGGCTCGGTGCGCCTCACCACGCGGCAGACCTTCCAGTTCCACGGCGTGCTCAAGCCGCACATCAAGGACATGCACAAGGTCATCAACTCCGCCGGGATCGATAGCATCGCCACCGCAGGCG
>JBCCYG010000206.1:0-4525 GCA_039190145.1 Pseudomonadota bacterium | reverse complement strand
GTCGGTTCTCGCTTGCTTATGTCCCCGATGTCCTTGTCAAATTGCGTGTGGGCGGCGAAAGCAAGGTGCAGGAAGGGGTGGGTCCCCAAGGTCAGTTTGGTCATGGGCGATGGTCCTTCATCTAAGCGACGCGCCGTCTGTGGCCCCAATGATTGGCAGCCTGTTACAGAAAATATGGGCAGAATTCGCAGAACCGCAAGGTTCAGAGCCTAGGCAAATGGCTGTAAAACACCAATATTGTGACTATCGGAACTAGGCACAGGACACCCATGAATTCCGGAAAGATGGATCGCGAGGCGGTTTTGCAGGCAGAGCACAAAGTGCTGAAAGCTGAACATCGCGCGCTCGACGATGAAATCAAAGAGATCATCGAGCTGCGTCCCCACGATCAGCTGATGATCCAGCGCCTCAAGCGTCAAAAGCTCTCGCTCAAAGACCGCATCGCGCGGATCGAAGACCAGCTAACCCCCGATATCATTGCCTGAATGGCGTTGCGCGCGGCCCGGGCCTGGCTATATTCCGCCGCTCTAACGCCGGGGGAGCCATGGTAAAGGCAGGGGCAGACGTAGGCATCATTATGGGCAGTCAGTCTGACTGGCCCACCATGCAAAAAGCCGCCGAGGTTCTGGATGAGCTCGACGTGAGCTATGAGACGCGCATCGTCTCCGCGCACCGCACGCCAGACAGGCTCTGGGACTACGGCAAAACAGCCGCCGAACGGGGCCTCAACGTGATCATCGCAGGCGCGGGCGGCGCGGCCCACCTGCCGGGCATGATGGCATCGAAAACCCGCATCCCCGTCATCGGCGTACCGATCCAAACGAAGGCGCTGAGCGGCGTCGACAGCCTCTACTCCATCGTTCAGATGCCCCGTGGCTTTCCCGTCGCCACCATGGCCATCGGTGAGGCGGGCGCCGTCAATGCCGGGCTCATGGCAGCGGGCATCCTCGCCACCAGGGACGCAGACCTCGCCGCCCGTCTGGACGCCTGGCGGGAGGCGCTTTCCGCCTCCATCCCCGAGGCTCCAGAATGACGCCTCTCCCCGCCGGGTCCACAATCGGCATCCTCGGCGGCGGTCAGCTTGGGCGCATGCTCTCGGTGGCGGCGTCGCGCTTGGGCTACCTCACCCATATCTACGATCCCGACCCCGGCGCGCCCGCAGCCCACGTGGCCCATGCCCATACCGCCGCGCCCTATGAAGATGCCGCCGCCATCGCGATCTTTGCCGCCCAGGTGGATGTCGTGACCTACGAGTTTGAGAACATCCCCACCGCCGCGCTCGACGCCATCGAAGCGACGACCCCCATTCACCCAAACCGCAAAGCGCTCGCCACGAGCCAGGACAGGCTCACGGAGAAGGACTTTCTCACCGATCTCGGCCTGACCTGCGCGCCCTATACCGAAATCGATCAAGGTGGCGACCTCGCCGTGGCGCTCCCGGCCTTTGGCGGCGGCATCCTCAAGACCCGCCGCTTCGGCTATGACGGCAAGGGCCAACAGCGCCTTGGCCCCGATGATGACCCGACCGAAGCCTTCGAGGCCCTGAATGGGGCAAACGCGATCCTAGAAGGCCTCGTTGAGTTCACCTGCGAGATCTCTGTCATCGCCGCGCGCGGGCAAGACGGCTCCGTCGCCTGCTTCGACCCCGGTGAAAACGCCCACCGCGACGGCATCCTGCGGACAACAACCGTCCCCGCCAAGGTCCCGCCACGCCTCAAATCAGACGCTGTCCTCGCAGCGAGCCAAATCCTCAACGCCCTCGATTACGTGGGCGTGCTCGGCGTGGAGTTTTTCGTCACCCCGCAAGAGCTCATCGTCAATGAGATCGCTCCGCGCGTGCATAACTCCGGCCACTGGACGCAGAACGGATGCACCATCGATCAGTTCGAGCAGCACATCCGCGCGATCACCGGCCTCCCGCTCGGTGACGGCAAAAGGCACTCAGACGTCACCATGGAAAATCTCATCGGCGACGACATCGACCGCCTGCCAGTGATCAGCGCCACCGATGCCGCCATTCATCTCTATGGTAAGAAAGAAGCGCGCCCGGGCCGCAAGATGGGCCACGTGAACCGCCTCACTCGCTGATCGCCTCAAAGAAGGTCAGGTCGTGGTCAAAGCGGCCCTCCTCCAGAAACTCCATGATTTGCGCAATGACGAGCGGGTTATTCATCATAAAGGTGTGCGTCACGGGGAGCACGATGTGGTCGCTCATTCCCGCAACACGCGTGGCCGCGACCGGCACCTTGCCATCATCGGGCCCGTCAATGAGGGACGAATAAATCGGGCTCACCGACCGGTTTCCCGCAATCACACCAAGCTCAAACGCAGCTGGTGGGAGGTCCGAGGGTAAGTCATCCGTCCCCAACTGCGCGCCCGCTGGCCCGTTGATCCAGGCAAACGGCGCCCAGTCCTCGAGCGCGTCCACGAGCGGCGTGCCCTGGTTCGGCGGCCCCAGCATCACGGCGCGACCAAACCGCGCCCGGTCTTCAAGCGGCGCGTCCTGCATCCAGACGCGCAGGAGGATGCCCCCCATGGAATGGGTCACAAAATGGATGCGCTCGTCCTCGCAGGCCGCGATACCCTTGGGCACCGCATTGCGCGCCAGTGTCTCGATGTCGAACTCGGTAGAGGGATACCCGACACGCACGGTCTCGTACCCTTCCGCTTGGAGCGCCTGATCCGTGATCGCCATCGACATATCTGAGCGCGCCAGCCCGTGGATGAGCACAACGCAATCCGCCGCCACAGCAGCAGGCATCACGGCAAAGAGAAGAGCAAGACTTCGCAACATGACGCCAACGTAAGCCACTAGCGCATGCGTTAAACCCGCCACGACGTCACGTCACCGTTTGACCAGCACCGCGAGGGCCACGCCGCCCAAAACTATGGCAGACGCGATGGCAAAACGCATGGTGAGCGGCTCTGCCAAAAAGATCATGCCACCCGCCATGGCGATGAGCGGCACCGTGAGTTGCGCCACCGCCGCGATGCTCTGCTTAAGCTGCGGCAGCACCGCATACCAAAGCGCATAGCCTAGGCCCGACGTTATCGCCCCCGAGGCGATGCCAAGAAGCGCGCCGTCAAGCGGTACGTCCGAGCCTCCGTCGATGGCGGCGAGGGCAAACATGACCGTGCCGACAGGAAAGACAGCCAACAAGAAGTTGCGAGACGTGTCCGCCAACGGGTCCCTCGAGCCCCGCCCGATGAGCGAATAGGCCCCCCAGCCAAGCGCCGCGGCCAGCATAAGCAGCGCGCCGATCAGGTCGGGCGCCCCGGCCCCCTCCGGCCAAAGCAGATAAATGAGCCCGGCAAAGGCGACACTCGCGCCGAGCCACCGAACGGGCGGCACCGCCTCCCCCCCAAGCACCGCGCCCGCAAACATCGTCACCTGCACGCCGCCAAACAGGATAAGCGCCCCAAGCCCGGCAGGCAGGCTCAAATAAGCAAGCGAGAACCCCAGCAGGTAAAGCGCTAAGGCCCCCGCAGCGGCCACATCGCGCCCCTTCGGCGGCGCCTTATCTCGCTCCTTCCCCCGATCCCGGAAGCGGACGAGGAAAAGCAGCATCAGCGCCCCGGCCAGCACCCTGATCATGGCGAATTCAAGCGCCCCAATAGCCCCCTCGCCCACCAGCGCCATCCGATTGAGGACCGAGTTCCCGGCAAATGCCACAAGAACGAGGGCGAGGAGCGCCAAAAGCTTCACGCCAAGGCCTCATAAAGCGGCGCGGTCATGTAGCTCCAGCGCCCATTGACCATCGTCCCCACCACGCGCCCGCCCGCGCCCAGCACCGTCAGGTCCGCCCGCCTCCCCGGCTCAAGCCGCCCCCGGTCAGACATCCCAAGCGCCCGCGCCGGCGCCTCGGAGACCATCGACCACGCGGCAAAACCATCAGCCTCAAGCTTCAGCGCCGCCGCGCGCAGTGACGCGTAATGATAATCGGAAACCAGCACGTCGCACCGCCCCGCCGCCGCAGCATCGCCCGCCGAAAGCCCCTTCTTGTGGCTCCCCCCGCGCATGACGTTAGGCGCGCCCAAAACAACGGTGTCCTCTTGCGCCGCCACCAGCGCCTCCTCCGTCTCCGGAAACTCCGCAATGGAAGCACCCACGCCGCGGTACCACGCGCGGGTCTCAGCCGTCCGGTCGTCATGGCTCCCCAAAAGCACCCCCTGCCCCGCAAGCCGCGCCGCCAGCCCCGCCACGGCATCGGGCACATCCGCGTGTCTCTCATGAAGCTCCCGCAAAAGCGCCCAATGCGCGTCGGGCGAACGCCCAGCCTTCAAAGACTGCCCGCTAAGCCGCGGCGGCGCGCGCCCTTCGCTCAGCGCTTTATGCGGCAGGTGATCGTTGAAAACGACCATGCGGATGCCCGCCTCACCGACAAATTCCTCAATCGCCGCGAAATCCTCGATCATCGAGGTCTCAATGCGGAGCTGCACATGCATATCGGTCAGCAGGTCGCCACGCAAAGCCGCCAAAGCCGTAACGAGCCTGCGCGCGAAATCCGGCCCGCGCATCCCCCCC
>JBCCYG010000205.1:0-4527 GCA_039190145.1 Pseudomonadota bacterium | reverse complement strand
GCGACGGCGGCTTTGATGCGGGCCATGGCGGCTCCTCCCGTAGTTCTGAACGCGAGGGTCACGAGAGTGCGGCAAAGCGCAAGCCCGTTTGCGTCATGCCGTTGCGTTAGTGCGCCGCTTGCGGGTGACGAAGACGATGAGGCAGCAGAAGACGAGGAACGCCGCGAGGAGGAACGGCGCGCCGGGGAGGTAGAGCCCTTCCTCTCGCGTGTAGAGGAAGAAGAGCTGGGTCATGAAGATCGGCGAAATGATGAGCGCGAGCGCGCGAGCCGACGTGATGATGCCCTGAAGCTCGCCCTGCTGGTTGTCGGCGGCGCGCTGGCTCATGAGCCCCTGGATCGCGGGGGTGACGACGGCACCCAGCGCGGAGATCGGCGTCAGTGCGAGCACGACCCAACCATTTTCGATGAACCCTAGAGCGATGAAGATGCAGATATTGAAAAGGAACGCGTAGAAAATCGTCGCTCGCTCGCCCAAAGCGGGGATGATGAGGCGGATTAGGAAGCCCTGAACGAATGCCATGGCAATCCCAAACGTGCCGAGGGAAAGGCCGACCATGCCCTCAGACCAGCCGAAGCGCTCTGGCGTAAAGTACGCCCAGACGGTGGGGTAAACGATGAAGGCGAATTCGTAGAGAAAAATGATAAGAAGAAGTCGTTGGAGGCCGGGGAGCTTTCCAATGGATTTCAGGGCCCCGAAAGGGTTTGCGCGGCGCAGCTCGAAGGGGCGGCGGATCTTGTCGTCAACGGTTTCTGGCAAGACGAAGTAGCCAAAGACCAGGTTGATCGCGGCCAGGGCTGCGGCAGCAAAGAAGGGCATACGCGGGCCGAGTTCTCCCAAAAGGCCGCCGATGACGGGGCCGAGCACGAAGCCGATCCCGAAAGCCGCGCCAATGAGGCCGAAATTGGCGGCTTTCTTCTCAGGCGGCGAGATGTCGGCGATGAAGGCGGCGGCTGTCGACTGCGTCGAGGTGGCGATGCCGCCGATCACCCGCGTTAAAAGCAGGAGCCACATGGCATGGGCGAGGCCCATGATCACAAAGTCTATCGCGACGATAAAGAGCGAGCCGAGAAGGACGGGTCGGCGGCCGTAGCGGTCGGATAGGGAGCCGACGATGGGGCCAAAGAGGAACTGCATCCCGGCGAAGATCGTCGTCATGATCCCGCCCCAGATCGCGGCCTGACCGAGGTCGGCACCGGTGATCTCACGAATGAGCGTCGGCAGCACAGGCAAGATGAGCCCGATACCCATGGCATCGATCGTCAGCGTGATGATGATGAAGGTGAGCGCTAGGCGCGGGTTGGTGACGGACTTAGCCATTGTGCCTCTTAATGGGCCAGCCCTTATCAATCACGCGGGCGTGAGAGAAGGGTTAATCGTCCTAACTTTGCTCAGATGTGCCCGGTCTCGCGAAGAAAATCTGTGAGCAGGTCGGCATAGGCTTTTGGGTCTTCGACGCAGGGGAGGTGGCCCGCGCGGCGCATGATCTTGAATTTCGAGCCCGGTATGAGGTCCACGGTTTCGCGCACGAGGTCGGGCGGCGTTGCGGCATCTTCGCTTCCCGCGATGCCGAGGCAGGGGAGGCGGAGGCTCGCTGTAGGCGTGTAGAAGTCTGTGCCCTGGATCGCGTTTGCGCAGCCTACGTAGCCCTCTTCGCGGGTCGCGATGAGCATGTTCCTCCACGGGGCCATGTCGGGCCTCTCGCGGAAGGATTTCGAGAACCAGCGCTTCATCGTGGCGTCGCCGATGGAGCCCATGCCGAGCTTGCGGATCGTATCGATGCGCTCCTGCCAGAGCTCCCGCGTGGCTATCTTGGCACCGGTGTTGGACAGGACGAGCGCGCGCACGATATCGAGCCGCTTGGCCGCAAGCCCCTGGGCGATGAGCCCGCCGATGGAGAGCCCGACGAAGACGCATTCACGCACCTCGAGCGCGTCGAGGAGCTTTTCGACATCGCGCACGAGGCCGCCCATCGCATAGGGCGCCTTCGGGCAGTCGGAGAGACCGTGGCCGCGTTTGTCGTAGCGGATGATGCGGAGGCCGGGCGGGAGGAGCGGGAGTACGGCGTCCCACAGGCGCAGGTCGGTGCCGAGGGAATTCGCAAATACTATCGGCGCGCCGGAGGGGTCGCCATCCTCCCGGTAGTGGAGCTTTACTTCGCCCGTATCGAAAACTTTCACGCCGTGAGCCTCATATGGGCGATGATCTGGCCGTGGTCAGAGGCGAGCTTGTTATAAGGCGCTTCGGGGTGCGAGCCGTCGGTGAGGTGGTCGTTGAGGGCGCTGAAATACTCCATTTCCCCGATGCTCTTGTCGTGTCCGGGGAGGAAGTGGCGGGACATGAAGATTTGGTCGATGCTTTCGAAGTTGCCGCCGAAGGCCGCCGTATAGACCATGTCGCGGAGCGATTTCTTGACGAAGAGCTTTTCGGCGGAGTGGAGCTTCACCGCCTCTATTTTCTCGCGGATGATCTCGTTTTCTTCGCGCGTGTAACGGTCGGAGCGGTGTTCGGCGTCGTGGCGGCGCATCCAGGAATAGTTTTTGAACGGGCTCTCGCCTGCGATGATCTCGGATGAAACAGCGTGCTCGCCATCGTTGAAGTCGCCGAGGACCATAACCGGCTCGCCTGCCTCAAGGCTCTTGAGCACTTCGTTGCGGAGCACCCAGGCCTCTGCCATGCGGCGCAGCGCGGCGCGCAGGCTGCCGATGGCGCGACCGGCGGGGTCGTAGTTTGGCAGGTCGACCTCGGGCGGGAGGCCGTCATCGGGTTTTGGGAATTCGCCGAGTTTCGATTTCAGGTGGCAGTTGAAGAGCGTGATCTTGTGCCCGCCGATAGCCACGCGGACCTTGAGGATCGGGCGGGACGTGCGGGTGAGGGTGAAGCTGCCCCCATCGTTGCCCCTGTCGCTACCCCCGAGATCGCCAAATGGTATCTGCAAAGGCACAGGCAGGACCTGGATGATTTCTGGCTCGCCCACGAAGGCGTGGCGGGACAGGACGGCGACGCCCGGGCGGCGTTGCCCTGGCGCGCCGTCATTGGCGTTGGGCGCGAAGGCGAGGTGAAGTGGCTCGTAGGGCTCGAAAGCGAGTTTGCGAAAGATCGCCTTGCGCGCGTAGCGTTTGGAACGGTCGGGCACCACGGCCTCGTTTGAGGCGCGGCCCCGGGTGTTGGTTTCATCAATGACAGCTTTGAGCGCGGCCTCTTCAAATATCTCCTGGAAGCAGACGATATCGGCGTCCATGGTCAGCAGCTGGTCGGCGAGCCAGTCTTCCTTCCAGGCGTGTTCCTCAGGGGTGTAGCTTTCGAACCGGTAGTACTCGCTGTCGGCCCCGATGAGGTTTTTGACGTTGAAAGAGGCGATGGAGAACTCGGTCATAGGGTCTCAAGGGCCTTCGCAAAAACAGGGGCATCAACATTGCCACCGGAGGCGGTGACGATCACGGCCTCACCTCGCAGACTGTCGCCGTGAAAGAGCGCTGCGGCAAGGGCCACGGCGCCCCCTGGCTCGATGACCAGCTTAAGCCGCAGGAAGGCGTGGGCCATGGCTTTGAGCGCCTGTTCCTCGGTGACGACGATGCCGGTGCCGCAGAGCCTTTGTATGATTGGGAAGGTGATGTTGCCCGGCTGGGGCGTGATGATGGCGTCGCAGAGCGAGCCTGAGGTGCGATTGTTGCGGCTGATCGCACCGGTGGCCATGGAGCGGATGACGTCGTCGAAGCCCTCGGGTTCCACTGGTCGGACTTTGTGTTTGCCCTCTGTGGCAAGGGCGATGCCGGAGGTGAAGCCTCCCCCGCCGCAACAGACGAGGATGTCTGCCCCTTCGGCGCCGGCTTCCGCCGCTTGTTCGGCGATTTCAAGGCCGCAGGTGCCCTGGCCCGCGATGACCTGGGGCTCGTCGAAGGGTTTGACGAGCGTCAGCCCGCGTTCTTCAGCCAAGGTGCTGCCGATGTGGTCGCGGTCCTCATTGGCGCGGTCGTAGAGCACAACCTCTGCCCCCAGAGCGCGGGTATTGTCGATTTTGATCACCGGTGCGTCGGATGGCATGATGATGACTGAGCTCGTTCCATGAAGCGCGGCGGAGCGGGCGATGGCCTGGGCGTGGTTGCCAGAGGAGAACGCGATGACGCCGCGCGCGCGGGTGTCGGGGTCGAGGGCCGAGAGAGCCGACCAGCCGCCGCGATACTTGAAGGAGCCGGTATGCTGCAGGCATTCGGCTTTCAGAAACACCCGGCGGCCCGCAATTTCATCGAGAAAAGGCGAGGTGAGGAGAGGCGTTCGGCGCACGTGACCGGCGGCGCGCTGGGCTGCGGCCTGGATCATTTCGAGGTTCATATCTTCGCCCACCAGGCGTGAAGGGCCTCAAGAGCCTCGGGCTCGTCAAGGAAGGGGACATGGCCGCGGTCGGGCACCTCGGCAAAGACGAGGTCTTTTCGGCGGCTCGCCATGCCCTCAGCTGTCTCACGGCTCAGGAGGTCGGAATTCGCGCCACGGATGAGCGCGAGGGGCAGACCCTCCAGCGCGTCAAAG
>JBCCYG010000204.1:0-4554 GCA_039190145.1 Pseudomonadota bacterium | reverse complement strand
GAGGCCAATCAGGTTCTCACCAGTGTCGCCGCGCAGACGCTCCGCATCGGCATAGATGCGGCGGAACTGCTTCTCGGTCAGGTCACCGTAATAGCCCTTGAGCTTCTGCTTGGCGCGCAGCTGCGTGCCAAAGTCAGACATCTTGCCCTTGCGGCGCTGACCGTGCTGGCCGGGGCCATATTCGCGGCGGTTTACGGGGGATTTCGGACGACCCCAGATGTTTTCGCCCATCCGGCGGTCAATTTTGTACTTGGCAGACGTGCGTTTGGTCACGACCTGATCTCCTTCGATTAGGCGCCTCCGCAGGGCGGAAGCTATGAAGGGCGTTGTCCTCTGGCACGCAGGATTGCTCCCCTGGCCCGACAGGTCATCCCCTTGCGGGGGCCACCAACACCAATGAGCGCGCCATATGCGTCTGCGGGTAAGAGCTGTCAACTCGAAACCCGCGCCAGTCGATTTCTTCAAAAGAAATCGGTCCGGAAACTTTTGAAGTTTCCGGCGGCGACGAAAGCCAACACAAGCGAGCTGGCAGCCCCTCAAAGCGCGTCAGGAAATGGCGTGAACAGGCAAGAATCGCGGGCACGCCGATCTAAGCTCGGCAAGAGTGAAGGGAGCGCCGCCATGCAGATTTCAAACCTCACACCAGCCTTTGGCATCGAAATCGCCGGCTTGGACCTCCGCGATGTAAAAAGCCCGGCTGACTTCGCCCCCCTGCGAGACCTGTTCGAAACCCACTCGGCGCTCCTCTTTAAACGTCAGGAAATAGCCGATGACGACCACCGCCGCCTCGCGGGTTTCTTTGGCGAAGTAGAGGACCGCCTCAAAGACGAACGCAAAGCAGGCGAGCCCGCAGCCATCCCCCTCGTGTCCAACGAAACGGCCACCGGCGTCACTGGGGAAATGGACCTCCACAGCCTCAACCTCCGCGCCAATCAGCAATGGCACATCGACAGCACCTTCATGCCAACGCCTGCGCTCTGCAACATCCTGACGGCCCGCGTTTTGCCCTCGTCAGGGGGCGAGACCGAGCTCGCCTCGTCCCGCGCAGCCTGGGCCGCAATGCCAGAAAGCCTTAAGGTGCGCATCCGTGGCGGTTACTTCCACCACCATTACCGCACCTCCCGCGCGCGCCTGTCTGAGGAGCTGGCGAACCTGCCCATGTTCAACAAATGGCCCGCACAGCGTTGGCCGGCGATCTGGGTCAACCCGGTGAATGGTGAGGAAGCGCTCTATATCGCCTCCCACGTTTACGCCGTCGACGGCCTAAGTGACGAAGAGGGCCGCGCGCTTATCGATGAGCTCACAGCATTCTGTACGCGGCGTGAATTCACTTACACCCATGCCTGGGAAGTGGGCGATGTCCTCCTGTGGGACCAACGCGCCGTCCTCCATCGCGGCCGCCCTTGGCCCATGGAGGAGCCGCGCACCCTGGCAAGCCTTTGCGTGTCTATGTCCGAAAGTGACGGGCTCGCCGCCGCACGCGCCGCTTAAGCCGCGTAGCCTAAGATCGCCGCTTCTGACCGCGACAGCACCCGCCGGGCAAACTCGGCATCTGCCGCCGCGGGCAGGCTAGCTTCCATCTCTGCAACCTGGGCTGCTGTCAAAGCCGCCTGCGCCGGATGGAAGCTCTCGGTCTCCACCCCACCGGCAAAGACGATCTCATGCCGTTCAAGGAGCACATGCACATAAGTCACTTCCCGCACCATTCGGTCGATCCAGATGTTCTTGCCGTCCACGAGATCCCGGGCGGCCACAAGCACTTCATCAACGTTGAAAAGCTCCCGCGCACGAGCACCCTCGACGAGCATCCGATGCTCTGGCGACACCAAAAGCTCGTCATCAGGACGATCTGAGCCCAAGGCTCCCGCGAGGAGCCTCACCGGTGCCAGCTCCGGCATCACATGAAGCCTTGCGCCTGAGATCCGGCGCGCACCGGTCCATAGTACCTGTTGCAGCCCGTTATCCTTGGTCTGCACCATGTCCCCAGGGCGTAGGTCGGCCACATCGCAGACCCCATCCGCCACGCGGATCGCCGTGCCCGGCGTAAAGCAAATCATGCGCCCGATTTCAGGGGCCTGGGCGAATGTGCCTCGCGGTTCGATCTTGGCCTCTACAACCCAAAGCTCGCGGCCCTGTTGCGGGACCGCATCGACAAACATCGCTAGCGGTTGCGCCCCTTCGACCTCAATCACGGTAACGACATAGGCGCCGCGCCCATCGGTCACCACAAAGCAGTCATCGCGCAAGAGCTCGGCCTCGGACGTAGCAAATCCATCGATGTCAGTGGAGTTGGCGCGAGCTGCGCCGACAAGTTTGCGAACTCTGTCCGCAGCCCGCCTGCGCAGCTCAGCGTCCCCGTTTGCCCCCTCCAGTCGCAGTAGCGCGCCCGGCCCGTCTATGCGGACCACGTCACCATCCCAACGCCAGGTCTTACCTGCTGCCAGCGTCGTTGGCGGAGCGGCGTTTTCGCCGTCTGTTTGCGTCTGCGACCAGGATATGACGAACGTGCCTCGAAAGCCCGTTTCCATGCCTGATGCCCTACCCCGAGTGTCGTTTCGCGTTGCCTTCACAACATCCGCACCCTTGTACTGACGAATCATAGCGACGCTGATTCGCCCTGTGAATCCCCAAAATGCTTCGCCCCTCAGTTTTTCTCTGCGTGCGGATGTCATCCAACCTTTACCCGCCCGTGATGCAGCTGTTGCAAAGGACAGCGACGAAGTTGGGGCCAAGCTCTTGATGTCCGAAGCACGGGCAGAGCACGCGTTTCAACTCGAGGAAAACAGACATGACAAAGATGAGCTGCCTATCGGCGATGTCCGCCCTTGCGATCTCCCTAGCAAGCGCTGGGCAAGCGCAAGAGACCGGCAACGTGATCTTCTTTCACCCAGACGGCACCGGCGTAAACCACTGGCTGGCTGCCCGCATGCATACAGTGGGCCCCGATGGGGAGCTCAACTGGGACAAACTCCCGGCGCTGGGCGTCTACACCGGCCACATGGCCGACCGGGTCACGGGCACGTCCCATGGCGGCGCGACGGTTCATGCTTACGGGGTCAAAGTGCGCGCCGACAGCTTTGGCATGAACGAAACCGAAATGCTCACCGCCGCCTCGGGCCGCGACATGTCCATCGCAGAGGAAGCCATGGCCGCCGGTAAAGCCGTGGCCCTCGTCCAGTCCGGCCACATCGCCGAACCCGGCACTGCCGTCTTCGTCGCCTCCAATAAGAGCCGCTCCAACACCCATGACATTTCCCGCCAAGTAATCAGCTCCGGCGCGCAAGTGATCATGGCAGGCGGCGAGCGCTTTCTTCTTCCCGAAGGCGTAGAAGGCCGCCACGGCCCCGGTCAGCGCAGTGATCGCCGCAACCTAATCAATGAAGCGAAAGAACTCGGCTACACCGTTGTCTACACCCGCGATGAGATGCTCGCCCTCGACACGGCAACCGTCGACAAGGTGCTGGGCATCTTTGCCCACAACCACACTTTCAACGACCAGGAGCGCGAGCGGAACCTCATCGACGGCCTCCCCACCTATTGGGAAAGCGCGCCAACGATCGCCGAAATGGCCGAGGTGGCTCTCGCCATCGTCTCCCGAAATGAAGACGGTTTCTTCGCGGTCATCGAAGAGGAAGGCACCGACAACATCGCCAACAACATGAACGCCTTCGGCACGCTCGAGGCGCTCTCCCGCGCCGACGCCGCCGTGGGCTCGATCCTCGACTTCATGGAAGACCGCGATGACACGATGCTGATCATGGCTGCCGATTCCGACGCTGCAGGCCTCCAGGTCTACCGCCAAGAAGAAGGTGCCGTCGAAGCAACAACG
This sequence comes from Pseudomonadota bacterium, assembly GCA_039190145.1. Taxonomy (GTDB): domain Bacteria; phylum Pseudomonadota; class Alphaproteobacteria; order Rhodobacterales; family Rhodobacteraceae; genus Shimia_B. The sequence goes on along the minus strand of JBCCYG010000204.1, from coordinate 725 downwards.
CGCGGCGGGGGCGTCCTCCACGGCGTGCAAGGTGCCTTTGGCGACGCGTTCGAAACCGCGCCCGACAAAAACGGCAATACCCATTTCTATGGCATCGCCTGGACGGGCTACAGCGACGTCGCCGGCGGCATCCTCGTCCGCGGCGCGGGTCTCAATAGCGATCTCATCGAGCCTCTGATGGACTCAACCGAAGTCTACTCCGTCATGTACGAGACCCTCTTCGGCAACCCAATCCAGTAAGCAAAACGGATCAAAGCCAGGGCCGCCCTCTCTCGGGCGGCCCTGTTGCGCTCCAGGCTGCCTCCCTGATTTTGCTGGGCTTTCTACGCCGAGTTCGGCAAAACCGCCCGAAAGCGGCGGGGGGACAGCATGACAGCCATTAACACGCAAATCGCCATCGTGGGCGCGGGCCCCGTGGGCCTCCTCCTGGCCATATTGCTGGGTCGCGCGGGCCGCGACGTCGTCATCGTCGAGAAATGGCCCGAAATCTACAATCGCCCCCGCGCCGTGACGATGGACCATGAGGTCGCCCGCATCCTCGCCTCTCTCGGCATCGATTGCGACAGCGACCCGGATTTCGAGAACCACAAAGAGCTCTATTATTGGAAAAACGCAGAGCTCGAAAATCTCCAGATCGTCGATTGGGAAAGCCTCGCCCCCTCCGGCTGGCACGTCACCTACTGGTTCAACCAGCCGCAGCTCGAGGCGCGCTTCATGGCGATGCT
>JBCCYG010000203.1:0-4588 GCA_039190145.1 Pseudomonadota bacterium | reverse complement strand
CATCGCTGAATACTTCCGCCGCCGCGGCCTCGCGCGTGCGGGCCTCAAAGACAAAGGGGGCTTCCTGTGAGCCAGCCGATCATCGCCCTCACTGGGATCGAGAAATACTACGGCGAGTATCATGCCCTGCGCGACATCCACCTTGATATCGCGGAGGGAGAGTTCTTTTCGCTCCTCGGGCCCTCGGGCTGCGGTAAGACCACGCTCCTGCGCACAATTGCAGGCTTTGAAGACGCCAGCGCCGGGACGCTCCGCCTCGCAGACCAGGACATGACAGGCGTCCCGCCCAATCTGCGCCCCACGAACATGGTCTTCCAGAGCTACGCGATCTTTCCCCATCTCAACGTGGCGGAGAACGTCGCCTTCGGGCTCCGCAAAAAGGGGCTGAGCGACGCCGAGAAGACGGCCAAGGTCACAGAGGCGCTCACCATGGTGGGCCTCGAAGGCTACGGGAGCCGGGCGGCCCATGCCCTCTCCGGTGGACAGAGACAGCGGGTTGCACTGGCGCGCGCACTGGTCCTCCAGCCCAAAGTCCTCCTTCTCGATGAGCCGCTCTCCGCCCTCGACAAAAAGATGCGTGAACAAATGCAGGGCGAGCTCCGCCGCCTCCAGCGCCAGGTCGGTATCACCTTCATCCTCGTCACCCATGACCAGGAAGAAGCGCTCATCATGTCGGACCGCATCGCCGTCATGTTCGAGGGCCGCATCGCCCAGGTCGCCGCCCCGCAAGACCTCTACCGTCGCCCGCTGACGCGCCAAGTGGCGGATTTCATCGGCGTGATGAATTTCCTGCCTGCGCAGGCCAAAGCCAATGGCGAAGCCGTCTATGTGGAGATCGCAGGCCTCGGCAAAGCTAAACTTGATGAAGACCAATGCCCAGGTGGCCTTGCGTCTGGTCCCGCGCAGGTGGGCATTCGGCCCGAGATGATGTCGCTTGTCTTTGCGGGTGAGCCCGCGCCGAAAGGGCAGGTGACCCAAGGCACCGTCGCTGAGCAAAGCTATTACGGTGACATGACCTATTACGACGTTGAGCTCCCGGGCGTGCCGGACCCAGTGACGCTCTCGATGAAAAACATTGTCGGACGCCCCGTGCTGGAAAGAGGGGCTGATGCTCAAGTAGCCTGGGACCCTCGGGCCCTCGTCCTCTTCTCTGATTAGAGGCAAAAGGCGTTTCGAAATGCCTTCACGCGCCTTTAAGGGCCTTCGAAGGCCGTTCCCCTCAGCGATCGTGATCAGCCGGGATAAGCCCCAATCCCCTCAAGTAGATCCCGATCCCCGTTTCCAGCAAATCCTCTGGCGGGAACGGGCTCTTAGTCCCAGGTGACCCGCGCGCGAAAAGCTCCACCACGCCATGGGACATGGCCCAGACATGGGCCGAAAACATCTGCGGCGGGGGCCGCTTTTCCTCAGGGATATGCTGCGAGAGCTCCGTTGCGGCGCGCTCAAGTACCCCAAGGGCGCGCGTGGCCACGTCATTAAGCTCGGGCGTGCGCTGAATCGAGATCCCGCTCTCAAACATCGCCACGTAATGCCCCGGAAAGCGCCGCGCGAACGCGAGATACGCGCGCCCCACGGTCTCAAAGGACGCAAGCGCTGAAGGCTGCCCCTTGTTATAGGCATGCTCCATCAAATCCGCGAAGATGGCATAGCCCTGGCGCGCGGCCTCCGCGATGAGGTCATCGCGACCCTCAAAGTGACGATAGACAGCAGCGGGCGTCACGCCGGCATCCTTCGCCGCTTCTGAAAGGGTAAAGCCCGTCGGGCCCTTTTCCTCGATGAGCCTCAGCGCGGAATCGACCAGGGCCTGCCGTAGGTTACCGTGATGATAGCCGCGCTTAGGCATGCCAGAGGTCGATCCCTCCCGCGATGGCCCCATCGAGGTCAAGCGCTTTGTCGCTACGCCCCGAGTATTCAAACTTCTTCAGGACCGAGCGGATCGCATTGAGCCGCGCGCGGCGTTTGTCATCGGTACGCACGACCGTCCAGGGGCAGGGGGTGTTTGTCCGCGTTAGCGTCTCGCCGATCGCCTCTGTGTAGCCGTCCCAGCGGTTGAGACCTTCCACATCAATCCAGCTCAGCTTCCACTGTTTGAGGCGGTCATTCTCGCGCTCCAGAAAGCGCTTGAGCTGCGTCGCACGACCCACATTGAGCCAGAGCTTTGAGAGGTGGATGCCGTCATCCACGAGCATCTGCTCAAAGGGGCAAACCTGCGTGAACCAATGCTCGCGCTGCTCGGGCGTGCAGAATTCAAAGACATGCTCGACCACGCCCCGATTGTACCAAGATCGGTCAAAAAACACGATCTCACCCTCCGAGGGCAGATGCGCGATGTAACGCTGGAAATACCAGCTTGCAGCCTCGCGGTCGGAGGGCTTTGATAGCGCTACGATCCGCGCAGAACGCGGGTTAAGGTTCTCGCGGAACCTTTTGATCGTGCCGCCTTTTCCCGCTGCATCGCGCCCCTCAAAGACGATCGCGACCCGCTGCCCGGTATTCTTGACCCAGGCGAGGAACTTAACCAGCTCCACCTGAAGCGCGGCGAGCTCTTCTTCATAGGCGTCTTTGTCCATCCTCTCTTCATATGGGTATGTCGGGTTGAGGATGTCATCCTTGCTCGCATCCTTGACTGCCTTACGCACGTCTTTCGGAGCTTTCTTTTCGTAAAAGGCGGAGATCGCTCCGTCAAAAGGCTTGCCCATATCACTCTCCCCAATTGCCGTGACTATGGAGGCGCGGGCCCCCTAGCGCAATCCAGCGCGCGTGGCGGCGCGGTCTATGGCCGCCTCAACAGCGTCCGGGTCCGCGTGCTGGGGCATGTGACCGACCCCGGGAAGCACGGTGAGGTTTGCGCCCGGCACCTGCTCAGAGAGCGGTATCGAATGCACCTGGAGCGGCACCGTGGTGTCCGCATCCCCATGGACGATCTCAACCGGCACGGTGATCCCCGGATAGTCCTGCACCATCTCGATCACATAGGGCTTAAGCCCATGGACCTGCCGCCCATTGGCGCGGAGCGTCTCGCGGCGGGCCGACATGCGCGGCCCGAAATGCGCGCCATATCCTTCCGGCTCGGACTGTGGGCGGAACACATTGGTCACCGACTGCTGCAAATACCCATCCCAAACGAACGCGGTCGCGAGCGGCACAAACAGCGCGCCACCCAGGGGCGAGGCCGTCAGATCATAAAACCCGCCGACACCGCCTTCCCATGGGTTCGCCACCCCGCCCACAGAAATCACGCCGCTGATATTCTCGGGCCGCTCAAGCGCCCAGGCGAGCGCCACAATGGCGCCAAACGAATGGCCGAGCACGATGGGCTTCTCCGCCCCGAGCTGAGCCGCGGCAGCCTGCAGGAGCCGTGCCTGCTCGCGCGGCGTTTCTGCCTCGCGGGACCAGACGCTGTAATCACGCAAACGGCCTGAATAACCGAGGCCTGGGCGGTCCATGGCGATAACCCGGTACCGGGTCGAAAGCCTCTCCGCGAATGCAAATGTGTAGTCTCGCGTCGAGCCACCAGCGCCGTGAAGCAGCACCAGGTCTGGCCCGCTGCCCATGACAACCGCGTGGATACGGACACCGTCCACCTCCACGAACTGCCCCTCAGGGGGATGGGCGGCCTCTGCCCGTGCCTCATTGGCCGCCGCCAGGGCACGCACGGCGAGCGTAAAGCCGATCCCGGCCAGGACGGCGATCAAGATTACCACTCTGGCCACTCCGCTTATCCGTCGGTCTTTCGCAAATCCGTTTCTGACTCGCCGATAAGCGACGCATCATATGGAGTGGTGAGATAAATCTCTGAAAGCCAGTTGCCATAGAGAAGATGCGCATGGGAGCGCCAGCGGTTCTGAGGCGGCGCGGCAGGATCGTCGCCGGGGAAGTAATCCACCGGCAGCGCGATCTCCGCACCGGCCACCTGATTTGCGCTCAGATCGCGTTGATACTCCTCCGCGAGCGTGACGCTGTCGTACTCGAAATGGTTAAAGACATAGAGCGCCCGATGCGCCGGGTCCTCCACCAGCGCGGGTCCCACAGCCTCTGACTGCAGCAGGATCGGGAGGCCCGCGGCTTCGATCTCTGCGCGGCGCATCTCCGTCCAGCGGCTGACCGGCATGGCCAGATCATCGGAAAAGCCGCGCAGATAGGGGCTCTCTGGGGCCTGGTTGCTGTGTCGGAAGCAACCGAAGGCCTTCTGCGTCAACATGTGTTTCGGCACCCCGTGGAAATGCCAAAGCATCGCCATGCCGCCCCAGCAGACGCCAAAGGTCGAATGCACATGGCTCTGTGTCCAGTCCATGACCTCGCGCAGCTCATCCCAATACGTTACCTCCTCAAAGGGCAGGTGCTCAATGGGCGCGCCGGTAATGATGAGGCCGTCAAACTTCTCGCCTTTGACGGCCTGGAAGGGCTGATAGAACTCTTCCATGTGAGCAGCCGCCGTATTGCGGGCCTGGTGCTCACTCATGCGGATCAGACGCAGATCAATCTGTAACGGCGTGGCTCCGATAAGCCGCGCAAACTGGTTTTCGGTCTGAATCTTCTTGGGCATCAGGTTCAATAGCCCGATCTTGAGCGGGCGGATGTCCTGATG
>JBCCYG010000202.1:0-4589 GCA_039190145.1 Pseudomonadota bacterium | reverse complement strand
TCGCGGCCCTGAAGCGTGCGGATGACGCGGCGCGCGGCGGCTTCTACTGGGTCATGGGTTTCGCTCAGGATCTGAACCCGGTCGAAGCGGGAGGCATCCGCGTTAACCGCGTCGCGCAGCGCGTGACCGAAGGCCATGCGCAGCTCAGTGCCGATGTTGAATTTGCAGATGCTCGTTGTCGTGGCGAGATGGGCCCGTTGCGCGGCAGGGACGCCGGAGCCGCCATGGATCACAAGCGGGATGTCGGTCTGCGCCTGGATCGCGGCGATGCGGGCCTCGTCGAGGCCGCCGGTCTGATCCTGCTGTAGGTGGACGTTGCCCACTGAGATCGCCATGGCGTCGACTTTGGTATCGGCCGCGAATTTTGCGGCCTCGGTCGGGTCGGTGCCGTTTGATTCCTCGCCGCCATCGTAGCCCACAAAGCCAATCTCGCCCTCGCAGCTGATGCCCGCGCTATGGGCGAGCTCGGCGACCTTGGCGGTTTCATCGATGTTTTGGGCGAGCGGCTTTCGGGAGCCGTCGAACATCAGCGAGGTGAAGCCCGCGTCCAACGCTTCCACGCATTCCTCATAGGTGTAGCCATGGTCGAGATGCGCCACGACGGGGACGCTCGCGGCCTCTGCTAGATGCCGGAACATCTTGCCCAGGACGGGGATCGGGGTATGCGCGCGGCAGCTTGGGCCTGCCTGGAGGATAACCGGGCTTTCCTCCACTTCTGCGGCGGCCACATAAGCGCGCATTTCCTCCCAACCGAGGGTGACCATGCCCGCTACGGCGTGGTTGTTGCGCAAAGCCTGTCGAAGGACGTCAGATAAAGTCGCGAGCGGCATGTTAGCGCTGTGCGCCCGTGCGTCGTGTGGAGTTCTCTGGCGGACGGCGCGTCATTTGAACTTGGCGATCATATCCTTGATGCCGGGGATCGTTTCGATCTGATAGGCGTGGCTTGGTTGGAAGTACTGCACCAGGCTCCGTTGCGAAAGCCCTCCGAGGATTGTGAAGTAATACATCTCGTAGCCGGGCAGCACGGCGCAGGGATGATACCCGTTATCGAGGCAGATCGTGGAGCCGTCGACGATGTGGTATGCGTCGCCCGGTTTGCCGTCCTCGCGCTGCAGCATTTGGACGCCTGAGCCGTGATTGGGGCGGAAGCGGAAGTTGTAGGTTTCGTCGTGGCGCGTTTCGGTTGGGAGACGATCTGTGTCGTGTTTGTGGCTCGGGAAGCCGGACCAGCCGCCCGCCCCTACGGTAAAGAGCTCTGAGACGAGGAGGCGGCCGACCTTGCCGTGCTGTTTCTGACCGAGGATGTGTTTGATCTTGCGATGGGTTTTTGTGTCGTCGGAGCCGTATTGGACGAGGTCAAGCTCGTGAGCGCGGACGGCGAAGGGCTCTAGGACATCGTCGTATTTCGCGCCGGCGACGAAGACCTCGGTTTTGGTGACCGCTTCGATGCTGGCTTTAGCGCCCGACGGCACGTAAACGCCCTCTGGTTCGCCATCCCAGACATCCACGCCACGGTTGCCGAGATTGTCCGCTGCGAAGCCCTCTATGGCGATATTAATTGTTCCGGTGGCGGGAACGATGCAGGTCTCATAGCCGGGCACCTGGTAGTCAAAGGCTTGGCCCGGGTCGAGTTTGACGATGTTGAAGTAGTTGAGCGGCACTGTGGCGTCGCCCGCGTCGACGATGGGCATGTTGTGATTGTCGTAGGGAGGGATGTGCATCAGGTCGGTCCGGGGTGTTGGGCGAGGAATGTTTCTAGTGTTTCGCGGTCGGCCATGGCTGGGGCGCAGCCGGGGCGGGACACGGTGATGGAGGCGCAGGCTGAGCCGCGGAGGATCGCCGTGTGGAGATCGTGGCCATCGGCGATGGAGGTTACCAGGCCCGCCATGAAGCTGTCGCCAGCGCCGGTGGGTTTGAGCGCCTCGACGGGGTAGATGCCGGTGGCGATCTCGTCGCCGTTGTGGAACGTAAGCGCGCCCTTCTCGCCCATCTTGTAGGTGATGAGCTGTGTTGTTTTGGCGAGCTCGCGGGCCTTGGAAAGGCCTTGCTCGTAATCGCCAGCGATAAAGCCGAATTCGTCATCATTGCCGACGATCATGTCGGAGGCTTCGGCGGCGGCGGTGAGAATTTCGGAGGCTTCTTGCGCGGAGGCCCAGCTGTAGGGGCGGTAATCGACGTCGAAAATGACAGGAAGGCCCGCCGCATGGGCGAGGTCGAAGGCCTTAAAGGCGGCTGTGCGGGAGGGCTCGGCGGCAAAGACAGTGCCTGCCGTGACGAGCGCGCCGAAAGCGGCGTAGTCGACGCGCTCGACGTCATCGAGGCTCATTTGAAAGTCGGCGGCGCCGTTGCGGTAGAGCGTGTTGCGGTGCCCCTCAACGCGGGATTCGTAGATGGCGAGAGAGTTGCGGTATTCGCCGCCGATGGGCGTCACGTAGTCCGTGCCGACGCCATATCTCCTGAGTTGCTGGGTACAGTAGCTGCCGATGCTGTCATCGGAGACGCGGGTGACGAGGGAGGCTTGGCCGCCGAGTTTGCAAATACCTGCCGCGATGTTGGCCGATGAGCCGCCCAGGCCGACGGTGAAGGTCGCGGCGTCTTCCACGGCGACGCCGGGGTCGGTGTAGAGATCCATCCCCGCGCGGCCGACGACGACGAAGTTGTTTTTCTTGATGCCGTCGAAGAGGTCCATTCAGACGCCTTTGCGCTGTTTCGGGCGGGTGGATTCCCAGTCATCGTGGGCTGCACGTACCTTTTCGCTGCCAGATACGGCCGGTGTGCCGACCTCCCACCAGGCGTGGCCTTCGGCCGTCCAGCCGTCATAGGCGTCGACTTTCATGACGAGAACAGTCGTTTTGTCTGCGTCTTTGGCACGCTTGAAGGCCTCGGCGAGCTCGGCGGGGTTAGAGACGGTTTCAGCATTCGCGCCCATGGCTGCGGCGTGGCTTTCAAAATCGACCGCGAATGGGGTCGTGGCTGTGGGCGTGTCGGCGATGAGGTTGTTGAAGCTCTCATTACCGGTGTTGTTTTGGAGCTTGTTGATGACCGCGAAGCCGCCATTGTCGAGGACGAGGATGATGAGCTTTTTGCCGGTGAGGACGGAGGAGTAGATGTCTGAGTTCATCAAGAGGTAGGAGCCGTCGCCGCAGAAGCTGATCGTGTCCTGGGCGGGCTCGCGTTCGGACTGGGCGATGCGGGCGCCCCAGGCGCCGGCGATTTCGTAGCCCATGCAGCTGAAGCCGAATTCGACATCGACGGTGCCGATGTCGAGCGTGCGCCAGTTGGCGGTGACCTCTGCGGGGAGGCCGCCCGCTGCCGCGACGACGCGGTCACGGGTGTCGCAGAGCTCGTTCACGACGCCGATCGCTTGGGCGTAGGAGTTCGGGCGATTGCCGTAGCTGACGTTATCCGCCACGTATGCATCCCATTTCGCCTTTTCCGCTTTTGCGTGGGCTGTCCAAGCCGCGGGTGCCTTGTAGCCGGCCATGGCCGCGCCGAGGGCCTCCAGGCCTAATTTGGCGTCGCCGACGACAGGGAGAGAGCGGTGCTTGCCCGCGTCGTGCCGCGCAGCATTGAGGCCGATGATTTGGGCGTCTTTGGCGAAAGCCGTCCAGGAGCCGGTGGTGAAGTCTTGTAGTCGCGAGCCAACGGAGAGGATGACGTCGGCCTCTTCGGCGATGGTGTTGGCGGAGTTGGAGCCGGTGACGCCGATGGGGCCGGCGTTGAGCTCGTGGGTGCCGATCATATTGGCGCGGCCCGCGATGGTTTCGACCACGGGGATCTGATGTGCCTCGGCAAAGGCGGTGAGTTCGGCTACGGCCTGGGAATACTGCACGCCGCCGCCCGCGATGATCATCGGGCGTTTTGCGGCTTTGAGCGCGGCAGCCGCATCGGCTACGTCACGGGCGTCGGGGGTGACGCGGCGGATGCGGTGGGCCTTTCTAGCAAACATTTCAACGGGGTAATCATATGCCCACCCTTGGACGTCCTGCGGGAGGGCGATGAAGGCGGGGCCGCAATCCGCGGGGTCGAGCAGGGTCGCAAGAGCCGCTGGGAGGGATTGGATGACCTGAGCGGGGTGTGTGATGCGATCCCAATAGCGGCTTACGGCCTTGAAGGCGTCATTGAGGCCGAAGGTCGGATCGCCGTAATGCTCCAGCTGCTGTAGGACGGGATCCGGCAAGCGGGTCAGGAACGTGTCGCCGCAGAGCATCAGCACGGGAAGGCGATTTGCATGCGCAAGGGCGGCGGAAGTGAGCAAATTAGCCGTCCCAGGGCCGGCGGAGGCCGTGCAGAACATGAATCGCTGGCGCAGCCATGTCTTGGCATAACCCGCTGCAGCGAAGCCCATCCCCTGCTCGTTTTGGCCGCGGTAAAGAGGGAGGTCGTCCTGCACATTGTAGAGTGCCTCGCCCAAGCAGGTGACGTTGCCATGGCCGAAAATACCAAAGCCACCGCCGCAGACGCGCCATTCCTGCCCGTCGATCTCGATGAATTGGTTTTGCAGGTATTTGATGATTGCCTGAGCCGTTGTCAGGCGCAGCGTGTCGGTCATTCTTGGCCTCCCTAGGCGCGATTGCAGCTTGCGCGCC
>JBCCYG010000201.1:0-4599 GCA_039190145.1 Pseudomonadota bacterium | reverse complement strand
GCCGCTCGGCTCCAATGCGGGCGGCGGTTCATTTGTCTACCATCTCAACAACAACCAGGTTTACGTAGGGTTCGTGGTTCACCTGAACTACGCAAACCCTCACGTCTTCCCTTACATGGAATTCCAGCGCTTCAAGCATCACCCGATGATGCAGGAGCTCTTGAAGGGCGGCAAACGCATCGCCTATGGGGCACGCGCTATCTCCGAAGGTGGCTGGCAGTCCATCCCGCAAACTGCGTTCCCCGGGGGCTGCTTGCTCGGTTGTTCCGCCGGTCTCGTTAACGTGCCGCGGATCAAGGGCAATCATAACGCTATGTATTCGGGCATCCACGCCGCCGAAGCCGCCCACGAGGCGATAAATGCCGGGCGCAGTGGCGATGTTCTCCAGGAGTACGATGACGCGCTTAAGAGCGGCCCAGTCGCGGCCGATCTAAAGCCAGTGCGCAATGTCAAACCGCTCTGGTCCAAGTACGGGCTCATCGCGTCGCTCATGGGTGGCGGCGCTGACATGTGGGTGGCCACACTGACCGGTTGGAACATCCTGGGCACGCTCAAACACGGTAAGACCGACGCCGCGAGCACCGAGAGCGTGTATCAGCATAAGCCCATCGATTACCCAAAGCCCGACGGCAAGCTTAGCTTTGATCGGCTAACGAATGTCTCGTTCGCCATGACGAATCATGAAGAGCAGCAACCGTCGCACCTTCGATTGGGCAACGACCTTACGCCCCTCCTCGATAACCTGCCCAAATACGCCGAACCCGCTCAGCGCTATTGCCCGGCAGGTGTGTATGAGGTGGTGAAGGAGCCTGAGAAGCCCGCGAGATTCGTCGTGAACTTCCAAAACTGCGTGCATTGCAAGACGTGTGACATAAAAGACCCCGCGCAAAACATCACCTGGGTGACGCCCCAGGGCGGGGATGGGCCGAACTATCCCAACATGTAAGCACGTGGCGTAAGGCGCGGCAATTTCACCCAGCTTTTTGCGAATGCACCATTGATTCCGAAAATTGTGCTTCGTAGCCTTTCTCTGCGGGCGCGTCAGGACGCCCCTGGGGAGACGGTATGAGGAAAGAGGCATCAGCAATGGTGCGTTCTGCCTGCTTGGCAGTCGCACTATCATCGGCAGTAACTCAACTAAATGCGCAGGAGCTCCCGTTCGGGACATCGGGTTTCTATCTGGCTGCCAGGCACGCAAGCGCAGAGAATGACTACAAGGCCGCGGTTAGATTTTACACCGAGGCTCTCGCGCGCGACCCGGCAAATCACGCACATATGGAAAACGCCATGTCGGCGCATCTGGCATTAGGGCAATACCGACAAGCCAAAGATCTTGGTGCCCGCATGCTGGAACGCGGATCGAAAAGTCAGATCGCCCAAATGGCGGTCATTTCCCAAAACGCGCTCGACGGAAAATACGGTGAATTGGTCGAGACCTTCGAAGCTGGAACGCGAGTTGGACCGCTCGTGGATGGTTTGCTCGAAGCCTGGGCCCATGTTGGAAATGGCGATTTGGAGGCCGGACTGGCGGCGTTTGACGCCATAGGCGCCCGCCAGGGTCTACGTGCGTTCGCGCTGCACCACAAAGCGCTTGCCCTAGCTAGTGCAGGAGATTTCGAGGGTGCTGAGGCTATTTTCTCTGGTGCTGACGGCGGTACGCTGCCTGATAACCGACGCGGTCTCATCGCCTATGTGATGGTGCTTTCGCAGCTAGACCGCAATGACGAGGCTCGCGCCGCGATTGCCCGCGTCATGGGGACAGCACTGGACGCAACGCTCACTGATTTAGATCGACGCCTATCAGAAGATGAAAAGCTCGAGTTCACCATGGTCAGCGACCCTGCCCATGGAATGGCTGAAGTGTTCTATACCGTGGCAGCGGCGCTCGATGGCGAGGCGTCGGATAGCTACGCCCTCCTCTATTCTCGGGTGGCAGAGTCACTGAATCCCGCACATGTCGACGCCTTGCTTCTCTCAGCGGGCTATCTAGAGCGGTTAGAGCGACCGGAACTCGCAACCGCCACCTACGATCGCGTTCCCCGGGACGCACCAGAGTTCATAACAGCCGAGATTGGGCGCGCTGACGCGCTCCGGGCCTCGGGTAGACCTGATGCGGCCGTTGAGGTGCTCATGCAGCTTGCAGAGAGCTACCCCGGGATTTCAGCCATCCATTCAAAGCTGGGCGATACGCTCCGACGCTCTGAGAACTATTCTGATGCAATCGAGGCTTATGATGCCGCCATGGCGCTCAAAGGTGAGGTTGCGCCATCGGACTGGTTCAGCTTTTTCGCGCGAGGCATCAGCCATGAACGCGAAGGAAACTGGACCGAGGCCGAGGCTGATTTTCGCATGGCGCTAGAGCTTCGGCCGAACCAGCCGCAGGTTCTCAACTATCTGGGTTATTCGCTCGTAGAAAAGCGCATCAAGCTCGGTGAAGCGCTGGAGCTAATTCAGACCGCTGCCAAGCTACGCCCAGACAACGGCCACATTCTCGATTCCCTCGGCTGGGTCCTCTATCGACTGGGTCGATTTGATGAGGCCGTCGCACCGATGGAGACGGCGGTGGAGCTCATGGCGACAGACCCGGTGATCAACGATCATCTTGGCGACGTTTACTGGTCCGTCGGGCGCCACACCGAAGCGCATTTTCAGTGGCATCGCGCGCTGAGCTTTAACCCGGAGCCCAAGGAAGCCGAACGTATCCGGCGTAAGATAGATGTTGGGCTAGACGTGGTTATTGCCGAAGAAGGAATGGAACCCCTTGCCGTCGCCGAAGACGGTTGAGGCGCGCGCGCCAGCAATGATCACACTGGCCCGGGGCGGTGGAACCGCTCTAATCGCTTTTGCCGATGTGGGTGATCTTGTGGCCGTTGAAAACGACGGGGCCTCTGTCGTGTCTGTGACGGGGCCCATGGACGACCAGGATGATTATGCGGCTGTGGCTGAGGCGCTGTGCTTGGTTGGATCGCGCACCAAGGCAAGCATATCCGTGGGCAAATTAGTACCTTTCGACGAAGGGCTAGGCGGCACCGCGCCGCTTGTTGCAGCGTCCCTACGCATTCTCAAGAGAGCCCCTGGTCCCCAGCCAGCACCGGATGTCGACGTGCTCGGCACGAATGTGTTTGCTTGTCTGGCGTCGCGGGCAGCGACCTTGTCTGAAGGCGCGGTTTTTACGGCTTCTCTTCCAGCCCTCCATGCGGTGCTTGTCCATGGCGGTGGAAAGGCTGGGACGGACGTCGGCGTAGACCTCCCTGACGCGCCCACTGACTGGGGCACGGCGCGGGAAGTGGCTCAGTGGCTTCGCGCTCTGCCCTTGGATGTTGAAGATGAGCTCGCCGAGGTCATCGATGAGCTGGCAATGGCACCGGGCTGCCTTATGGCGCGGCCGTCTGCGGCAGGGGGGACGTGCTATGGTCTGTTCCCAGATCGATCTACGGCCGAAGGAGCGGCAGCACATCTTGCAAAGCTGCATCCAGCTTGGTGGGTCGAGGCCGCAACGCTCACTTAACGCGTGCGACCACGTAATCGGCGAGGTCCACGAGCATATCGCGCAGCGCATGGTCAGGTGCATGGGCCAATGCAGCCTTTGCCCTTGTAATATAGGCGCGTGCCGTATCTCGCGTGCTTTCAAGCGTGCCGTGGCACGCCATCAAAGTCAGCGCTTCCTCCAGGTCGCCTTCATACTGTTCGCCCTTGCCGATCGTACGTTCCCAGAACGCTCGCTCTTCTGAGCTCCCTGCGGCTATGGCGCGGATTACTGGTAGCGTCAGCTTTCGTTCGCGGAAGTCATCGCCAATATTCTTGCCGATAACCCCTGTCGTGCCGCCGTAGTCAAGAAGGTCGTCAACCATCTGAAAGGCGATGCCGAGCGCATCACCGTAATCGAAAAGCGCCTTCTGAACCGCCTCCGGCTGGTCGGCAATCACCCCCCCAACCTCGGTGGCCGCAGAAAAGAGAGCGGCAGTTTTACCGCGGACGACCTGGATGTAGGTCTCCTCCACCGTGGCGGTGTTTTGCGCCACGGAAAGCTGAAGCACTTCGCCTTCTGCAATCGTCGCCGCGGCGTTGGAAAGGATGTCGAGGACCCGGATCGAGCCTGTTTCGACCATCAACTGAAACGACCGCGCAAAGAGATAGTCACCAACAAGAACGCTCGATTGATTATCCCAAAGCAGGTTGGCGGTCGGTCTCCCTCTGCGCTGCTTGCTTTCGTCGACCACGTCATCATGGAGCAAAGTCGCCGTGTGGATGAATTCTACCGTCGCCGCGAGATGGATATGGTACGGGCCTGCATACCCGCAGAGCTTCGCGCTCGCGAGGGTCAGCATGGGGCGGAGCCTCTTACCGCCCGCTTCAACAAGGTGTGCGGTAACCTCTGGAATGCGCGGTGCGTGTTTCGATGCCATGCGATCTCGGATTAACGCGTTTACCGCCTGCAAATCGGCCTCGAGCGCTTCAGCCATGCGCTCATGGGGCTTAGTAGCAGCAGCATCGAGGCTCATTAGCGGCTCCGGTCGTCTCGACAGCGCCGCAAGAGGCGCCTAAATCTCAGATATGAGAGAGCTTTTGCGCAGCAACGACCCCACTGTCATCGCCTTT
>JBCCYG010000200.1:0-4686 GCA_039190145.1 Pseudomonadota bacterium | reverse complement strand
GCGAGAAGTTCAAGGGCCGAATTACATCTCGACCACGGCGGACATCGCCGTTTCGCGAAATGGGAGCGGGATCGAAGTCCTGCGCCCGGAGCGGCGCATCTATCCCGTGGCGGGTATGCCGACGACCGAAGCCGCGATCCGAAACGGGGTTTGGCGCGATATTTATATCGTCATCGGCGAGCCGCAGGATGGCGGAGGCTGGGCGGTGCGGACTTTCATTAAACCTTTCGCCAATTGGATTTGGGCGGGTTCGATCATCATGGCGCTTGGCGGTGCGCTGTCGCTCCGTGATCGTCGACTTCGCGTCGGTGCGGGCGCGCAGAAGGTGAGAAAGCCCGGCGCGCCGCCGGTTCCAGCAGAATGATCCGACTGGCCTTTGCCCTTTTGTGGCTCGCAGGCGCGGCGGCAGCGGTGCAGCCTGACGAGGTGCTCGATAACCCGGCGCTTGAAGAGCGCGCGCGGGAGATCAGCCAAGGCCTCCGCTGCACCGTCTGCCAAAATGAAAGCATCGATGAGAGTTCTGCCCCTGTGGCCCGTGATTTGCGGCTTCTTGTGCGCGAACGGCTCACGGCGGGCGACAGCGATGATGAGGTGCTCGCCTACATCGTGGCGCGTTATGGAGAGTTCGTTCTGCTGAGGCCCGATGCGTCGGGGGCGAACCTACTTCTTTGGCTGGTGGGCCCTGCAGTTCTTTTACTTTCCGTAGGAGGCGTGCTGCTCGGCCGTCGAAGGCACGTGGCGCCAGCGGAAGCTTTGAGCGATGAAGAGCGTTCGCGGCTCGCAGCTCTGCTCGAGCCAACGGACAGCGATCCGAAATAACGCTCGGTCCATCTTTTCGTCGCTCTTTTCCGTCGTTATGTGGGCAGGAGCGACGGAGAGACCCCATGCAGTACGACACAATAAAATATAGCGAAGATAACGGCATAGCAGTTATCACCCTTGGGCGACCTGGCGTGATGAATGCGCTCAACGGACAGATGCGTGCAGAAATCACGCATGCGATGAAAGCGGCTGGTCGCTCTGCGCGCGTGGTTGTTCTGACGGGTGAGGGGCGCAGCTTTTGCTCCGGGCAAGACCTTGGTGATCGCGGCACTGCTGCCAACCTCGATTTAGAGCGTACGTTAAGGGACGAATACGTCCCCATGCTGGAGGCCATTGTCGAATGTCCGGTTCCGACGATTGCAGCGGTAAACGGCGCGGCAGCAGGGGCCGGGGCGAACCTGGCCTTGAGCGCCGATGTGGTCATCGCGGCCGAAAGTGCGTTTTTCCTTCAGGCTTTCACCCGGATCGGGCTCATCCCCGATGCAGGCGGCACTTGGCTGCTTCCGCGGCAAATGGGCCTGGCAAAGGCCATGGGCGCGGCGCTTTTTGCGGACCGCATCAGTGCCAAACAGGCCAGTGACTGGGGCATGATCTGGGAAGCCGTACCCGATGATGTCTTTGAAGAGCATTGGAAGAGCCGTGCAGCGCATTTGGCTAAGGGGCCAACGCTCGCTTACGGAAACATCAAAAGGGCTTTGCGCGCGTCGGATTCGAACTCACTGCATGAGCAACTGACGGTCGAAGCGCGGCTTCAAGGTGAGTGCGGGGAGAGTAGGGACTTCAAAGAGGGTGTGACCGCTTTCGTTCAGAAGCGGCCCGCCGAGTTTGAGGGGCGTTAGACGTAAAACTTCATTCCACAAAGAAAGCGCGGCTCCGTCAGGAATGCCGCGCTTTCTCTTGAGCAAAGGTCTTACTGACTTAGCGGTTCTCGATATCCACGTAGTCGCGCAGCGTTTCACCTAGATAAAGCTGGCGCGGGCGACCGATCTTGTTTTGCGGGTCCGCGATCATTTCTTTCCACTGGGAAATCCATCCCACCGTCCGGCTCACCGCAAAGATCGGTGTGAACATTGAGGTGGGGAAGCCCATGGCCTCTAGGATGATGCCAGAGTAAAAATCTACGTTCGGGAAAAGCTTCTTGTCTGCGAAATACGGATCCTCGAGCGCTTGCTTCTCAAGCTCTTTCGCGACCTGTAGCTTCGGATTGTCGTCGACGCCGAGAAGCTCAAGCACCTCGTCTGCGGACTGCTTCATCACCTTCGCGCGCGGATCGAAATTCTTATAGACGCGGTGACCGAAGCCCATGAGGCGGAACGGGTCATCCTTGTCTTTCGCACGGGCGATAAATTCTGGGATGCGGTCAACACTCCCGATTTCTTCGAGCATCTCGAGGCAGGCCTGATTTGCGCCACCATGGGCCGGGCCCCAGAGGCAAGCAATGCCAGCCGCGATGCATGCGAAGGGATTTGCGCCCGATGACGAGGCAAGGCGGACCGTGGACGTTGATGCGTTTTGCTCATGATCGGCGTGGAGCGTAAAGATACGGTCCATCGCGCGCTCAAGGATCGGGTTGAGCACATAGTCCTCTGCCGGCACTGAAAAGCACATCCTCAGGAAATTGCCTGCATAAGAGCAATCATTGCGCGGATAAACGAAGGGCTGACCCACGTGGTACTTGTAAGCCCAAGCGGCAATCGTCGGCATCTTGGCGATCAACCGGTGCGAGGCAACTTCGCGCTGGCGCGCGTCGGAAATGTCGGTCGAGTCATGGTAGAAGGCTGACATCGCACCGACGACGCCCACCATGATCGCCATGGGGTGCGCGTCCCGCCGGAACCCGCGGAAGAAGTTCTGCATCTGCTCATGGAGCATTGTGTGACGCGTGATCGTGCTCTCGAATTCTTCGAGCTGCTCGCCTGACGGCAAATAGCCATAAAGGAGGAGGTAGCAGACCTCGAGGTAGTGAGATTTCGACGCGAGCTGGTCGATTGGGTAGCCACGGTGGAGGAGCTCACCTTTGCCGCCGTCGATGTACGTGATTGTGCTGTCACAGGCCGCCGTGGAAGTGAAGCCGGGGTCATATGTAAACACACCGCCATCAGCATAGAGGCGGCGGATATCAAGAACGTCTGGGCCCACGGTTGGAGAATGGATCGGCAGCTCTAAAGACTTCTCGCCGATGGTCAGTGTCGCCGTTTTTATACCGTCTTTCATGGTGTTCTCCGATCTCCCCGCGTTGCGCCCCAGTGGTTTATGGTGCGTTTCTAGAGCCGAGCGGGGCTGTGTAACTGGGAGCAGTCACGCAGCGGCGTCGGATATCCGGGCGATTGCTTCCTCACGCCCGAGCACCAGCATCATGTCGTAGACGCTCGGAGTGACGCTGCGCCCGGCAAGAGCGGCGCGTAGCGGACCTGCAATCTTGCCGAATTTGGTGCCTTGCGCCGCGGCGAATTCCGCCATGAGCGCCTCCAAGTCATCGCGGGACCAGCTAACAGTTTGCAGGTGCGGCGTCAATTCTCGCAGTATACCACGGGATACATCGTCGAGCGCTTTCGCGGCCATTTCATCCGGCGTGATGGGGCGATCGGCGAGGATATAGTGTGCTTTTTCAATGAGCTGAGGGAAGGTCTTCGCGCGCTCTTTAAGCGTGGCCATTCCCTGCGACATAAGCGACTTCTGCCTGTCATTGAGCGGATTTGCCCCAGTGGCAGCGAGAAAGTCCTCAAGGTCGCTCAGCAATGCGTCGTCTGCCATGGCTGCAATGTGCTGACCTGATAGGTTTTCGAGTTTGGCAAAGTCAAAGCGCGCAGGCGATTTGCCGATCCCACTGAAGTTAAACCACTCAAGCGCTTGAGCATCGGTGAAAAATTCATCATCGCCGTGGGACCAGCCAAGGCGCGCAAGGTAGTTGCGCATGGCCTGCGCTGGGTAGCCCATGTCACGGTACTCCTCGACGCCGAGCGCCCCGTGCCTCTTTGAGAGCTTCTTGCCGTCCGGCCCGTGGATCAGGGGGATATGGGCATAGACCGGGAGCGCCCAGCCCATGGCGCGGTAGATCTGGCTTTGTCGTGCGGCATTGTTGAGGTGGTCATCACCGCGGATCACGTGCGTGACGCCCATGTCGTGGTCGTCTACCACCACAGCAAGCATGTAAACGGGCGTCCCATCCGACCGCAGCAGGACCATGTCGTCGAGCTTGTCGTTGGCGAAGGTTACATCGCCCTGCACCTCGTCATGAATGACCGTCTCACCTTCGCGTGGCATCTTGAGGCGGATGACGAAGGGCGCGTCAGGGTGCGTCGCAGGTTCGGCATCGCGCCAGGGGCTTTGGAAGAGCGTGGAGCGGCCTTCTGCCCGTGCGGCCTCACGAAAGGCTTCGATCTCTTCCTGGGTTGAGAAGCATTTGTAAGCGTCGCCTTGGGCCAGGAGCGCCTGGGCGACCTCGGCGTGGCGGTCTGCCCGGGCAAATTGGCTCATGGCCTCGCCATCATAGTCGAAACCGAGCCACTCCATGCCCTTTAGGATCGCCTCGGTCGCCTCGGGAGTGGAACGCGCACGGTCTGTGTCTTCGATCCGAAGCAGGAACTTCCCGCCGCGTCCTCGGGCATAAAGCCAGTTGAAGAGCGCGGTGCGCGCGGTGCCGATATGCATGTAGCCGGTGGGCGAGGGGGCAATGCGGGTGACGACGTCTGACATGGGTCGGGGTCCGTTCGGGCTTCGTTCAGATTAACGTTTCGCTAACCACGCCGAGGCTAGAGTGCCGCGAATTCGCCTGAGAGGGGCGCACGTGGGTATGATCCGCGCGGCATTTGACATGGGGAGCGCCGCGCTGCAACGGCAGCGGGGCCATCTGTTGACCTTTGC
>JBCCYG010000199.1:0-4691 GCA_039190145.1 Pseudomonadota bacterium | reverse complement strand
TTCAGAACCACCCGCTTTGCGGTTTCAAGATCGGCTGACTTATCCACATAGATGTGAACGATGCCTTCGAGATGCGCAAAGACAGGGACCCGCGCCTTGCGCTGGACGAGCCCCACGAGGCCCTTACCGCCCCGAGGGACGATCACGTCGATGGTGTCCGTCATCGTCAACATCTCACTCACCGCCGCCCGGTCCCGCGTCGGCACGCGTAAGATCGCATCTTCGGGAAGACCGGCGGAGCGTAACCCCGCGACGAGGCAGTCGTGAATAGCACCGGAGGAATGGAAGCTCTCGGAGCCGCCACGCAGGATGACCACATTCCCAGCCTTCAGGCACAGTGCGCCAGCATCGGCGGTCACGTTGGGCCGACTTTCGTATATGACACCGATCACGCCGAGAGGCGTCCGCACCCGCTCGATGGCGAGCCCGTTTGGTTGTTCCCAGCTGGCAATGACTTGGCCCACAGGATCGACCTGCGCGGCAACGGCGCGAAGCCCGGCACAAATGCCCTCGATCCGCACATCATCAAGCATAAGCCGATCTAGCATCGCGCTGCTCAAACCCTTTTCGCGGCCAAACGACATGTCTTTGTCGTTGGCCTCGATGATCTCGGCACGTCGGGCCCAGACCGCGTCTGCCGCGGCCTCGAGCGCCGTTTGCTTCGCCTCTGGTGCAGCAAAGGCGAGCTCGGCTGCTGCCGCTTTGGCGCGCGCGCCGAGGTCGGCCATCATCGCGGGTATGTTCTCGAGGTCTTTCATCTTACAGCACCATATCGTCGCGGTGGATAAGCGCCGCCCGGCCAGCATAGCCCAGCAGCGCAGCGAAGTCTTGCGTGTGGTGGCCCTTGATGGCCGCGGCTTCGTCAGAGGTATAGCGCGTGAGACCCACGCCGATTGTCGCGCCGTCCGGTGCCTCAATCGCGACGGCATCCCCGCGCCCAAAACTCCCCGCCACGCCCGTAACACCAGCAGGTAAAAGGCTTTTTCCTTGGCCAAGCGCGCGTACGGCCCCTGCATCCAACCGGAGGGACCCCCGCGGCTTCATAGAGGAAATCCAGCGTTTGCGCGCCACCGCCGGGTCGTCTTTGGGGACAAACCAAGTGGCTGCTGCACCCCCTTCCAGCGCCTTGAGCGGATGCGAGCGCGAGCCGAGCGTAATGGCCATGGCGCAGCCTGCGCCCATAGCCATCTTCGCAGCCATTACCTTCGTCTTCATGCCGCCCTTCGAGAGTCCCGAGCCCGCGTCGCCCGCCATGGCCTCGATCTCTGGCGTGATCCGCTCAACCCGATCGAGCCGCTCGACACCCTTCTCAGAGGGCACACCGGTGTAAAAGCCATCCACATCCGATAGCAGCACGAGTTGATCAGCCCCCACTGTGACCGCCACTTGCGCCGCGAGCCGGTCATTGTCGCCGTAGCGGATCTCATCGGTGGCTACCGTGTCATTTTCATTGACGATAGGCACCACACCCAGGCTCAGCAGCTGCGCCAGCGTGGCCCTTGTGTTGAGGTAACGGCGTCGGTCTTCGCTATCTTCGAGCGTCACCAGCACCTGCGCGGTCGTAATCCCATGGGGCGCTAGGGCCTCTTCATAGGCTCGCGCGAGGCGGATTTGCCCCACCGCGGCCGCAGCTTGCGACTGCTCCAGGGGCAGCGTCGACTCGGGCAAAGACAAGGATCGCCGCCCGAGCGCGATGGAGCCTGAGGATACGATGACCACGTCCTTCTCAGCCGCTTTAAGCCACGCGACATCGTCACAGAGGGACGCCAACCAGTCGCGCTTGAGCCCCTCCGCACCGACGAGAAGCGAAGAGCCAATTTTCACCACCACCCGTTTGGCGTCGACTAGGGCTGCCACGGCTCAGCTTCCTCTTCGACCTCCGCTTCCTTAGCGATCAGCGTTCGAAGCGCGCGGAGAACTTGCGTGACCCCCTCACCCGCGACGCCCGACATCATGTAAACGCGGCCACCACTTGCCTCTTCGAGAGCGTGCCTCGCCGCAGCGCGCTCCTCGTCATCCAGGGCATCGATCTTGTTAAGCGCCGTCACTCTCGGCTTCTCCGCCAAGTCCCCACCATAGGCGATCAGCTCATCGATGATGGTTTCATAGTCTTTTGAGAGCGTCCCAGACGTCCCATCAAGAATGTGCAACAGCGCCGAGCAACGCTCGACATGCCCCAGGAACCGATCACCGATGCCCTTTCCCTCATGGGCCCCTGCAATCAAACCAGGAATGTCTGCGATAACGAATTCCGAATTATCGACGCCAACGACACCGAGGTTCGGGGTCAATGTTGTGAAAGGGTAATCCGCAATCTTTGGACGAGCGTTGGATGTCGCCGCCAGAAAGGTAGATTTCCCTGCATTCGGAAGCCCCAAGAGCCCCACGTCCGCAATGAGCTTAAGGCGGAGCCAGATCGTCCGCTCCACACCTGGCTGGCCTGGGTTGGCGCGACGCGGCGCCTGGTTCGTCGCGCTTTTGAAGTGCAGGTTGCCAAAGCCGCCATTGCCGCCCTTTGCCAGCACCACGCGCTCGCCCTCTTCGGTGAGGTCGGCAATCACCGATTCCTCGTCTTCGTCGAGGATCTCTGTGCCCACAGGCACCTTGAGAACGATGTCCGCACCATCCTTACCGGTCCGTTGGGAGCCCATGCCCGCCTGCCCGTTCTTGGCAAAGAAATGCTGTTGGTAGCGAAAATCGATGAGCGTGTTCAGCCCGGGCACAGCCTCGACGATGACCGAGCCGCCTTTGCCACCATCCCCGCCGTCGGGGCCCCCATACTCAATGTACTTTTCGCGTCGGAAGCTGACACAGCCGCCACCACCGCTGCCGGAGCGGATATAGACTTTGGCGAGATCGAGAAACTTCATGTCGGCACCTTTGCTCAGCGTTTGGCGCGCAAAGGCGGTGCTTGCAAGCCCTGTGGACCGTCCAACGCCACCCGATGGGCCAAGATCTCCCGGCCATGGTACTCGCAGTATTCCATGCGCGTGCCGATATCGGTGAAGCCGAGCTTGCGAAGCACCCGCTCTGACCCTGCATTGCCGTCGAGCCATCCGGACGTCAAACGCTCGGTCTCGGTATCAAAGTAAAATGCCACAAGAGCGTGGGTAGCTTCGTGCGCGTATCCCTTCCCCCACGCGGCCTCTGCCAGCCAGAAGCCCAGGTTCAACATTTCAAGGTGCTCAGAAATGCCCACCACACCCACGGGCCCAGCCTCGTCGTAAACGAGCTGCACGAATGGGTTCTTACCCACGCGCGTGATCCAAGCCTCGGCGTCTTCGAGGCGGTAAGGCCGCGGCGGGTTCGTCAACCATTGATGAACCTTCGGGTTTGCGATTTCGCCTGCAATCCACGCCGAATCTCCTGCTTCGGGGGGCCGAAGCAGCAAGCGGTCCGTTTTCATAGGCATGGGCCTAGTCCTTCAGCCGCTTGTGGTAGGTCCAGGTTGGGACCGTGGCATCGCGCGCCACCGAATGGGCCTCGGCATCGCCGATATAGGTAAAACCACAATGCGTGAGCACCCGAGCCGATGCGGGATTATCCTGGAAAACCGAGCCGAAAATCGTCTCGCAATCCTGCGGATTTGCCTCAAGGAGCGCGCCAAGTGCCTCCCGTGCCAGCCCCATGTGCCAAAAGGCCGGTGCGAGCCAGTACCCGATCTCAGATTGCGCGCGGTCCATGCGCTCAAGCGCCATGAGCCCCACAAGCTCGCCGAGCCCTGCGCCGAGCCCATCGAGAACCCAAACATCCTCAACGCGTTTCGGATCGAGGGCACCTTTGATAAAGGCCTCCGCCGCCCCTGGTGGGAGCGGATGCGGTATGGATGTCGTCATGGAAGCGACGCGTTGGTCGCCCGCATAGAGCTCCAAAAGGCCTTTATCAGACGCCCGGACGGGGCGCAGGATAAGACGCTCGGTCTCGATAACGGCTTGGGTCGAGATCTCTTCTTGGATCATGACAGGTCTCCAGCGACAACGAGCGCGTAGGCAACGCTCAAAACTGTGAGCGCGGCGAGCGCCCAGAATAGATATTTTTCTTGGCTGCTTCCCGCGAGGGTACGGGCGATCATATCTCCGGCACCGGTCCAGACCGGGTGCAGCACGACCTGACAGACGCCGAGAGCAAGGGCTACGGTGGCGGTGGCCGCCAGCGGGGCCGTCCCTGCAGGGATGAAACTGGTGAAAGCGGTGGTAATCATCGCCCAAGCTTTAGGGTTCAACGGGTGCACGATGAGCCCCGCGAAAAATCCAGGCGCCGCAGCGTCGGCCTCTCCCGGAGCAAGTCGCATGTTGGCCACGCGCCACGCGAGCCAGCAGATGTAAGCCGCGGAGGCCCATTTCAGAAGGTTGAAGACGAGCGGCGCACGCTCTGCCAGCTCCAAAAGGCCAAAGCCCATGGGCCAGATGATCAGCTGCTTGCCGAGCACCACTCCCGCCACGAAGGGCATCGCGCGCACCAACCCAAATCGCGCACCTGTCGCGAGGAGCGCTATGTTGGCAGGCCCCGGCGTGCCGACCTGAGAGGCGGCGAAAAAGGTTAGCGCTGTCAGGCTCATGGGAGCGTCTCCCGAAAACGAGAAAGGGGACCGGCGTATCGCCGATCCCCTGGTGTGTCTTAACCTTTGGTTCGGCTTACTCAGCGGCCTCCTGGGCCGGGAGTACTGAAATGAAGGTGCGGCCTTTGAGCCC
>JBCCYG010000198.1:0-4697 GCA_039190145.1 Pseudomonadota bacterium | reverse complement strand
ATGCGTTTGAGCTGTGCCATCTTTAGCGGTCTCCGTGCTTTCGTTGGCTTGCACATTGGACCGCCTCCCAAAAGCGACAAGATTTGCAACATTTCTCTCACGGGCCTGTGTCGCAGGAGCGTCGAATGTTTCAAATCCGGACCTTTCGGGCCTAAGAGGGACCATGGAATTTACGCCGACCCCAGAAGAGCTTGTCGCCCGTGCCCGCGCTGACCTGCGCATGGGGCTGCCTGTGGTCGTGGGCGATCAGCTTGTCTTTGCGGTGGAGACGATCTCCGCGTCGCGCTTTGCGGCGGCCATGGCGCTCAAAGAACGGCCCATCCTCGCGATCACGGATTGGCGCGCCGAAACGCTCAAAGCGCGTGCTTATGACGGCGACATCGCGCGCATTGTCGTGCCGGGTGGTGCAGGCCTCGCATGGGCCTGCGCCGTTGCAGATCCAAAAGACGATCTCTCGTCGCCGATGAAGGGGCCATTTGACACCCTGCGCGATGGCAATGCAGACGCCGCGCGGGCTGGCATCGCGCTGGCAAAGGCCGCACATCTATTGCCCGCTGTGCTGGTCGCTAAAGCACAGGGCATCGAGAACCTCACGAGGCTGCCCGCGGATACCATAACCCAGTCGCCCCTTGCAGATGTCGTCTCCGCCGGCCTCCCCATGGCCCTCGCTGGGCGCGGAAAGCTCCATGTGTTTCGCCCCGACGACGGGGGTGAGGAGCACTACGCCGTTGAAATCGGCCAACCGGACCGCGCGGCGCCCGTCCTCGCCCGCCTCCATTCGGCCTGCTTCACCGGCGACGTCCTCGGTTCGCTCAAATGCGATTGCGGTCCGCAGCTGCATGGCGCGTTGGAGCAAATGGGCCAGGAGGGGGCAGGCGTCCTCCTCTATCTCAACCAAGAGGGGCGCGGGATCGGCCTTGCCAACAAGATGCGCGCCTACGCGCTCCAGGATCAGGGCTTTGACACCGTCGAGGCGAACCACCGTCTGGGCTTTGAAGACGACGAGCGCAACTTCACCGTCGGTGCGGAGCTTCTCCGCAAGCTTGGCTTCAGCGCCGTTCGCCTCCTGACCAACAACCCGGCAAAGGTCGCCCGCATGTCTGAACAGGGAATCGAAGTCGCCGAGCGCGTACCGCTCCGCGTCGGGCGCACGGCGCTCAATGACGCTTACCTCCGCACGAAAGCCGAAAAGTCAGGGCACCTGCTTTGAAGCAAATAGACCTCGTCCTGACACCTCGGGGTCTGCGCGCCTTCGGGCGCCTGCTTCCCTGTGCCATAGGACGCAGTGGCGTGACGAGCCGGAAGAAGGAAGGCGATGGTGCAACTCCGCGCGGAACTCACAGGCTCGTCGGCATGCTTTACCGGCCTGACCGACTCACTAAGCCGGCTGACTGGGCGCTCCCGATCCGACCAGGAGACCTGTGGTCTGATGATCCAACCGACGAAGACTACAATCTCATGGTGCGCGCGCCCTATACGCCCTCCCACGAAAACCTTCGCCGTGCCGATCCGCTTTACGATCTTATCCTACTGACAGACTGGAACTGGCCCTATGCCGTAAAAGGGCGCGGCTCTGCGATCTTCATCCATCAATGGCGCAAACCCGGCCAAGCGACGGAGGGCTGCATCGCGCTCTCTCGGACTGACCTGCGCTGGCTCGCGCCACGCATCCGCCACGCGACTCGGCTGATTGTCCCCTAACCGTAATCCCGCGCGCCAAAGATCGCAGAGCCCACGCGCACATCGGTAGCGCCCAGCTTGATGGCCGTTTCAAAGTCGCCGCTCATGCCCATCGAAAGCCGCTCGAGCCCATTTCGTGCCGCAAGCTTTGCCAGGAGGGAAAAGTGAAGCGCAGGTTCCTCATCAACCGGTGGGATCACCATGAGACCCACCACGGGTAAGTCCAAGGCCCGGCACTCAGCCACAAACGTGTCCGTCTCATCGGGCGTCACGCCTGCCTTTTGCGGCTCTTCGCCGGTATTGACCTGAACAAATAGCGGCGGGCATGAGCCCATTTCCTGGGCCAAGCGCGCCAGCGTGTTCGCGAGCTTCGGGCGATCGAGAGAGTGGATCACGTCAAAGAGCTCGAGGGCCGCGCGTGCCTTGTTGGTCTGCAGCGGCCCCAGCAGGTGAAGCTCCACACCGCTGAACTCTTCCTTCCAAGCGGGCCACTTGCCCTGCGCCTCTTGAACCCGATTCTCGCCGTAAGTTCGGTGGCCTCCGTGCAACACTTTTCTGACACGTTCGGCCGGCTGTATCTTAGAAACCGCAATGATTTTGGTTTCTCCAACCGGCCTTCCCGCGGCCTCTTCCGCGGTTGAAACGCGGCCCTGAATATCGGCTAAAGACATGATTTTATTCTTACAATGGCATATTTAGTAGGTGGAACGTGGCCACACCGCATCCCGCCGATAAGATAAGGCTCAACCAGGGAACGTCACGTGTGTGACCACAATGCATCAATTATGAGGCGGCACTTAGCAAGGAAAGCGGCATTGCTTGATATTAAAGCGCCCACGCCGCAATAGACCTGCATGCTAACAGCCCCTTCTCGGGGATAGAGCATCCTTGAGAATGTAACCACGAGGGAAAAACATGAAACGCATCCTTCTCGCTTCGACGGCCATTGTGGCCTTCGCTGGCGCCGCAGCCGCTGAGGTGACCTTTGACGGGGACGCCGAATTCGGCTGGAACGACGATTTTGACGACGGCTTCTTCTGGGAAGTAGGCGCAACGCTCGGCTTCAGCATGGATCTGGACAACGGTCTTACCGCCAGCGTGGCAGGTGACGTCGAGTTTGTCTCCAGCCCCAACACCGATGAAGACGATCCGGACGATCCGACGGACGACGCAAACGCTGACTCCACGTTCGCTGACAACGACATCGAAATCGATGACATCGTGATCACGCTTGCAAGCGACACCGCGTCCCTTGCTTTCGGTGACACGGCTCCTGCCGCTGACGCGCTGTGGTCTTCGCCTGTTACCAACCTCGACGCAGACGACTTTAACGATGAAGACGATCTTGACGACGAAGACGGTATCATCATCGGTCAGGTCTCGTTCGGCGAAATCGACTTTGGTATCTCGTACGGTGTGGTCGACAGTAACGGTGGCGACGAATCCGACGTCAACGATGGTTCTGACGACGACCTGATTGGTCTTCAAGCCGCTGTTAACGCGACTGTTGGAACATTCGATCTGTCGTTCGCCTACCAGGAATCTGTTGATGGTCAAACGACGACCCTCGGCAGCGGCGACGAAGTCACCGTTGGTTCGACACCTGAAATCTTCGCATTCGGCGTAGGCACAACCCTTGCTGGCATTGAGCTTGGTCTTGCGTATGCAATGCTTACCGTGGAAGACGAAGACAGCAGCGACGAAGCTGAGGTGACATCGTTGGGTGTTCAAGGCGCTTACACCGTTGGTCCGGTTACCCTCGGCGCGTTCTATGTCTCGCAGGATATCGACGACGACATTGCTGACGGCGACATCGACGACAACTACGGTGTGTTCGCGGATTACGCAGCTGGCCCCGTAACCGTCGGCTTCCTGTACCACGACGGTCAGGACGAAGATCTGCAGCTCAACGCAACCTACGCTCTCGAAAGCCTCGGCATCGACCTCTTCGCAGGCTACCGTGACGAAGGCGAGAATGGCGACGACGAAGAGCAAGCTGAAATCTTCTACATCGGCGGTGACTACGACCTCGGTGGCGGTGCAACGCTCCGCATCTCCTACGCTGACGTTGACGAAGGCGAAGGTGGTGTTGACTCCGACCTCGACGAACTCGGCGCAGCCGAGGACGTGAAGGAAGGCGCAACGATCGCACTGTCCTTCGTGTTCTAATAGAACCAAAAATCACAAGTCAGAGCGGTCCCTCGGGGCCGCTCTTTCTTTTTGTGCCAAGCGCTAGAGCCTTGGCAGTACGTGAATTGCGAAGTATGCCTCCCGCTACCGACGTGAGAGGCAATCAGCCATGAAACTGAGAATTTTCATCCTCCTGGGCTGCCTGTTGGCCGTGTCGGCGTGCGGATCAAACCCCTTTGGTGGCCGCAATGATGCTCCCCCGACTGAGCAAGCAGCGCGCGTCACGGGAGGGGACACAGTCGCCGTAAATCGATACATTTGGAATGCGTCCCTCGACGTGCTCAGCTTCCTTCCGATCCAAAGCGTCGATCCGTTTACGGGCGTCATCGTCACCGGTTTCGGCACGCCACCCGGCGGATCGCGTGCTTACCGCGCGACAGTTCTCGTGAATGACCCGGCGCTCGATGCTAGGTCTCTAAATGTGGCCATCGTCACGCGTTCTGGGCCTGCAAGTCCCTCCACTGTCCGCGCCGTGGAAGACGCGATCCTAACGCGCGCCCGGCAGCTACGCAGCGGGAATGTCGACGCTCTACGCTAGGCGCTGGATTCCTTCGCCGCGCACGCCTAAACCGTCACAAATGCGCCACGAGAGGCCTTCAGCGAAGGTTGTTTCGAGCTCCATGAACCGACCTTTGAACTGAGAAACCCATGTCCCGCTACGACCCCGCGACCATCGAAGCCCGCTGGCAGGAAGCCTGGGACAAGGCCGGTATCTTCACGGCCAAACGCGACGCCGAAAAGCCGAAATACTACGTGCTGGAGATGTTCCCCTACCCGTCGGGCCGCCTCCATATGGGCCACGTTCGGAACTACACGATGGGCGACGT
>JBCCYG010000197.1:0-4699 GCA_039190145.1 Pseudomonadota bacterium | reverse complement strand
GAAGTCCGAGCCTGCCATCATGCAGATCATCGAGGCATGGGCCACGTTGCGGAGGGTGGAGAGCTCGCCCGTGGCCAGGATCGCTTTCATATGCGCATCGCCGCAAGCCTCGCGCATGGCTTTGGTCTCCTCATAGAGCGCCTGCCAGTTGCGGGTGAGCACGTGGCGGCGCGAGATGACGATGTCGATTTCCTTGGCGCCGGCTTTGACGCTCTCCTCGATCTCTTGGAGGCGCAGGTGAAGTGGGGAGAGCCCTGCCGGGAACCCGGTTGAGACAGCCGCGACGGGGATGCCCGTGCCCTCGAGCGCGGCCACCGCTGCGGGGACCATGTCGTGGTAGACACAGACGGCGCCTGTCGTCAGGTGGGGGAGGCCCAGAGCCTCTAGGATGTCCGCGCGGACGGGCTGGCGCGCCTTTGCGCAAAGGCGGCGGACGCGGCCCTCGGTGTCGTCGCCGGAAAGCGTGGTAAGGTCGATCATGGTGATCGCCTTGGCGAGCCAAGCGGCCTGATAGTCCTTCTTTACCGTTCTGCGCCCGGGCAACGTTGCGGCGCGGCGCTCGATGGCAGAGGTGTTGGCCTGGACGCTAAGGGCCCAATCGAGGTCGAGCGCCATACCAGGGTTGCGCGGCTCCAATGCGGTGGGCAGGTGGGCTGTGGTGATCGTATCGGGCATGATGTTGGCCTTGCGGGCAGCTACCCACCCTTTTAACAGGCCGCCACAGGAGAAAGCCATGGCCTTTGATCGCTCACTCAAGATTGCCCCGTCGATTTTGGCGGCTGACTTCGCGGCATTTGGTGCAGAAATCGAGGCAGTAGAGGCTCAGGGCGCTGACTGGATCCACGTGGATGTCATGGACGGGCACTTTGTGCCCAACATCTCCTTTGGCGCCACGACTTGCGCGGCGATCCGGCCGCATATCAAGACCTTCATGGACGTTCATCTGATGATTGCGCCCGTGGACCCGTATATCGACGCCTTTGTCAGCGCGGGCGCGGACCTGATCACCGCCCATGTGGAGGCAGGGCCTCACATTCACCGGACGCTGCAGGCGATCCGCGCCGCCGGAGTGAAGCCTGGTGTGGCGCTGAACCCTGGCACGCCGGTCGAGGCGGTCTATCCGCTCCTCGACATGGTGGACCTCGTTTGCGTGATGTCGGTGAACCCTGGATTTGGCGGCCAGAGTTTTATTGAGAGTGCCGTCGAGAAGGTCAGAATGCTCCGTGAAGAGATCGGTGATCGCCCCGTGCATATCGAGGTTGATGGCGGCGTTTCCAAAAAGACGGCCCGTGCCGTGGCCGAAGCGGGGGCGGATGTATTGGTGGCGGGGTCGGCCGTCTTTGGCGGCGGCTCCGTCAGCGATCCGGCACCCTACGGAGTCAACATCCGCGCGATCCGTGACGTCTGTGCCTAGGGCATAGGGCCCGGCTCTATGCGACTTGGACGGTCTTTCGAACCCTACGCTCGCGCAATTGCTTTCGCCTCTTTGGCCAAGTGCTCGATGAGGGCGTCCATTACCTCTGCGCCTAAAGGGTTTGAGGCATTGCCATCGAGACCGCGCCGCAGGACGCCTTGCAGGATCGCGAGGAAGCGGAAGCAGGCGAAGGCGAGGTAGAAGTTCCAGTCCTTTGGTGCATCGATGCCGCGGCGGTAACAATAGGCAGCGATATAGGCCTCATCTGTGGGGATGCCGTGGGCCGCCCGGTCGACGCCGCCCAAACCTTTGAAGCGGCCGTCATGGGGCAGTTGCCACATCATGACTTGGTACGCGAGATCGGCCATCGGGTGACCTAGGGTCGATAGCTCCCAGTCGAGGAGCGCGCGGAGCTCGCCCGTCGGGGCGAAGATCATGTTGTCGATCCGGTAATCGCCATGGGTGATGGCTACAGTGCCGTCATCGGGGACCATGGCTTCCTCGAGCCAAGCCATGACCCAATCCACATCTGGGCGCTTCGCGGTCTCGGCGGCCTTGTATTGTTTTGACCACCTCGAAAGCTGGCGCGCGTAGTAATTGCCGGGTTTGCCAAAATCCTCGAGCCCGACATCGGCGGGGTTGATGGCGTGAAGCGCGGCCAGCGTGGCGTTCATGGCGCCATAGATCTTCGCGCCGTCTCTCACGGCCGGATCCCAGTGGATGGTGCCGTCGACATGCTCCATGACGAAAAACTGCGTGCCGAGTGGGCTATCGTCGCCGCTCAGGTGGAGCATTGCGGGGACGGGGACATCCGTTGCCGCGAGTGCCTTCATCACGCGGTACTCGCGATCCACGAGGTGGGCAGAGGGTAGGAGCGTACCTGGCGGGCGAGCCCGGAGCACGAAATTCTTGCGGCCCGAGGTGACGAGGTAGGTCGGGTTCGACTGCCCATCGCTAAATTTTCTTAGGCCGTCGAGTGTCGTGAAGCCATCGACGTGTTCTGCGAGGTAGGCGGCCAGCGTGGCGGGGTCGTATTCGTGCATGCCTCTTTCCTCAGCCGGGCAGGCTGTTAGTGTGGGGTGCTTTTCTTTTTGTCTGCAAGAGGATGCTGCCATGGAACTCGGCCTGACCCCTGCACGGGAGCGCCTGTTGGACGAGGTGCGCGCATTTCTCAGCGATCGGGTGATGCCGCTTGAGGATGACTACGCTGCCGAGATCGGGAAGGGCGACCGCTGGGCCTATACCGCGCGGCAGGCGGAGATTTTGGAGGGGTTGAAGGCCGAGGCACGGGCCAGAGGACTATGGAACTTTTGGCTGTCCTCCGAGGGGCACGAGCTCTCAACGGTGGAATACGCGTACTTCGCCGAGGAGATGGGCAAGACGCCGCTCGGCGCGGAAGTCTTTAACTGCTCGGCCCCTGATACCGGCAACATGGAGGTGTTTCATCGCTACGGTACCGAAGCGATGAAGGCGGCCTGGCTGGCGCCGCTCATGGTCGGTGACATTCGTTCCGCCTACGCGATGACGGAACCCTCGGTCGCGTCATCGGATGCCACCAATATCTCGGTGTCATGTGTGCAAGACGGCGATCACTATGTCCTCAACGGAGAGAAGTGGTGGATTAGCGGGGCCGGTGACCCGCGCTGCAAGGTCTACATCGTCATGGTGCGCACGGGCGGCGAAGACGCGCCCAAGCATCAGCGACATTCCATGGTCGTTGTCCCCGCGGATACAAAAGGCGTGGAGATACTGCGCCCGATGACGGTCTATGGCCATGACGATGCGCCCCACGGGCACATGCATCTGCGTTTCACAGAGGTGCGCGTACCGGTAGAAAACATGCTCCTCGGGGAGGGGCGCGGCTTTGAGATTGCGCAAAACAGGCTGGGGCCCGGCCGCATCCACCACTGCATGAGGGCCATCGGGCAGGCGGAGCGGGCG
Organism: Pseudomonadota bacterium; assembly: GCA_039190145.1. Taxonomy (GTDB): domain Bacteria; phylum Pseudomonadota; class Alphaproteobacteria; order Rhodobacterales; family Rhodobacteraceae; genus Shimia_B. The sequence goes on along the minus strand of JBCCYG010000197.1, from coordinate 1,344 downwards.
CTGGAACTCATGTGTCGTCGCTCGCTCGCGCGCGAGGCGTTTGGAAAGCCAATTGCCGAGCTCGGCGCGAATTTCGACATCATCGCCGAGGCGCGGATGGAGATCGAGCAGGCGCGCCTTTTATGCCTCAAGGCCGCGTGGATGATGGATCAGGGCGATGCGCGCGCAGCGGCACCCTGGATCAGCCAGATCAAGGTGGTCGCGCCGCAGGTTGCGCTCAAAGTGATCGATCAGGCCGTCCAGATGCACGGCGGAGAGGGGATCAGCCAGGACACCCCGCTCGCCGCGGCCTGGACCCATGTGCGGACTTTACGGCTCGCCGATGGGCCCGATGCGGTCCACCGCCGCCAGGTGGCGCGGGCCGAGTTGAGGAAGTATTCCCAGAGGGCATGAACATTGGCAAAGACGGCCCTACCAGGCCGCAGTGTGCCATGCACCGGGGGACCTCTTCCCTCGCCTAGCGTCGTTTTGATCTTTGCTCGTGGACGTCTCAGAAATCCCGCTCGTCGAGCGGTTGTTTTTTAGGCAATTTCCCAAAACGCGCACAGTTTTCAGCCTAATTTCAGGGAATTTCGCCAGGTTGGCAAATGGCAATGCCAGGAGATATCGAACCCGCCCGACAACGGGTCCATTGATTGGGACAGGCAATACTCTGCCTGTATTCCAGCGTATCCGACACGCATTTTGGCGAGCGCGGATAGGCAAAATGGCACCCGGGTGCTTTCACTCCTCCTCCCTTGTGGGGCGCCCGGGTGTCATAACTTTCCGAGCAGCACCGGCAGGAAACGACCGACTAACGTCAGATAACAGGTACTAAACGCTGTTTTTTGGGAGGGGATTTGGTGGAGCCTAGGGGAGTCGAACCCCTGACCTCTTGCATGCCATGCAAGCGCTCTCCCAACTGAGCTAAGGCCCCATTTGCCCCGCCTCTTAGGCAAGGGGCAGGGTTGGATCAAGCGAAATCAGTCGTCGCTATCTTCCGCTGGAACGTCTGCGAGCTCATCTAGCGAGACGTTGTCGTTCTCGTCGTCATCATCGAGAACGTCGTCGCCGAGATCGACATCCGCGTCGCTGTCTTCTTCGTCATCGAGAACGAGATCATCCTCTTCGGATGCGGCTGCTGTCTCTTTGAGTTTCTTCGTCTGAGCATCTTCGGCATCGGCAACCATCGTGCGGCCTTTGCCAGTGTCGAGCGTGACTACTTCGCCCGTATAGGGGCTGACGATTGGGTCGCGATTCAGGTCGTAGAAGCGCTTACCGGTGGTCGGGCACAGGCGCTTTACGCCCCATTCTTCTTTGGGCATCGGAGATGTCCCTTTCCTTACGCGGCGGTTTCGAATTCGG
>JBCCYG010000196.1:0-4720 GCA_039190145.1 Pseudomonadota bacterium | reverse complement strand
GAGCGCACAAAACATCATGAAACCGTCAGCAGAGAGCATCGCCGCCTCCGCGCAGGCAGCTAGCAAGAAAAAAGGGCACCCGCCGGTTCACCTGTGGAACCCGCCTTTCTGCGGCGATCTCGACATGGAAATCCGCCGGGATGGGACCTGGTTTTACATGGGAACGCCCATTGGCAGGCCCGGACTGGTAAAGCTCTTTTCCTCGATCATCCGCAAAGACGGCGAGGACTATTTCCTTGTCACGCCGGTCGAAAAGGTCGGCATCCGCGTCGAGGATGCGCCCTTTGTGGCTCAGGACTTTTCGGTGGAGGGCGAAGGCCGCGATCAGGTCCTGACGTTCACGACCCATGTGGATGACATTGCCACCGCCGGCGCCGACAACCCGATCCGCGTTGTCCGCGACCCAGAGACGGGGGAGCCCTCCCCCTACATTCTCATGCGCGCCAATCTTGAGGCACTCATTGATCGCAAGAGCTTTTACCGCCTCGTCGATCTGGGCGAGGTGCATGACGACTGGTTCGGCGTGTGGTCCTCCGGGACCTTCTTCCCGATCATTCCCGCCGCGGAGCTGCCATGACGTCTCTAATTATCGGCGCGGGCTCTGGCCTCTCCGCCTCGCTCGCCCGCAAACTATCCGAACGCGGCCCAGTGCACCTCGTTGCGCGGAGTGGCGGTCGGGCAGAGGAGGTCGCCCAGGAAACGGGCGCCACACTTCACACAGCTGATGCCACCGATGGCGACGCCATTCGCGCCATAATCCACGGCATCTCTGGCGCCCTCGATGTGGCAATCTACAATCCCTCCGCCAGGGTTCGCGGCTCCATCACAGAGCTCGACCCCGACACGGTCGAGGCCGCGATCAAAACAACTGCCTTTGGCGCCTTCCTTATGGGCCAGGCCGCCGCCCGCAGGATGCTCAGCCAAAAGGGCGACACGAAAGGCACGATCCTCTTCACCGGCGCCTCTGCAGGGGTGAAAGGGTTTCCCCTGTCTGCTTCCTTCGCCATGGGCAAATTCGCGCAGCGCGGGTTGGCGCAAAGCATGGCACGTGAGCTTCACCCCAAGGGCATCCATGTCGCTTGGATCAACGTCGATGGCGGCATCGCGAAAGAGCCGGGCAATGACGCGCTCCTGAGCCCCGACGCCATCGCTGACAGCTATCTCCATCTCATCGATCAGCCGCGCTCGGCTTGGTCCAACGAACTTACCGTAAGGCCCTGGGTCGAGACGTTCTAAATGCCAAAGTTCTGCGCTAACCTCACCTGGCTCTTCACAGAGTTGCCGCTCATCGACCGTGTTCAGGCCGCGGCGGAGGCCGGGTTTACCGGGGTCGAGATCCTTTCACCCTACGACATCAACGCCCAGGAGCTCCGCGATGCTTGCGTGATCCACGACGTGAAGATGGTGCTCATCAACTGCCCGCCGCCGAATTATACAGGCGGCGATCAGGGCTGGGCCGCGGTCCCCGAGCTGCAGTCGCGCTTCCGCAAGGATTTCGCCCGCGTGCTCCGCTATGCGCAGGTGTTGAAACCTGAAATGCTCCACATCATGTCCGGCGTGGCCGAAGGGCCGGAGGCGGAGGCCTGCTTCATCGAAAATCTCAAATGGGCCTGCGCCGAGGCGCCCCAGGAGCAGATCACAATCGAGGTCATCAATCGTACCACGATGCCCGGCTACTTTCTGCACGACTATGACCAGGCGGCGCGCATCCTGGACGCGGTGGGCGCCTCGAACCTCGCGCTGCAATTCGACACGTTCCATGCTCACCAGATCACCGGCGACACCACCGCGACTTGGGAGGCCCATGGCGCCCGGGTGGCCCACATCCAAGTGGGCAACGGCGATGACCGCCACGAGCCTCGGGACGACCCCTTCGATCACCCCGGCTTTTTCGAGATGCTCGATGATGTCGGCTACAAGGGCTGGGTGAGCGGCGAATATAAACCTGCCACAACGACCGAGGCTGGCCTTGGTTGGATACGCTGAGGTCACGCGCACCTACACCGACGCTGGCCCAGATCTCAAACTGAGATGGGCTGAGATTGATCTGGCTGCATGGCTTCGACCCGTCGCACCCTGGCTATCAGGTAAGACAATCCTGGACGTGGGCGCTGGCACGGGCCGCTTAGCAGAGCACCTATCACAAAGGGCCCATGTGACCGCCGTTGAGCCCGTCGCCGAGCTCTGGCTGAGCGATCTTCCGCGCGTCGCTGACACCCTGCCAAACCTCCGACGGGTGCGGGGTCACTTTGATCTGGTTTTGTGCCTGGGCGTTCTCCACCACCTTACACCGCGAGATCAATTTAAGGCCATGGCCCGCCTCGGGTCGCTAACGCGCACAGGCGGCAAGATCATCATCGCCGCTCGCCATGGCCCGATCGACATGCGCGTTTGGCCTGTTCGAGCAGCAACACTCATCAGCCCCAACCTCACCCGGCTTAAACTAGTGCGCCGTCCGGCCCAGCAGCCAGGGAACCGCGCAAAGTCCGTACGCTTCACATGGCTCGTCTTTGAGAAAACCTCCTGAGCGGCCATCTACAACGCTTCAGCTGTGCTCCTGGACGATTTGGCATGTGCCCGCACTCCGGGGAGCCATCATCACGCGGCCCGACTGAACCGACCCGGATCAAGCCGCGCATCCACATCGCCCGTCACCGCCAGGGCCCCAAGCCGCCCTAGCTCGTCAGAGCATTTCGCCCCCCGCCCGCACCCGGCCGTGGCAACGCACGTGCGGTCATCTAGGCGACCAATGACGGGCAGGTCGTCGGGCGTATAGGTCGTCACGCAAGGCGCGATGCTCTCCGAAACCACCGCGGCATCGGGCACCAATGTCCGAAATATCGCGCTCAAAGAGCGCGCAGCTTCTGGGTCTCCACCGCTTTTGAACCAACGGCGCATCTCCATCTCGGTTCGCAGCGGGCGGTCATGGGGACCGCCTCCAATTTTAAAGTACCATCGCCCGTCGGGATACCGGATCGGCGGCAAGAGATAGATATCGATCACCCGGCCATTTTCGAGGATGAGCGTGGGCATCTGCGCCCTCCGGAGCGCCTCCGCCTCTGAAATCTCAAAGTAAACAACCGTGCGGCCTTGCACGTTAAGCGGCAAATCGAGATGCGGCGCGCCAAAGCCGCCGGCGGCCCAGAGCACCTGATCGAATTCATGCTCGCTTTGGTCGGTCGTAACTCTGCCGAGATTCACCTCGTGGACCACCTCCTCGACCCGGCTAACACCCAAAGCCGCGCCCGCCGCCTGCTGCGCGGCGACTAACCTGCGCGGGCTGATATGCCCCGCCCGGCTTGCCTCGTGCAAAACGCTCACCGTGTTTGGAAGGTGATAACCCAAAGCCCGCGCCTCCACCGGTGCAAGCCGATGCAGATCGAGCCCCGCCGCTGCGCCGTCCTCGGCGACCCTCGACAGATCAAGCGCGGCCATCACGCCACCAACCTCAGTGAAGAAATCGATGCCAGAGGCCGCCGCGATATCGCCGTAGCGCCCAATCGACGCCCGGCTGACCTCCGCCCAGAACGGTGTGAAATCGATGCCGCGGGTGATGCGGCCCTCGTCATAATGGCTTGCGAATACGCCCCTGTGCCCGGCCCAGTCTTTGGGCTCGCCCGGGCCGATCAGGGTGACATCGTGACCGGCGAGAGCCAGGTGACGGGCAGCCGCCGAGCCAATGAGCCCGGCACCAAGAACAGCGATGCGCATGGGCCTACCATGCGCACCCGCGCGGGAGGATCAATCCTCCTCGTCGTCGTCCTTGCTATCGGGCAGGTTAAAGAAGCTGTCCGCATCGGGCACCGCCTCTTCCTTTGGCTCATCCTCAGTATCGGTGAGCGTGAAGGTCTCAAGCCCTGAGATCGCCGTTGGGATCTTCGGCTCCGGGTCCATGCCGAGGCTCTGTTCCGTCGAGACGAGCTTGCGCCGCTCATCGTCGGACATCGCGGTGCCTTCGGCGGCCTTCTTGGCATTGGCCTTCTGCACGGCCGCATCAAGTTCAGACTGCTTGCATAGGCCGAGCGCCACCGGGTCGATGGGCTCGATGTTGGAGATATTCCAGTGCGTCCGCTCCCGGATCGACTGGATCGTGGGCTTCGTCGTGCCAACGAGCTTGCTGATCTGGCCGTCGGTGAGTTCCGGGTGGAATTTCACGAGCCACAGGATCGAAGCAGGCCGGTCTTGCCGCTTTGAGAGCGGCGTGTAACGTGGCCCGCGACGCTTTTCCTCGCCCTGGGCCGCCGCGTAGAATTTGAGCTTGAGCTTATGCGCCACGTCTTTTTCGGCGGCGTCGATTTCTTCCTGCGTGAGCTGGTTGTTGGCAACCGGGTCAAAGCCCTTCACGCCGGTGGCCACGTCGCCATCCGCGATGCCCTGCACCTCAAGCTCGTGGAGGCCCACAAAATCCGCGATCTGCTTAAAGCTGATCGTCGTATTGTCCACGAGCCATACCGCCGTGGCCTTTGCCATGATTGGTTTTCCGTCGGCCATGCCTGCCTCCATTCGAATGCGCCTTGTCCCCACGCCTTCAGCATCGCCCGGTTGGGGCGGTCCCGGCCGGGCCGGAACGGGTTACCTTGTGGGGAAACTTGGCAGGGATATAAGCGGGGGTGCTCCAAAGGGAAAGCCCTCAAATGCGTTTGCTTCTGCTGCTCTTGACCCTGCTGGCCGCGCCGCTCCACGCCGATGGCGAAAAGGCGGGCGAGTTTGACTATTACGT
>JBCCYG010000195.1:0-4721 GCA_039190145.1 Pseudomonadota bacterium | reverse complement strand
CGGCACGTATCTAGGTTTCTGGATTTACCTGATGTCGGACTGCCTTCTCTTTGGCATCCTCTTCGCGGTCCACGCTGTGCTCGGTCAAAACTATGCCGCCGGGCCCGCCCCGTCCGACCTTTTTGAGATCGAGATGATCCTCGTGGCGACGTTCGCGCTGCTCTTCTCATCGATCACTTACGGGTTCGCGATGATCCAGATGCAGCGCGGCTCGAAGGCCGGGACGATGGGCTGGCTCGTTGTCACGGCTGTTTTCGGTTTGGCCTTCCTCGGCCTTTCCATCGCCGAATTCGAACACCTCTGGCATATCGGCGCCACGCCCATGGCCTCTGCCTTCCTGTCGAGCTTCTGGCTTCTGGTCGGCACCCACGGGCTCCACGTGGCCTGCGGTGCGGTTTGGCTCGCGGTGCTTCTGGCGCAAATCCAGATGCACGGCCTCACCGAGGCCAATGTGCGCCGCGTCGTCTGCCTCTCCATGTTCTGGCACTTCCTCGATCTGATTTGGATCGCGGTGTTCAGCTTCGTTTACCTCACGGGGTACCTGCTATGAGCGATCACGCCCACGACGACCATCACGGCCACGGCGGCCACCCGGAAAGCACCTATCGCGGCTATGCCATCGGCTTTGCCCTCTCGGTCTTACTCACGGTGATCCCCTTTGGGATCGTCATGTTTGACCTGATGGAAAATGCGGTTGGCTGGGCCATCGCGATCATCTTTGTCCTCGGCGGCATCCAGATCCTCGTCCACGTGCAGTACTTTTTGCACGTCACCCTCGGAGCCGAAGACGGCTGGCAGGTAATGTCGCTTGCTTTCACGGGCGTGCTCCTGGTGATCATCCTTGGCGGCTCGATCTGGGTCATGTTCCACCTTGAGGAAAACATGATGCCCGCCCACGAGCTCATTGAGCGGGTCGAGCAACTCCCATGACCCGGGAGGACGACGCGCGCCGCCCGCTCTGGGTGGACGCGCTCATCCTGGCCTCGGCCTTCGTGGTCTTTGTGACGATGGTGCTCCTCGGCAACTGGCAAGTAAAGCGCCTGGGCTGGAAGCTCGATCTCATCGAAGCCGTAGACACCCGCGCCTTTGCCGAGGAGGCACCCGCACCCACGGGCCCTGTGACCGAGGAGGGCGATGAATACCTCCGCGTTGAGGTCATGGGCACCTTCGCACATGAGGAGGCCCGACGCGTCAAAGCCGTCACCGACTTGGGCCTCGGCAACTGGATCATGACCCCCCTCGACACCGGCGCGCGCGTCATCTGGATCAACCGAGGCTTCATCCCGCAGAACTTCAACGGCGCGCTTGAAGAGCCCGTGGGCGAGCAGCGCATAACCGGGCTCCTACGGATCACGGAGCCCGAAGGCACGCTTCTGGAGAGCAACGACCCTACTGCTGAACGCTGGGTCGCACGCGACGTCGACCAGCTTTCTGAGGCTGCCGGCCTCGCTGCGGAAGGCTACTTCATCGATGCCGATCACCTGAGCGCTCCCGAGGCTTGGCCGCGCGGGGGTCTAACGATCATCGAATTTCCTAACAACCACCTGAGCTATGCGCTGACCTGGTACGCCATGGCGCTCTTCTTTTTTGCCGCCATGGCCTGGGTCATCTGGGACCGTCGCCGCGCCGCAAAACGCGGGCCGCGGCTTGTTTATGAAGAGTAGTCAAACGGCGCGATAACCTCCGCCGCGGGGAAAAGCTCCCTCACCGAATTCTCCGAATTCGCCTCAAAGATCAGCTTCACATTGGCCCCCGCATCCATCGTCGCGAAGGCCTCAAACCCGTCTTGTCGCGCCGCCCACAGCCTCTCCAATGCAGCCCACGAGCCGGGCTTGAGATAGCACAGCGAGGGTCGTGCCGCGAGCATGGTGGCATGCATGGCAAGCGCATTGGCCTCCGCGAGCTCGCCTAAGGCGCCAAAGTCCTTTGCCCTCACAGCTGCCTCAATCGCCGCGCAATCCGCTTCCGCCCTCTCCGGCCATGGAGGAAACAGCGGCGAGGTATCAACCGTATGTGTCATCCCGTCCCGGGAAGATTTCGACTTGGGTCCGGTGTCCACGGCAACAATGGCGATGCGGAAATCCGGCCAAGACACCCCCAGCGGAACGGCAAAGCTATCGCCCCCGTCAGGCTGTTGCCCGCGATCCCACCGCACGAAGCCATGCCAAAACGACCGCGTAGCACTCCCTGAGCCGTATCGCGCGAGCATCGACATCTGCTCTTCACTCAGCCCAAACTGAAACGCCCCATTAAGGGCCCGGGTCAGCGCAGCAAAGCCACTTGCAGACGAGGCCAGACCCGCAGCCGTGGGGATCGTGTTCTCGGTCTCCACACGCAACGGCCTTGTCTGCCCGCGCCGAAATCGTTCGATGAACTGGAAAACCTTCGCCGCAAAGCGATCACTGGCCCCCAATGGATGACCGTTAAAGACCACCTCATCCCGAGCAGAAGGCGCAATCCGCGTCGTCGTCCCCCACTTCCCCAAGGAAATCGACAGTGACGAGTTGAGCGGCAGGTTGAGTGCTGCGTCCCGCTTTCCCCAGTATTTCGAGAGAGCAATATTCGACGGTGCGTAAGCCTCTGAAGCCAAAGGCTCTGGCAACTCAGCGGGCAACAGATCAGCAAAGACGTCAGCCATGGAGTTGTAGCCCTTGTTTGGCTAGCGTAGCGGTCTCCCAGCCTTCCGGAATTCCCCCGAAAGCCAGAACGCAATCGCCCAAGCCCGAGCCTGAAATCTTCGCCCCGGGGGCGCTCGCGAGGCCCTCTTCTACAAGCTTGTCCAAAGCCTCGTCAGACACGCCCAGAGCCTTCATCAGCCCTTGGTACGTATTCATTGTCTCGGCGAAAGCCTCCCATTTGCCCGCGCGCGCCGCGGTAATCCCAACCTCGGCGCAGATCCGCATCTCCTCATAAAGACGCCCGTAATACTGCGGTTCCTCCTCCGCCGCCGCGGCCACCCGCGCGAGCACATCCGCTGTCGGGGTCTTATACCCCACATATTTCAGCCCCATCGGCGGCGGCGCAGGAAGAGGCTCAATTGCAGCGCTCAAAGCGTCGCTCTCCAGCTGGTACGCCAAAAGGCCACCATGGAGCGACGCTGCGAGATCGGCTCCGCTGCCGCGCCCCTGAATGCCGCGCACAATGGCGAGAGCAGTGCGGTGAATGTCGATATCCATGCCGTTCAGCCGCGCCAATGCGCCCAAAGCGGCAACCGTGACCGCCGCTGAGGAACCAAGCCCCAGCGTTGGATCAATGTCGGACCGGGTCGTGATCCGCACGCCCGTCTCGAGCTCCACAGCCTTCACCGCAGCAAAGAGAAAGCGGTACGCGCCACACTCAGGCAAGTCGTGCAAAGGCACCGTCACCGGGTCAGCGATATCGGAGGCGACTGCTACAACGGCATCTTCCAGCGCACTTACTTCAACGAAAGCCCTCTGATCCACCGCCGCCACAATGGCGGGCGCTCCCTGCACAACGGCATGCTCTCCTGTGACCATGATCGATCCCGGCGCCGAGGCGGTGATTGTCATGACGTGGGCAGCGCACCTGCGGGCGTCGACACGGCTGGCGCTTCCCCAGCCAGAGGATGCGCTCCGGTCAAAGACACGCGCAAAGGTTCCCAGCGCCGCTCTGGATAGCTTTCCATCAACGTTGCCATCGCCGCCGCGTCTTTCAGATAGACGAGCATCACGCCCGCATGCTCCCCCCTGACTGCGCCAGCTCCCGAAACTTTCGCCGCCCCGCCCAGCGCCTCAACCGCATCGGCAAAACGAGCCGCAGGCTGCGGCACTACCCCGATCCGCTGCAGCAAGCGATGGTTCTCACGCATAACCTCCGTCGGATCGCTATCCTCCGCGATAACCTCAGCAAAGCGTTCCGTGCAGGCTTCAAACTCCTTCCAGAGCGCCGCGTCAGAGCCATGCTTCTCGCGAACCTTGGCCACGCATTCGCCGGTCTTTGAAACAGGCGTCCCGAGCTGGACCCAGTACCACCCGCCTGTCGCTGAAAGCGAATGATCCGGGCTTAGGTCAAGCGGCGTGACGCTGTCACCCTGCACCCTGTTCAGCCCGCCAAAGACCACCGCCGAGGCATCAATGGCGCTGCCTTTTCCATGCTGAAGCCGCTCGCAAAAGCGGACCTTTTCAAAGCGCTCCTGGACGCTCTGGCTCCGCCCGAGCAGATGCTCGTAGAGCACAATCGTCGCCGCAACGACCGCCGCAGAGGAGCCCATGCCCGCGCCGAGCGGCATGTCTGTTTTGCTGGAAAGCTGTCCCGGGATCGGCAAGCCACCGGAGGACGCGCCGGGCAGAGGGATCATGGGCAAAAGCGAGGTCAGCGTGTAGATCGCCAGATCATCTGGCCGCTGGAGGATCTTCTGCACCGGCATCTCACCCCGCAGAAAGTCGTCAAATCGGCGATCAAGCCCCTCCTTAAAGCTCTTCAGCGCTTCAAAAGGGTAGAAAGCCGAGGGGCTAAGGGATTCAAACGCCGTAAAGAGCCCGCCCGTCTTATGAAGCGGCGTAAACCAGACCTCGGTAAAATGCTGCACGGCCACCGCGAGCGCCGGCGCGCCGTAAACCACGGAGTGCTCGCCCGAAAGGATCAGCTTGCCCGGCGCGCGGGCCCCCGAGATGTCAGACGGCTTCGTAGTGACGTTTGTGCTCATGGATCCGGGCTAACCGATATCGACCGCGAGCAACCTGCGCCATAATGGCCTCGCT
>JBCCYG010000194.1:0-4737 GCA_039190145.1 Pseudomonadota bacterium | reverse complement strand
GGCGAGCCGCCCCCAACGCTCTTCGAATTCATCCCCGACAACGCCATTGTCTTTGCCGACGAAAGCCATGTGAGCGTCCCGCAAATCGGCGGGATGTATCGCGGCGACTACCGGCGCAAATTCACGCTAGCCGAGCACGGCTTCCGCCTGCCCTCCTGCATGGATAATCGCCCCCTCAAATTCGAAGAATGGGACGCCATGCGCCCGCAATCCATCTTTGTCTCGGCCACGCCCCAGTCTTGGGAACTCGAGCAAACGGGCGGCGTATTCACCGAGCAGGTGATCCGCCCCACAGGCCTCCTCGACCCGGAAGTTGAAATCCGCCCCATCGACATGCAGGTGGACGACCTTCTGGATGAAATCCGCAAGGTGGCGGCTGACGGTATGCGCGTCCTCGCGACGACTTTGACAAAAAGGATGGCGGAAGACCTGACAGAATACCTTCATGAGCAGGGCATCCGCGTCCGCTACATGCATTCTGACATCGACACGATCGAGCGGATCGAGATCCTGCGCGACCTCCGGCTCGGCGCCTTTGACGTGCTTGTCGGCATTAACCTGCTGCGCGAGGGCCTCGACATCCCCGAATGCGGCCTCGTAGCAATCCTCGACGCGGATAAAGAGGGCTTCTTGCGCTCGGAGACCTCGCTCATCCAGACCATTGGCCGCGCCGCACGCAACGCCGATGGCCGCGTCATCATGTATGCCGACAAGATCACCGGCTCCATGGAGCGCGCGCTGGCCGAAACGAACCGCAGGCGCGCCAAGCAGGTCGCCTATAACAAAGAGCACGGCATCACGCCCGCAACGGTAAAGAAGAACGTCGAGGACGTGCTCGCCGGCCTCTACAAAGGCGACGTCGACATGAACCGCGTCACCGCCAAGATCGACGCCCCCGCCGGTGGAAACCTCCAGGCGGTGCTGGACGGCCTCCGCACCGACATGCGCAAAGCCGCCGAGAACCTCGAATTCGAAGAGGCAGCCCGCCTCCGCGACGAGATCAAGCGGCTGGAAACGGTGGACCTGGTGGTCTCAGACGACCCGCTGGCACGCCAGCAGGCGGTGGAACGCGCCGTGGACGACGCGCAGAAAGCATCGGGGCGAAGCACAGCGGGACGTGCGGGACAGCGCGGTGGGAACGTGAAGCGGCGAAAGCGGTGAGCATGGACCAGGCATCAATTTTCCGCTGATCCCAGCCCACCACACCATCTGAGCTGATCGGACAAGTTTACCTTAGATTAACCCTGCGCGCCCAAGCTCCTAAGATGCGCGACCGAAGCTCTCCCCTCTCACCGGACATCTGGCTCCGCGATTTGTTCACTTCCAAGGCAGTCATGGAAGGCGGCGTCATCCGTCGCAAAGCCAGGGATGTCGAGCGCTTTGCCGGGATTGACGCGTTCATGCAGGAAGTAGAGAGACGCGGTTTCCGGGTGGCGGAAAACGCAGGTCAGTTCGTCATCTTCTGTAATCAGGGCCCAGTGACTTGGCTGACCGGGAAACCGCATTCTTCAAAAGAATGCGGACCGAAATCTTTTGAAGATTTCGGCACTCCACACCGCGCTCTGTTCACGGAAAAAGGTGGTGCTGCGCACTTAAGCAGGCTGCGTTCGCGGCCTACCGACTAAAAATCAAAAATGTCCCCCAGGAAATCCCCCAAACCGTCCCGCTTCTTCCGTTTCCGCGAGCGGCGGTCGTATTCCTTTTCATAGACCTCTTCCTCATAGACCGGCGCGGCCTGAGGCGGCGGCGGTGGGGCGACTAAGCCGCTGCGCTCAATGATCTTGTCGAGCTCCCCACGGTCGAGCCACACGCCGCGGCAGGAAGGGCAGTAATCGATCTCCACACCGCTGCGGTCAGTCATCACGAGCTGGGTTCCGTCAATGGGGCACTGCATGGGTATGTGTCTCCTCTCACCTGGCTTTGAGGTAAGATGTAAATGCCGCGGCGCAAGATGTTGCTCGGGTGCATTAAGGGGCTGTTAACCAGTATGAACGACCGTCCGCCCCATGGTCCGACTTCTTTGTGTCCTACTCCTTTGCACCCCAACGACCGCCTTCGCAGGAGCATGGCCACGGGCACAGGGCGAAGGGTTCGTCTCAACCACGTTCGAATTCGCAGAGAGCGACAAAACCATCACGTTCTATGGCGAATGGGGGTGGAGCGAGACGGTCACAATCGGATTTGACGCTTACGTCAAAGAGGATGCCGATGAAGCGACACTGCTCTTTTTCGCGCGCCGGCAGCTCGGGCAAAGTGGGCCCCATGTCTGGGCGTTGGGCGGTGGTGTGGGTGTAACCGCACGGCGCCACGCCCCGTTCTATTTCTCATCGGATGAAGACCGCGTAAGGGGCGCGTTCCTTCGGCTATCGGCACATTACGGTCTGGGGTTGCCAAATGGCTGGTTCGCGGTGGATGCAAGCTACGATTTTGGGCGGGAAGTGTATTGGTCTGACGGCTCCTCAGAAGGCGTCACACGGCGGAAACTTGATGCTACCTACGGCCACAAACTCATGGATGCGGTGGCAGCCATAGGCCAAGTGCATACCTATGACGACACGCGCTCTGAGGCGATCAAGTTGGTGCTCGGGCTGGCCTGGACGCCAGGCGGAAAAGCCGGTCGCACCACCTATGAAAGCGCGCTTCAGCGCGACATAGAGAACGACGAAAACGCGATTAAAATAGGACTTTGGCGAAGGTTCTAATTGAAAACGGGCGCTCGACATGATCGCGCGCCCGTTGAATTCCGATAGATGTGGATTTAGCCCATCGTGTCGACGCAAGCTTTCGTCGCTTCGTCGTAAACTTGGCCTGCTTCGCACACAGACGCCGTTGAGACCTCGTGGTCGCCCCACTCACACATGGCAGCGGCCGACATGGGGAGGGTCGTTACGAAGGCGACCGCAAGGATCTTTAGTGCTTTCATTCTTCTTCTCCTCTGTTGTGTCGAGAAGGGTGCGCCTTGCGGACGCCAAGTCAAGGAAAGATGCGTTCATCAGGTGTCTCCACCCTCGGATGCCTCTCCCTGGGGCACATAAAACGGCTTCGAAAGGCGCCAGCGCGCCACGTTCGCTTAACGGATCACATGAACCGCGCATTTGGCGTGGCGCACGACCTTGGCCGCGGTGGAGCCGAGGAGGTAATCAGCCATGCCGGGGCGGTGGCTCGCCACGATGATCAAGTCTTTCCCATGGTCCTCAGCAAAGTTCAGGATGGAATGCGCGGCCGAGCCCTCGACCACCACCGCGTGGGCATCCTCCACGCCCTCAATGATCTTCTGCAGCCCGGCATTGAGGTCAGAGCGGGCCGCCTCCAGATGGGCGACGGGCACAAATTCGGTGGCGTAGTGCGGCAACTGCTCAACCACGTGGATGCAGGTGATCTTGCCGCCCGGTGCCCGCAGCGCCTGCGCAACTTCGAGCGAGGCTTTCACATTGCGGTCCTCCTCAAAGGAGACCGGCAAAAGAATGTTGGAATACATGGCAAACTCCTCCCATTTGCGCGCAGCCTAAGCCATTGCTTTCCTGAGCTGTTTGATCTGGATCAGTTTCACCAATGAAGCGTGCCGGGCGCGCCTTTGACAACTCCGGTCAGGTTCTCCGTGACCCAGCCGCCATAGAAATCCCCCGGCTGCGCGCTCACGGCGAGCCCCGCGACAGACGCACTATCGAGCGCCGTGGGGTAAATCGCAACGAAGTCCTTTATATCCGCAAAAGCACGCGTCGGGCGCGGGTAGCTCCACGCCACGCGCGGCAAGGTGATATCCCCCACTTTGAGGCTCCAATAGCTCGCCTGCCCCTTCCACTCGCACAGCGAGCCACCTCGCGCGGGCAGAAGCTCGCAGCGGAATGCCTCAGGCGGGAAGTAGTATGTGGGCGGGTGATGCGTCTCGCAGACGCGCCAGGCATCCACGGTATCCACGATAACAGCGCCTCCCGCTCGCGCCACGATGCGGTGAGGCACGGGCTCGAGAAGCGGCGGCCGCGGGTAGTCTTGCACGTTTTCGGTTTCCAACATGGCGCGGGACATAGTCCGCGCTACCCTTTCGCCCATGCGCTTTCTTGCCTTTCTCCTCCTCGCCACGCCCGCCGCCGCTTGGGAATTCACGCCCGGCCCGCCATGCCTCCTCACCCATGCCGAACAAGGTATCGAGGTGGAGCTTACCCATGACCCGAGCGCGCCGCTCTTTACGATCACACTGCGCCGCGCAGAGCCCTGGCCCTCTGGGACCCAAGCGTTCATCGCAATGGCAAGATCGTATGCATAATGATCTGTACAAGCAAAGTAGAAGTCAATAATACCTGCAACCGTCTCGCCCACAAAGAGTACATTGTCAGGAAATAGATCGGCGTGAATGGTGCCTTGCGGTAGATCCGTCGGCCACGCCGCGTTCAGCGTTTCTAGTGTTTGCTGAAGCTCTGCGTGCAGGCCAATTGCGATTTTCTCTAGCCCAGAGCCCATTTCATCGATGAGCGCAGCCCACCCTTCGGGGCCAAGATCGTTCTTGCGGGTTTGCGTGAAGTCCGTCGTTGCTGCGTGAAGTTTTGCCATGGCGGCGCCGGCTGCTCGGCCAAGGGTGGGGCTTGGTGTCTCTGGCGAAGTGCCGGCGATAAATTCAATAAGGGCAGCAGGCCGGCCGCAAAGGGTTTGAAGGACCCCTCCTTCTAAGTCCCGCATCGGGGCTGCCGCTGGCGCGCCTTTTTGCACCACATGGTCCATAAGGTTCAAAAAGTAAGGTAG
>JBCCYG010000193.1:0-4761 GCA_039190145.1 Pseudomonadota bacterium | reverse complement strand
GCGATGAGGACATTCTCCGCCTGAAACCCGCCAATAAGAGACAGGCGTGCCGTAAAGGCCGCGCCGCCAAAGGTCACCCGGATGTCCTGCCCCGTGCCGTCAAAGCGCTGAGCGGTAAGCTTGAAGTCCGCATCCGTGTAGCGACCAACTGTCATCACCCGCTGCCCACGGCTCTCGGCGATATCGGCCATGTCAGCCCCGCGCGGATCGTCCATGTTAATCACGGCGACGCCGTCTTCGGGGAGCACCTCGCGGAACAAACGCGCTTTAGCGTCGAAGTAAGCCTCGAACGTGCCGTGGTAATCGAGGTGATCTTGGGTGAAATTCGTGAACCCAGCCGCCGTTAGCAGAACACCATCGAGCCTGCGCTGCTCGAGCCCATGCGAAGATGCCTCCATCGCGCCATGGGTGATGCCGTGGGACGCAGCCTCAGCCAACGCGCGGTGAAGTGTGATGGGTTCCGGTGTGGTTTGGCCTAGCGGCGCTTCATAGGCCCCTTCAACTCCCGTCGTGCCGAGGTTGATCGCTTCCTTCCCGATCACTGACCAGAGCTGGCGCGTGAAACTCGCAACGCTGGTCTTTCCATTGGTGCCGGTTACGGCAACCATCGTCTCGGGCTGCGCGCCGAACCAAAGAGCTGCCGCGGCAGCCAACGCTCCGCGCGGGTCCTCGGTGACAGCGAGGGTCGCCGGATATTCCTTGAGCACTTCTGCCGCTAGACGCGCGCCCTCGGCGTCAGTCAGCACGACCGAGGCGCCCTGCCTTAACGCATATTGAGCAAACTCAGCCCCATGAACATTGGAGCCTGGCAAAGCGGCAAAGAGAAACCCAGGCTTCACGTCGCGGCTATCGACGGCGAGCCCCGTCACCGAGGGGTTCTCCCCGCCTTGGCCGGTCAGACCTAGGTCGCTCAGCTGTTTTGGTGCCATTTTAAGGCCCTGCTCGGGGGGCATTGCCCCCGGTTTTCACTCACTCGATGTGAGAGTTATACCCTGCACTTCCACGGGTTCAATCTCTGGCCGGAGCCCAAGCAACGGCGCAACCCTGCGGATGACCTCTGCAGCCACCGGCACGGCTGTCCAGCCAGCCGAGCGGCGGGGCTCGTTGCTCGATGTCTCCAAGGGCTCATCGAGCGTGACCACGAGGACGTACTTCGGATCATGTGCGGGGAAAACGCTTGCAAATGTCGTGAGCGTCTTGTCGTCGTAGTAGCCCCCGTTCGGACGCGGCTTATCGGCCGTTCCCGTCTTGCCGCCGACGGCATAGCCCAAAACATCGCCAAAACTCGCCGTACCTTCGGTGACGACACGGCGCAGCATCGCGCGTGACGCTTTTGAAACCTCCGGGCTCACCACCTGCTCGCCAAGGCGCGCACGGCCTTGCTTGAGAAGTGTTGGTGTAACTTTCCGACCGCCGTTCAGAAGCGTCGCATACCCCGCTGCCAAGTGCACCGGGGATGTAGAAATGCCGTGGCCATAGCTGATCGTCATCGTTGACAGCTCCGTCCACTTAGATGGGTAGAGCGGCTTAGCACCCGCGGCCTCAACCATTTCGAGCGCCGTCGGCTCGAGGAAGCCAAGCTGACGCATGAACTCTTTTTGACGCTCGGCCCCGATCTGCTGCGCGAGGCGCGCCGTGCCGACATTGGAGGACTTTTCTATAACGCGCGTGACGCTAAGCGTCGGGCCGTAGTTCTTTCCCTGGAACTCACCAATCGTGAACTTACCCCAACGGAGCGGGCCCTGCGTGTCCACCTGGCTCTCCGGCGTCACGAGGCCGAGCTCAACAGCTTGGGCCGCCGTGAAGATTTTGAAGGCAGAGCCGAGTTCGTAAACACCCTGAAGCGCTCGGTTAAACAGTGGGCTGTCGGACTGATCGCCCTGAACAAGAGGTTGCGGTCGGTCATTCGGGTCGAAATCGGGCAGCGATACAAGGCTCACGACCTCACCCGTGTAGACGTCCATGAGCACGCTGGCCGCGCCCTTAGCGTTAAGAAGCCTCATTCCACCGTCCAGCACCCGCTCGGTGGCCGCCTGTACGGAAAGATCGAGCGAGAGTTGGAGAGGTGCACCGTTATTGGCTGGATCACGGAGGTACTCATCAAAGTGTTTCTCAACACCCGCAGTGCCGATCACTTCCGCACTCGACACGCCCTCTTTGCCAAATGAGGCACCTCCCAAGACATGGGCGGCGATCGGACCGTTCGGATAAAGTCGCATTTCGCGAGGGCCGAACAGAAGCCCAGGGTCGCCAATATCGTGGACGGCCTGCTTTTGCTCCGGACTAATTTTTCTTTTTATCCAAAGGAATTTACGATCGCCTGTGAAGTCCGCTAGCAAGCGATCGCCGTCGAGGTCAGGGAAGATCTCAATGAGGGCTGCAACCGCACCGGCCGGATCCACGAGGTCCTTGGGGTGTGCGTAAAGCGAGTGAGTATCAAAATTGGTCGCCAGCACGCGGCCTTGCCGATCCACGATGTCGGCGCGCTGAGCTACGATCTGCGTCGTTGTGGCGGTGGTACGCGGCTCTGTTGGCTCCGAAACCGCCAAAAGCGTCATTTGCGCGCCAATGACCACGAAACCTGCGAGAAAGAATAGCCCGAGCACGAGCAAGCGCCCTTCGGCCATGTGGCGAGCTTTGTCGCGCATCACCTCATGGCGCTTGCGAATGTTCTCGCGTTCAATCCAGTCGGGGTTTTCGCCTGCCTCACGCGCTCCCAGGACGCGTGCCAAAGGGCGCAGCGGTGTTCGCATTTCAGTCATTCACCGCGCTCCATGACCTCAATTGGTTGGGTGATCGGAAGCTCGTTGCTTGGAAAGCCGATCTGATCGATGGCGCCAAACTGCTCCGGCGCCAGCGGCAAAAGCTCAAGGCGTGTAAAGTTCATCTCCGCCAGATCGCGCAACCGGTCAGGACGGTTTAGATAGGCCCACTCAGCCTTCAACACCGCCACCCGCGCCTGAGCGCTGGCGATGTCACGGTGAAGCTTCTCCACCGTCGCGATGCTTTCTTGCGTCCGATAGTTCTCGGAATACGCCCAAAACGCCAGGCCCATCACCACCAGCGCGGCGAGGCTATACAGAAAGCTCTTCATCTACGGGCCTCCGGGAGCTGGGGAATACCGAGTGTTTTTGGGGCGGGCGGCGGGGCGTCAGCTTCCGTGCGGCGCGCGATGCGAAGCTTGGCGCTGCGCGCGCGAGGGTTCTCCGCCACTTCTTCCGCCGAGGGCTCAATGGCCTTGCGCGTAACCTGCTCAAAAGGCGACGGCGCTTTTGCGGCCTCAGGTGCGTAGCGGCTGCCCGATGGCGCACGGCCACCGCGGAGCTGGAGGAAGCGCTTCACGATGCGGTCTTCAACGGAGTGAAAAGTCACCACTGCAAGCAGACCACCCGGCTTCAGCGCCCTTTCGGCCGCCATAAGACCCGAAAAAAGCTCTTCATACTCGGCGTTTACCGCGATGCGTAGGGCCTGAAAGCTCCGCGTGGCAGGGTGTGACTGTCCCGGCTTCGGGCGCGCGAGGCAGCCTTCAATGATCTCAGTGAGCTTGAGCGTAGAGGTGATTGGCGCCTCGCTCCGAGCTCGAACAATGGCCTTGGCAATCCGGCGGCTCGCGCGCTCCTCGCCGTAGTGGAAGAGGATATTCGCAAGCTCGGCCTCGCTGGCATTCGCAACGATATCCGCTGCGGAAAGGCCATCCTGCGACATGCGCATGTCAAGGGGGCCGTCTTTCATGAACGAAAAGCCGCGCTCAGCCTGGTCAATCTGCATAGACGAGACGCCGAGATCCAAAACGACGCCGTCAACACCCTCGGCATAGTCATCGAGATCGGAAAATGTGGCTTCAACCAGTTGCAGTCGCCCGGCATAGGCCCCTGCCCACTCAGCCACCATGACAAAGGTACTTGGGTCCCGGTCGATGGCGATGACCTTGTCCGCGCCCGCCTCAAGGAGCCCGCGGGTGTAGCCGCCTGCCCCAAACGTACCGTCCACCCAGACCCCGCGAATGGGCGCACAGGTTTTGAGAATGGGATCGAGGAGAACAGGGATATGAGGCGCGGCAACTGTCATATCCTTAGGTCCCGCCCTGACCGTCTAGGAAGGAGAGCGGGTCGAAATCATCCGGCAGTTCATCGAGGAAGGCTTCGGTTTTCGAAAGCTCCTCGGCCTCATAGGTCTCTGGCTTCCACACCTGAAAGGTGTCGCCCGCGGCGATAAAGAACGCCTCGCTTTCAAGCCCAATCTTTTGGCGCAGCTTGGCCGGCAGCACGAGGCGGCCTGTCTCGTCGACATTGGTCGGGAAAGACTGACCGTGGAAAAGCTGCTGGAGGATTTTGCGCTCGCGCGAGCCGCGCGGAAGAGCATCGATCTTCGCGTCGACCTCGTCGATGGCTTCCATCGTGTAGCATTCGAGGTATTTACGACGATGATCGCCATACACGATGACGAGCTCAGGGTTGAGGCCGTCGGTCCAGGAGGGGTCACCTGCTTCGAGCACACGGCGAAAATGGGCCGGGATGGAAACCCTGCCCTTCGTGTCCACCTTATGGTGGCTTTCACCTCTGAACCTGCGTGTCACGCGCGCTGGCCCTCTTCACCGTTGCGGGGCCGCAATAGGCCCCCGTCACACCCCAGAAATGGAAACGGCGGATCAGACTGCTGCCACTGTCTGATCCGCCGCCCTCGTCCCGCTTTGCGGGATGTCCAGCTGCGCGCGCCACCTGGGGGGATGTCTGCTCGCTCGCGCGCCGGATCTCATTGGTC
>JBCCYG010000192.1:0-4765 GCA_039190145.1 Pseudomonadota bacterium | reverse complement strand
GTGCGCGCAGCCGCAAAGAGGGGCGTCAGGCGCTCGGCATAACGGCGGACCATCTCCGCCAACATGGCTTCACCCTTGCAATGCGGGATCGAGGCAATGGCCCCCGCCAGTGTGTCATCGAGCTTTGAAATCGCGCCCTGCACGCCGAGCAGGGTCACCGCATTGGGACGCCCATGGAGGTCATCTTGCCCCGCGGGCTTGCCCAGTGCGGCTTCATCATAAAGCGCATCGCGCAGGTCGTCGGCGATCTGAAAACTCTGACCAATCCGCGCGCCGAGCTCTTCCCAAGGTTCCGGGTCCTGCCCGGCAGCGATGGCACCCATCTGGGTCGCCGCGATAAAGAGCGCGCCGGTCTTGGCATGATGATAGGCGTCGAGATCAATCTCGCTCTCGCTCTCCCACCCCTGACCCGCACAGATGCCGCCCGGCATCCCAGTCCTCTGCGCGAGCGTCACAGTCAGATGCGCGGCCCGCTCTGCATGGTGGAGCGCGGCACGGCCCAAAAGCTCGAAGGCCAGCACGATGAGGCTGTCACCAGTGAGAAGCGCCAAAGGCTCCGAATACGCGCGGTGAACGGAGGGCTTGCCACGGCGCGTATCGGCGTCGTCAAAGCACGGCATATCGTCATGGACAAGCGAGGCGCAGTGGATGAGCTCGAGCGCCGCAGCCGCAGCATCAGTCAGCTCCGGCTGGTCATCACCGCAGGCCATCGCCACAGAGGTAAGGATCGTCGGGCGGATGCGCGCGCCACCTGGAGTAACCGCGTAGTTGAGCGCGGAAGAAAGCCGCGCCGGAACCGCGCCCCCTGCCCCCTGGCCCAGACTGATTGCCGCCGCGATGGCCGCTTCGATTCGCTTTTCCATGGCGTCCGTTCCTCACAAAGAAGCTGTGGTGCGTAAGCCAGAGCGGACAGTCTGACTGTAAATTATACTGGACACTTTGACTGTCTAAGTCAACATTACAGGTCGGAGGAGCTCATGGCTGCAAAGCCCAGAACGATCGTCATAGGTGCCGGTATCGGCGGCCTCGCTGCTGCGCTTCGTTTGAGCGCGGCGGGGCGCGATGTGCTCGTCCTAGAACGGGCCGCGGAGGTCGGGGGCAAAATGCGCACCGTCCCCTCGGAGGCGGGCCCGGTCGATACCGGCCCCACCGTGCTCACGATGAAACCCGTCTTTGAGGCACTTTTCGAGGCGATCGGCGAAAGGCTCGAGGATCATGTGACCCTGGTGAACGAGCCGCTCCTCGCCCGGCACTGGTGGCGCGACGGGGCGGAACTCGATCTCTGGCAGGATAGAACACAGACGGCCAACGAGGTTGCGGGCGCTTTCGGGGCGCGGGCGCGGGCGGAATATGAGAGCTTCGCGGGGGAGGCCGAGCGCCTCTTTCACGCCTTTGATGCGCCCATGATGCAAGCAGGGAAACCAAACCTGCTGACGCTGACATCCCGCGTGTTGCGGGAGCCATCGCTGATCCCGGCCATGGCGCCCTTGAGCACGCTCGCGCAAAAGCTCGCACGCTCAATCAAGGATCCGCATCTGCGGCAGCTCTTTGGGCGCTATGCCACCTATGTTGGCGGGTCGCCCTACGCGTCGCCTGCAATTCTGTCCCTCATCTCTCATTCAGAGGCCGCCGGCGTTTGGCGGGTCAAAGGCGGGATGCACGCACTGGCGCTCTCCCTAAAGCAGCTTGCCGAGGCGCGCGGGGTCGAGTTTCGGATGAACAGCGAGGTAACCCGCATCGAGGTGCAGTCCGGCAGCGTCGCTGCTGTCTCCACCGGCGACGGGCGCATCACCTGCCGCGAAGTCGTCTTTAACGGCGATCCGCGCGCCCTTTCCACGGGGCTTCTGGGTCGCGCCGCAAAGCCAGCCGTCCCCGCAAAGCCACTCGAAAAGCGCAGCCTATCTGCCCAGGTCTGGGCCTTTGCGTCCTCCGTCACCGGACCAGAACTTGCGCATCACAACGTGTTCTTCGCCTGCGACCCACGCGACGAATTCGGCCCCATCGCGCGCGGTCAGACCCCCGAAGAACCCACCATCTATATCTGCGCCGAGGATCGGGGAACGGGGCTCACCCCGCCCGAGATCGAGCGCTTTGAACTCATTTTGAATGCCGCGCCGCTGACCGATCTCGGGCACGACGCAGCTCCTACCGCAGAGGAGAAAGAGGCATGTCGCCAACGGACTCATCAGACACTCGCCCAATTCGGTTTGACCTTCGGGAGCTCGCCACCCGACCGGGCGCTGACCATTCCGCGCGAGTGGGAGACCCTGTTTCCCGGATCGGCAGGATCCCTCTACGGGCAGAGCCCACACGGCATGATGGCGGCGTTCTCGCGCCCGACAGCACGCACCAAGATACCGGGCCTCTACTTAGTCGGCGGCGGGGCACACCCGGGAGCGGGCGTCCCGATGGCGACCCTCTCCGCCGCGCACGCGGTAGAAGCGATGCTGACGGACCAAACTTCGACCTCCACGTCCCGCCCAACGGCTATGCCTGGTGGTATGTCGACGGCCTGAACCGCGACGGCACGCGCGCGATCTCGATCATCGGGTTTATCGGTTCGGTCTTTTCGCCCTGGTACGCCTGGGCGGGGCGACGCAGCCCGCAAAATCACTGCTGCATCAACGTGGCCACCTATGGCCCCGGCGGCCGGTTTACGATGACGGATCGCGGGCGCAACGCGCTCCGTGTCACGCAAGATCGCTTTAAGGTCGGCCCTTCCTCCATGACATGGACAGGCAGCGAACTCGTCGTGGACATAGACGAGATCTCGGGGCCGCCGATCATCTCGCGCGTGCGGGGGCAGGTGCGCGTCAAACCCTCGGGCGTGACCGATGTGGAAATGCCGCTCACCGATGACGGCGCCCATGTCTGGCGCCCCTTCGCACCCACGTCCCACATCACAGTGGAGCTCGAGGCACCCGGTTGGCAGTGGGAGGGGCACGGCTATTTCGACGCCAATTTCGGCACCCGCGCCTTGGAGCAGGATTTCAGCTACTGGACTTGGGGCCGCTACCCGGTCGGGGACGGGTCCGTGTGCTTTTACGACGCTGACAGGCTCGACGGCTCAAAGCTCGGCACAGCCATCCAGTTTGATGGTGATGGCCGGCCCTCCGTCATGGAAACGCCGCCGCCATTGACGCGCTTTAAGCGCTCGCTCTGGGCAGTACGTCGGGAGACGCGAGCCGATGATGGCTATGTCCCCCACCAAGTAAAGAGCATGCTTGATGCTCCGTTTTACTCACGCAGTGCGGTACGCACGAAGATCGGCGGCGAGGAAACGGTTGGTGTTCATGAAGCTCTGGACCTAACCCGCTTCAGGTCGCCCCTCATCAAGCCGATGCTCGCGGTTCGGGTCCCCCGACGCGCGGGTTGGCGCGGATAGGTTTACGAGTTTTGCGTCTCACCAGCGGCGGCCGTGGCGCCGTTGTTGCGCCAAATCCACCAGTTGAGCGCGCCTGCATAAGTCACCCAAACGACGTAGGGCGTCATCAATAACCCAGCGATGGGATCAAGTGCAAAGAAGCTTAGGGTCGTGGCTACGACAGCAAGCCACAGAGCCGTAAGCGAGACCATCGCCGCGCCCACGCGCTTCAGACCAAAGAAGACCGGGGACCACAGCGTGTTAAGTGCAATCTGAAGCGCCCAGAATGCCGTCGCAAGTGCGGCCCCTTCCATGCCCGCGACCCGCGCCGCGGCTATCGCGGAAGCAACGTAAAGCGCGCTCCACGCCAGGGGAAAGAGCCATGGCGGCGGCGTCCAGCTCGGCTTTTTGAGCTCCTCAAAGTACCACTTATCCGGCGGGAAAAGGCTCCCGGTGGCGGCCGCGGCGCAGCACGCGGCGAGGTAAACGAGGAAGACCGTCAGGTCCATTGCGACACATCCGATGTTTGCTATTCACCCCAAAAGGTAGGGCGTCATTCCCCTGGTGCCAGCCGCGCCACTTCTTGCGCGCGCAGCTGCGCCAAAACATCCAGCACGGCGCTCGTGCGGCTCGGCGCGGGCTCGGTATGGGCGGCGGCATCCACAAGGAACGCAACCTCCGGAAGGGGCCGCGCATAGAGCGTTGCCGCTTGCGGCATGACCGTGGCCACCCCGGCGCGGATGACAGCCTGACCGACCCAGCCCAGCTTTTGCGCCTTTGTCGTGACGGCCCTGCGAGAGATGCTGTCATAGCCGTTGGCGCGCACTTGCTGGCCGATCCCGGCATAGACAAGTCGCGCGGCGGCGATGCCGGGGCGGGCGGAAACTGGCAGCTTGGTAATGCCAGATTCCGAACGCAGATAGAGCTTGTCCGCCTCGCGCAGCAGGCGCCGCGTCATGGCCCGCAACTCAGGTGTGGGCAGCGGGTCTGCAAGCCACGCATCTGGGTCAACGCCCAGCTCAGTAAACCAGTCTCTCGGCAAATATATTCGGCCCATGCGGGCATCTTCGCCCACGTCGCGGGCGATATTGGTCAACTGCATCGCAACGCCCAGATCGCAAGCACGCGCCAGCGCATGGGGTGAGCGGACGCCCATCAAGACCGTCATCATAGCTGCAACGGCAGCCGCCACGCGGGCGGAGTAGGCAAAGACGCCCGAAAGCGTTTGATAGTCTTTGCCCAGCGCGTCCCAAGCGAGGCCTTCGAGCAGCGCCTCGGGCAGCGCGCGCGGCATATCATGCGCCTCGACCATTGCAGCGAATGCGCGGTCGGTGGGCGTGTTGCGCGGCCTACCTGCGTAGCAGAGCGCAAGCCGCTCCTGCAGGGTCAGGACCGCGGCGG
>JBCCYG010000191.1:0-4766 GCA_039190145.1 Pseudomonadota bacterium | reverse complement strand
GACTCAGCTTGCGCGGACGAAAGGTCTTGGCGCGAGATGAAAACATGCTCGTAAAGCGGCATGACTTCTCCAATTTTTCGAAGCGACTTCAAAGTGTTGCCAAATATTCCGCGGGCAGCACACGAGAGGATCGCCGGTTCACCAGGATCGCGGATGGCGCGTCATGACATAGCCTTTAGCTTTACGCAAGCTTGCCGCAATGCCGCCCCGAAGCACGCGTTAACAATGCGTTAATTCAGGATAGTTGGTGAGGTTTTACCGATGGCAATTACAGAGTTTGAGACACGCACTAAGGCTCCGGCGGAGAAGAACCGCCGTTCTTGGACGCCCTACCGCTTTAAGGCTGATCAGGCCGCAGATGGATTCGACCTTTTGGCACGACTTGCCAAGGCGGTTTTCGGGATTGCGGCTGCGGTCGCAGGGCTCTCGCTCTGGATTGTGCCGGGCTCTGACTTCAGCGTCGATATCGTGGCAGTCAAAGTCACCATTACAGCGGGTCTTTGGGTGCTCGCCGCCCTTCTTTGGCGGTCGAGCCGGGACGGAGAGCCGCGCGAAATTCACATTGATTTCGAGCGGCAGGAAGTGCGCGTTGTTGCGGTCTGCGGCGGAAAGGAGACACCTAGAAAGGTCTATTCCTTCAGCGAGCTTGGTTCGATGGAGATCGAGGACAACGCGCTGCATCTCTACACCGAAGCGGGCCAGCGTTTGGCGGTAATGCCGCTCGATGCCCCAGGTGGTCACCAGTATTCGCTTTGATCCCAGCCCCTGCGTGCGGGAATTCACACATTCTGTTGACACGCCCCAAATTGTCGGGGCGTGACATCGGGCCATATCTCTAAGATCGCAAATCTTTGGAGAGCCTCCCCATGAAATCACTTGTCCTTGCCAGCGCACTTACGGCCCTTACCGCCGGTGCAGCACTCGCAGACGCGCAAACCTATGCGCTCGACCCGACGCACTCGGCCATCAAATTCAGCTGGAGCCACGGCGGCTTCTCAACGACCTACGGCATGTTCTTTGAAGTCGAAGGTGAAATGATGCTCGACACTGATGATCCGTCCACGGCCACTGTGAGCGCGACGGTGCCGCTCGGCGAGATGTTGGTTGATCCGACGCTCAAGGGCCATCTCAGCGGCGACCGTTGGTTTGGCGGCTTTGACGATGAAATGGTTGAGTTTGCCTCCACGGGCATCGAGATGACCGGCGATGAGACCGCACTCGTGACCGGTGATCTGACCATCAACGGCATGACGAAAGAGATCGTGCTCGACGCCACCTTGAATGCCATGGGTGATGTACGCGGCCAGCAAGTCGTCGGCTTTGACGCAACGACGACGATCTTGCGCTCCGACTTTGGTGTTGGCGCTTTTGCACCTTTTGTGAGCGATGAACTGGCGGTGGAAATCTCGATCGAAGCAAGCCCGTCGGACGGCGACGCGTCGTAAAGCTGAAAACATCGAATGAGTGAGGCGTCCCGCTTGGGGCGCCTTTTCTTTTCTACGAGGTGCCGGGGTCTTCCACCGGGGCGGTCGTTGCGGTGAGGTCGATCGTGACATCAACGCCGAAGCCCACCGTGTCGTCGCCGGGCATGCTTTCCCCCACATTGAAATCGAGCCGTCGCAACGTGACCTGACCTTGGGCACGGGCGGTGTCGCCTTCGAGCTCAAGCGCGAAGGGCAGCGTCAGCGGTGCCTCGGTCCCTTTTACAGTAATGGAGCCCTGGAGCTCGTAGGCGTCACCCACCGCGACGATGTCGCCCGAGACAGTGGCGGTGGCGTGGTTGCCGACATCAAAGAAGTCAGGGCTGAGCGCGTCGGCGGTGACATTGCCCAGCGTCAGCGAGCCGATTGAAATGGTGACATCGGCACTGCCTTTTATGTCGCCGGGCTCGTCGGGGTCGAAGGTAATGCCCGCGGTCCAGTCTGCGAATTCGCCGACGGTTTCCGCGCCGAACTGGACCACGCTGATTTCGATTTTGCCGCCGAGGACGCGCCAGTCTGAGGCGACTTCTTCGAGGGCGGGAATGTCGAGGCCCCCTTGTTTGACAGGTTGGATGGCGGCGGCTGTACCGACGGCGGCAAAGATCGCGAGGGCTGTGACAGCTGGAAGTGCTGCTTTGGGGGCCGGGCCCACGGCTGGCAGCTTGATCTTGGGCAGGCCGAACCACATCCGCACAAGCGTGGCGTCTTTGTCCCAGAAGTGGTGCTTCAGCGCGCCGGCGATGTGGAGAAAGAGCGAGGCCACCATGACCCGCTCGAAGAAGAGGTGGGCGGTGGCGAAACGCTCTGCAAGCTCTGGATCGTTGCGGATGAACGGCAGCTCTTGGCCGAAGGGCCATTTAATGGGCGCAAAGCCTTCGGTGGCGGCGTGGGTCATCCACCCGGTGAGCGGCACGAGGATTAGTGAAGCGTAGAGCGTGTAGTGGCACAGCTCTGCGAGGAAGCCTTGCCACTTTTTATGATCGCCAATGGGGCCGGGTTTTGGCTGCGATATCGCCCAGGCGATGCGTAGGATGGCCGTAAAGAAGATCGTGAGGCCGATCGTCTTATGGATTGAGTAAAGCTGCACCTTCCAGGCGAGGCTTGTTGGGTCATCGGTTGCGAGGTTGTGCGCGATGGTGCCCGTGGCAATGACGCCCACAATGAGGAGGGCCGTGAGCCAGTGGAAGGTCTTTGTAATTGTACCGTAGGTGGTGGCTGAATTTGTCAGGGACATTTGGCTGCCATCGGGTTGCTTCTGCCAAAGAGATAGGACGGCAGACAGGCATGCCTAGCATCAGCCCTTGCACAGGGTCTTTGCATTCCTGTGACCGCACGGTATTTCGCGCGGAATTGAGCAGGAGGAATGGGGCATGCGCGCAATTGTTTTCCCGGGGCAGGGAGCGCAGACGATTGGGATGGGAAAGGCTTTGGCCGATGCCTATCCGGGCGCGAAGGCGGTTTTTGACGAGGTCGATGACGCGTTGGGCGAAAGCCTTTCTGGGCTGATCTGGGAAGGTGAGGCCGACGAGCTAACACTGACGGCCAATGCGCAACCCGCGCTCATGGCGACCTCGCTGGCGGCGGTGCGGGCGCTTGAAGAGGAAGGGATTTCCGTCACCCAGGCCGCCTATGTCGCGGGGCATTCGCTGGGAGAGTACTCGGCTTTGGCCGCGGCGGGCGCTTTGAGCGTGGGGGATACGGCACGGCTGCTCAGGACGCGCGGGAAGGCGATGCAAGAGGCTGTTCCCGTCGGTGTCGGAGCCATGGCTGCGCTGTTGGGGCTCGATTTTGAGAC
Source organism: Pseudomonadota bacterium (assembly GCA_039190145.1). Taxonomy (GTDB): domain Bacteria; phylum Pseudomonadota; class Alphaproteobacteria; order Rhodobacterales; family Rhodobacteraceae; genus Shimia_B. The sequence goes on along the minus strand of JBCCYG010000191.1, from coordinate 1,490 downwards.
GGCGCAGGCCGTGGCTGAGGAAGCGGCTCAGGGCGAGGTTTGCCAAGCGGCCAACGACAATGACCCCGGTCAGGTTGTGGTGTCTGGCCACAAGGGCGCTGTTGAGCGCGCTGTCGAGATTGCCAAAGGTAAGGGCGCGAAGCGGGCGGTAATGTTGCCTGTATCGGCACCTTTTCACTGTGCTCTCATGGAGCCAGCCGCGCGCGTGATGAAAGAGGCGCTCGCGCGCGTTGAGATTTCCACGCCCGCGGTGCCAGTGGTGGCCAATGTTCGCGCCGAGGCGGTTTCTGACCCGGCCCTCATCCGCACGCTTTTGGTGGAGCAGGTCACTGGATCGGTTCGCTGGCGTGAAAGCGTGGCTTTGATGGGCGCGCAAGGCGTCACCGAGATTTGGGAAGTAGGCGCGGGCAAAGCGCTTTCGGGCATGATCCGGCGGATTGATCGCGCCATCGCCACGCAGGCGGTCGGCACCCCCGATGATGTCGCCGCAGTGAAAGGAAACTGAGATGTTTGATTTGACGGGCAAAGCGGCCTTGGTCACCGGCGCGTCTGGCGGGATCGGCGGGGCGATCGCGAAGGCGCTTTACGATGCTGGCGCCACGGTGGGCCTTTCCGGCACGCGGGTCGAACCGCTCGAGTCTCTAGCAGCAGAGCTCGGGGAACGGGCCCATGTGTTGCCCTGCAATCTGAGCGACGCTGAAGCGGTGACAGCGCTGCCGAAGCAAGCGGTGGAAACGATGGGCTCGCTCGATATCCTTGTGAACAATGCAGGCGTGACGAAGGACAACCTTTTCATGCGGATGTCTGACGATGAGTGGGCGAGCGTGATCGACATCAACCTTACCTCGACGATGCGTCTGTGTAAGGGCTCCATGCGCGGGATGATGAAGGCGCGCTGGGGGCGTATCATTAATATCAGCTCAATCGTGGGCGCGACGGGCAACCCGGGGCAGGGCAACTACGCGGCCTCCAAAGCTGGTATGGTCGGGATGTCGAAGTCGCTCGCTTACGAAGTGGCAAGCCGCGGGATTACGGTGAATTGCATCGCGCCGGGCATGATCGAGACTGCGATGACCGGAAAGCTCAATGACGACCAAAAGGGTGCGATCCTGAGCCAGATCCCCATGGGACGCATGGGATCACCGGAAGAAATCGCCTCTGCGACGGTGTTTTTGGCAAGTGACGAGGCTGGCTATGTCACGGGAACTGTGCTGCATGTGAATGGTGGCATGGCGATGCTTTGACGCGGAGCCCCCAAGATTTCATCGGCGCTTACCCATTGAAATATTGATGTTTACGCATCATGTGAGCGCTCACAGGCTGTGCTGGACAAAGGATTTGCCATCGCTAGAGCCTGTGCTATAGGCGGCGCAGTTTTCGCCCGGGGGTTTATCTTGTACGCGGTAGGGCCCTCTCGCGCGGTTGCAGGCGCGAAAGATAATAACGGCCTCGTTGGCCAAGGAATGATGAGGAACAGACTATGAGCGACG
>JBCCYG010000190.1:0-4769 GCA_039190145.1 Pseudomonadota bacterium | reverse complement strand
GCGGGTGCGCGTGCTCCATTCCGGAGTGGGCGCCATCACCGAAACGGATATCGGCCTTGCCGAAGCGTCCGGCGCGCCGGTCTTTGGCTTTAACGTGCGGGCGAATGCCTCGGCACGGAACACGGCCAACCAGAAGGGCGTAGAGATTCGCTATTATTCCGTGATCTACGACCTCGTGGATGATGTGCGGGATGCGGCGTCTGGCCTGCTTTCGGCGGAAATTCGCGAAAAGTTCATCGGCTACGCGGAAATCAAGGAGGTCTTCAAGGTCTCTGGCGTGGGCCGAGTCGCGGGTTGTCTCGTGACCGAGGGCGTTGCGCGCCGCTCCGCTGGCGTTCGTTTGCTGCGCGACAACGTGGTGATCCACGAAGGTACGCTGAAAACGCTCAAGCGCTTTAAGGACGAGGTGCCTGAAGTGCAGTCCGGTCAGGAGTGCGGTATGGCGTTTGAGAACTACGAGGACATTCGCCCTGCCGATGTCATCGAGATCTTTGAGCGGGAGGAAGTTGAGCGGACGCTCGACTAAGCTTCTATAAAGAAAAGGAAAAAGCCCGGGCTTGAGACCCGGGCTTTTTTCTGTAGTGAGCAGCTAAATTACGACGTTGAGCCGACCGGGCGCCCCGAGTATGTCTGGCCGCCAACGCGAACCTCGATATTGCCGTTCCCGATATTTCGCACAAACGTGCCTTGGATCGATACACAAGACCCGACCGTGATTGTCCTGATCATCCTAGTCGCCTCCCCCAGCGTTGGATTTTCAAAATGGTCAAAAAATAGACCGCAAAACAGAACACTATTGAGTATTATAGGCTAAAATTAAAAATATTCCAGCATTGCCGTGACACGAGAAAGAAAATTGCGTTGTTGAGAGGCAACTGCTCTCACCAACCTGCCGGCACCTCCGAATAAATTGACGTGCGTTTCTTAGTTTTCTGGCCTGTTTGAAGGTGCTGCACCGAGTTGCAGTGTGAGCTTAGCTGCGATGATCGCTAAGCTCGCGACGCCCGCGATAACTACTGCCGTAATCGGGATTCCAATCGCGAGGCGTAGGATCCAACCGCCGATGCCCGCTCCCAAAAACATGTTCACGGTAAACGCTATGCCCAGCAAAATCCGGGCTACGATGTAGAAGCCGAGGGCAATGCCGAGCGTCTTTAAGAAACTCATTTGAAGAATGCCGCGGAAGAAAGAGGGTGTGTTAGCTTTGGTGCGCATGTCTTTCCAAGTCATATCCGTGCTCGTCGAGAGCAGGTTGATCGCTGGAAGAAACCGGGTTGCGATGATGAAGATCATCAAGATGAAAAGCGGGGCTTGGAAGAAGAAGGCGCGCCATTGCAGACTTTCGACGAAGGCCGTGAGCACGCCGCTCGACAGCGCAACTCCCTGCCGGTCGGGAGCCAAGGACGCGATGTTGAAGAGCGGTTGCCACATCTGACGCACGCCCGCCATTTCGGCCGCGACGACGTCCACAACCGAGGCCACGCTTCCCAGGTAGGCAAAGAGAGCAAAGGGGACGGCGCAGAGTGTGATGCGCAGGATGTTTTTGCGTACGGCGTTGATCGCATCATCGATGGGGGATTTTCCGCCAGACACAGCCATTTTCAGCGCTAGTACGACGACCATGGCTGAGATGATCGCAAGCGGCACAAAGATCATGATGCTGATGAATGGGCGTGTTCCGTAGAGACGCGTTCCAAAGGCCTCTTGCACCCGAATAATGCGCTCATTCTCGGCGAGCGAAATAAAGCCCGCGATGACCTGTTCGTAGGTGTTGAGAATGAAGGCGGCGTAGCTCAGCCAGGACAGATGCGCGATCAAAAGCGTCAGCGCGGCCACGCCAAAGACCAGCCCAATCATCACACGTTCACCCATCTTGGGCACGGAAAGGGCGGTTTCTTTCAGGTCCGCAAAGAGCGACTGAGCGTGGGGAGAGAGCTCCTCGGTCACGTCAGAGGCGGTGCTTGCGGCGGTGCTAGAAATCGTGGAGATGATTTTGTTTACCGCTGCAGTGGCTCCAGAGTTTTCCTCGGGCTTATCGGCGGTGGCTTCTGGTTTGTCTTTCCGGGACTCGTCTTCAGTCATTCTCTCAACCTAAAAAAGAAGGGGTAACCTTGGCGATCAAGCAGGACCTCGCCTGGGGACACAAGTGCCAGCGTAAGCAGAGCAGGGAATGGATGTAAACGTTGGCCACCGCGTACGGTATTCGAAATCTAGAAGTGCTAAAAAATTAGAAGTTTCGGCACGTTAGAGATAATCGCGGAGCATGGCGACAAGGGGCACGTCGGCGGGGGGCATAGGGTAAGAGCGGAGCTCATTTCCGCGAACCCATTTGAGCTTTTGCCCTTCTTTCGATTGCGGGATGCCTTCCCATTTCCGGCAGGCGAAGACCGGCATGAGTAGATGGAAATCCTCGTAGCTGTGGCTGGCGAAGGTGAGAGGTGCGAGGCAGCTTTCCCAAGTGTCGATGCCTAGCTCTTCCTGCAACTCGCGAATGAGTGCTGCCTCCGGAGTCTCACCTGCTTCGACTTTGCCGCCCGGGAACTCCCAGAGGCCGGCCATGCTTTTGCCCTCGGGGCGCTGGGCGAGGAGGACGCGGCCATCGACATCGATGAGGGCGACAGCGGATACGATGATGATCTTCATGAGCGGTAGTCAGCGTTGATCGTGACGTATTGGTGGGTGAGGTCGCAGGTCCAGATGGTGGCGCGGCTCGCGCCCACACCGAGGTCGACAGCAATGTCGAGCTCTGACTGCTTCATGTAAGCGGCCCCGTCCTCTTCCCGGTAGCTCTCGGCGACCCAGCCGTGCTCGGCCACGAGAATGTCGCCGAAGCGGATCGATAGCATGTCTCGATCCGCCGCTGCGCCGGATTTGCCCACGGCCATGACGATGCGGCCCCAGTTTGGGTCCTCCCCGGCGAGGGCGGTTTTTACCAGGGGAGAGTTGCCGATGGCGAGGGCGGCTTTCTTGGCGTCCTCGGAAGACGCCGCGCCGGTGCAGGTGATCTGGCAGAACTTGGTCGCGCCTTCGCCGTCGCGGACGACCTGATGCGCGAGGTCGAGCATGACGGTTTCGAGCGCCGCTGCGAATTCCGCGTGGCCGGTTGCGTCGGCGCCGGATGCGCCCGTTGCTGCCACGAGCAGTGTGTCGGATGTGGATGTATCGCTGTCGACCGTGATGCAGTTGAACGTGCGCTCAGTAATCTCTGCGACGAGGCTTTGCAGCGCGGATTGGTCATAGGCGGCGTCGGTGAAGATATAGACGAGCATCGTTGCCATATCTGGCGCGATCATGCCGGAGCCCTTGGCGATGCCTGCGATGCTGATTTCCTCACCACCGATCATGGCTGTGCCTGCGGCGCCTTTGGGATAGGTGTCGGTCGTCATGATCGCGCGGGCGGCGGCCTCTATCGTTGCGCCGCCGGTAGCCATGGCCTGCAGGTGGTCGATGATCCTCCCATGCGGCAGGCGTTCGCCGATCACGCCAGTGGAGGCCGTGAAGACGCGGCTTGCCGGTATGTCCGTGACCTCTTCGACAGCTGCACAAAGGGCGGCCACGGAGCCCTCGCCGGCGCGGCCCGTGAACGCGTTGGCGTTGCCGGAATTCACCAGGAAAGCAGCGGCTACAATTCGCTCGCCGCCGAGCTTTTCGTGGCAATCGAGGACGGGCGCGGAGCGGGTGGCGGATTTGGTGAAAGTTCCAGCGATTGAGGTGCCCGGCGCGAGTATGGCCAGCATCACGTCGTCGCGGCCTTGGTACTTTACCCCTGCCGCGGCGGTGGCAAACCGCACGCCGCGGATGTCAGGCATAGGTGGAAACCCCGCCGCCGGGGCAAGCGGAGAAACCGGGAGGCTCATTCGTCGAATATGTTGAGTGTGTCGAGCAGGTTTGGGTCGAGACCCTCGGTCCGCTCCACCGTGGCTGCTGCTTCAAGCTCCGTGATACGAGCCTGGAGGGCTTCGCTCCTGAGCTGGCCTTCGAGATCGGCGCGCACCTCTGCTAGGGCGGGCGGCTCGGGCGTGCGGGTGTCGTTGAGCGTGATGACATGCCATCCAAACTGGGTCTGAACGGGGGCGGAGATGGCACCGACCTCAAGGGCGACTACGGCTTCTTCAAACGGGGGCACCATCATACCAGCGCCAAACCAGCCGAGCTCGCCACCGCGTGGACCCGAAGGACCAGTTGAAAACTCCTGAGCTAGACTCGCGAAATCAGCGCCGTCTTCGAGCTGGGATACGAGGTCGAGCGCTTCTTCTTCGGTTTCAACGAGGATGTGAGACGCGTTGTATTCCTGTTCCCCCTCGAAGTTGCCGAATTGCGCCTCGTAGGCGGCCTCGATGTCAGCTTCTGAAAACTCAGTCTCGCTTGTTTCTTCCACGAATATCTGGGCCAAAACGGAAGCGCGCGTGTTTTCCATGGTGGCCTCGACCCAAGCTGGCGGCTCGCTCACGGATCCGGCCAACACGCGCTGCTGAATGAGCTGGTCAATGATGCCAGTGAACAAAACGTCATTCGGAAGATTCTGGTATTGCTCTGGGAGCTGGCGGCGGATGTCGATGACATGGGTGACGGTGATTTCCTCACCGTTAACAGTAGCAACCACCGTATCTGAAGTTACCTCTTCCTGGGCCGCGAGCGGCAGAGCAAGGCCCGCACACAATGCGGTGAGAATGAGCGTATTTTTCATAGAGAAATTCCCTGTTTTCCCGCACCACGGGGCGCGGCGTTGACACCTTACAAAGCGGCCCTTACATCGCTTGGTGGTCCCG
>JBCCYG010000189.1:0-4786 GCA_039190145.1 Pseudomonadota bacterium | reverse complement strand
TCGGGTTTTTCGTAAGGGAGTTGGGCTACGTCGCATCAATTTCAAAGGCCATCAACGATGCTCCCGAGCCGTTTCAAAGCGAAGAGACTTGGGCGAAGTTGGGACCGGCGGCAACTACAATCGAAGACTTCGCAAGACGGTTAGGCTCCACCTAGAATGATCGCTAAGATCCGATTTTCGCTGTTTGCTCCAAGGCGTGAAGAAGTGGCTTTGGCTCATTCCAGTCCTCTTGCCTGCAAACGCATCCAAAGACCGCGACAAGGTACGGTACTTTTCTTCGCACAACGCGAGTTTCGCTTAGGCTTTGTTTAGCTGTTGCCGCGAATGGAGCCGAAGCGGGCTGAAGTCGCCTATCTTTAGAGTGCTATAAAGTCCTATATTTGCGACTTAGTGGTTTTAGCATGCCCTTTACGCACCATTAGAGTTTGTCCGGATTAGGTGTGTGGGGTTAATGTCGAGTTGCTATCCACCTAACTGCTTTACTTCCGTCGCGCTAACTGGGGTCACCAAGCTCAACCCACACCGACTTGGACTTCAGGTATTTTTCGTATCCGGCACGACCGAGGTCTTTGCCGATGCCTGAGCGCTTAACGCCGCCAAACGGGCTCGTCATGTCTTCGCCACGGCCCCAATGATTGATCCAGACGGTGCCGCTTTCGATCTTGCGCGCAGCGAGCATCGCTCGGTCCAAGCTCTTTGTATGCACGGCCGTGGCCAAGCCGTATTCCGGGTGGTTGGCTTTAGCGACGCCTTGCTCGAAGTCCTCAAAGGTATCCACTGAAAGAACCGGGCCGAAGACTTCTTGGTCGAACGCTGGGTTTCCGGGACGAACATCGTCAAGGATCGTTGGGGCGAAGGCGTTGATGTTGGGGGCGTCCAGCCGCTCGCCGCCCAGGAGCCGGACAGCGCCTTGCGCCGACGCATCGTTCACGATGCCCTCAATCCGGTTGATCTGCGTTGAATTGATGATCGGCGCGAGCGTCGTGCGATCAGACCATGTCGGCCCGATCTCTACATCCTTCATTCGGTCCGCAATTTCTGCGAGAAGCTGGTCTTTCACTGCGGCGTGGACAACCAGGCGCGAGCCAGCAAAGCAGACCTGGCCCGCATTCATGATGACGCCTCGGGCGACCAGATCAGCGACCTTGCTGAGATTTGGGGCATCGTCGAAGACAAGCTGCGCGCCTTTTCCACCCAGCTCCAAGCTCACAGGTTTCAGGCCGTGATGCGCAGCATCGGCCATGATCGCCGCCCCTGTCGCTGATGAGCCCGTGAAGGTGACGTAGTCGACGCCCGGATGGGTCACCATGGCCCGGCCCACCTCAGCGCCCCCGGGAAGAACGCTGAAGAGCCCTGGGGGAAGCCCGGCCTCGAGGCTCAATTCAGCCAGTCTTAACGCGGAGAACGGTGTGAGCTCGGATGGTTTCAAAAGAACGGCATTCCCTGCAGCAAGGGCAGGGGCGAACTTCCAGCTCGATAGGATGAGAGGGAAGTTCCACGGCGCAATGGCGGCGACGACGCCATGGGGCTCTGTCGTCACGAGCGAAAGCTGGTTTGCAGCCGTTTCCGTAACCGCACTTTCTTGGGTCTCTGCGTAAGCTACAAAGTTTCGCAATGTGGCGGCGGCGACCTGAACGTCGCGCGCAAGTACTTCTTTATACGCCCGCGACGAAGACACCGCCTCAAGGGCGGCGAGGTCTTCTGCGTGGGCGGTGATCAGGTCGGCCCAACGGAGGAGGGCGCGCCCGCGGGCTTTTGCGCCAAGCTCCGCCCAGCCCGAGGCCCGCAGAGCTTCGGGCGCCATCTCAACGGCTTGATCCACGTCTGACGCGGTTGCCGTTGGATATGCCAGGCTGAGCGTCGTGTCTGAAGGGCACAGGTGCGGAAACGGGTCTCCCTTGGCCTGCTTTAGCGCCCCGCCGACAAAGACGCCTTCCGGCCGCTCCAGCGTTCTCGGATCAAAATACATCTCAGATGTGCCCCTAGGGTATGTCGATGAGCGCGTGTCCATGATCGAGGGCGGTGATGCCGCGGTCGGCCACCGTCGCCCGGAACGAAATCTCTGGCCCGTCTCGCCACATTTCGACACGCATGGTTTCGCCCGGATAGACGGGCTTTGAAAAACGCAGCTTTATGGCGCGCAGGCGCTCGGGGCTATAGTCGCAATAGGTCGCTAAAATCGCGCGCGTCGCAATTCCGAAAGAGCAAAGCCCGTGCAGAATTGGGCGGTCAAAGCCTGCGGCTGCTGCGACGTCGGGATCTACATGGAGCGGGTTTGGATCACCGGAGAGCCTATAGAACAACGCAGAACGTGGATCGGTGTGCGTTTCAAATCTGGCCTCAGGTGGGGTCGTAGGCAGCCTGTGAGGCGCGGGTTGCGGTCCAAGGTCGCCGCCGCATCCGCCATTCCCGCGGGCGAAATTGACAACCTTTACGGTGGCCAGCGCGCCGAATTGGTCGCTGATGTCGCGCTCCAGATAGATCAGGGCACCTTTGGACGGGCCCTTGTCGATGATGCGCGTGATCCGGGTTCGCGCACGCACGGTTGCATCCGCAGGCAATTGCCGATGCAGTATGACCTCTTGCTCGGCATGGAGGAAGCGATGCCAGTCTATGCCCGTGGCGGGGTCTCTGGCCCAAAAACCTGGGCTCGCGAGCACGGCAGCCATTGACGGAACGACCTGCAGATTGGGTTCTTCGAACACGAAAGGAAGCTCGGCGCGATGCGTTGGGTCTTCGCCAAACCCAATTCCCAGCGCGTAGAGGATACAGTCTTTGGTGGTGTAGGTCTGCGACACGTCAGGGAAGGCGAAGCTTTGAAGCCTGTCTCGGAAGTCGCTTACTGTTTCGACAAATGCCATGCTGTCGCCGCCAAAGGTTGTTCCGCGTTAAGTGCGGCACTCTTACTCCTTACCGCAGATAGTACACTTGCAAATAGATAGCAAGCGAATTATTAGACCCGGAAAGGAGCATCCGATGTCGCAGATTGTATTCGCACAAAGCACTTACGCGCTTTCTGACCTAAAGGATGAGGCAATGCGGGGCGCAGCAGGCTTTGCCGCGCTGGGTGCGCCGCGCCGGATCGTGGCGCTGCTTCTACGAAATGACGCGGCATTTGTGACAGTAAGCGATGCCGTGCGCCTTGCCGGAGCAGCGACCTTACCTCTCAACTGGCACCTTAAGGCCCCCGACATCGCCTATATCTTACAGGATAGCGGTGCGTCATTTCTGGTGGCCCATGTCGATCTTTGGAACGCGATAGAGCGCGAGCTACCGGCGGAGCTCAAGAGCAAGCTCACTGTCCTTCTGCTTCCGACGCCGGATGCAATCGCGGCAGCGTATTCTGTTCCTCAGGACCTGCTCACCTCGTTTGAGGGTGGGCGAAAGTGGGCATCATTCACCGCAGATCACGATCCAATCTCTGAGCCTTCAAGCGAGCGCCCGTACCCTCTCATTTACACGTCGGGAACAACTGGGCGTCCCAAAGGCGTTCAAAGACTGGGCGCGGCTCACCCGGCGCGTGTCGCTTATGATGCCTTCTTTGACGAGGCGGCCCGAACCCTCCTGGCGACGCCGCTTTATCATGCGGCCGCGCATCGCTTCCTGGATGGGACGCTGAAATCCGGGGGCAGTGTCATCCTTCCCGCAAGGTTTGATGCAGAAGGGCTGTTGCAGGATATCGAGGCCCACAAAGTCACGACAAGCTTTGTCGTGCCAGCCATGTTTCAAAGGCTGTTGCGCCTGCCCGACGCGGTCAAGCATCGCTACGACCTATCGAGCCTGCGCCACGTTGTCGTTGCCGGGGCGCCCTGCGCGCCTGATCTCAAAGCGGCAATGATCGATTGGTGGGGCCCTGTGATTTACGAGTATTATGGGTCAACCGAATTGGGCGCCGTCACCTTTGCCTCCAGTGAGGATGCCCTCGCGCGCCCGGGGACCGTGGGACGTGCGGTAGCGACCGCACGGGTGGCGATCCTTGACGAGGCTGGAAACCCATGTCCCCAGGGCGAAATTGGCGAAATCTATGGGCGCAGGGACGATCTACCCGACTTCACTTACCTGAACCGCCCAGACGCGCGCGACGAAGCTGGGGTCGGGGATCTGGTATCCATGGGGGATATCGGGTTCATCGACGCTGACGGCTACCTCTTCGTCAGTGATAGGAAGACGGACATGATCATCTCAAACGGGGTGAACATCTATCCGGCTCAGATCGAGGCGGCGATCCTCGCGCATTCCGGTGTGGCCGATTGCGCCGTGTTTGGCATTCCCGATGATATGTCAGGCGAAAGCGTTGCGGCTGTTATCGAGCCGGTGACCGGGCAGGGCTTGGACGTTGAGGATCTGACGGCGTTTCTCAGATCGAGGATCGCCACCTACATGGTCCCGCGCCACATTGAGCAGCGGCAGGACTTTCCCCGCGACGAGGCTGGAAAAGTGAAGAAGCGCGAATTGCGCGCGCTTTATTGGGAAGAGGCCAGGCGCGCGATTTAGCCCCGTACCAACGTAGGTAGTTCACCCGCCAATGCGTCGCGCAGGTTGCCCCGAACGCGGCGCATGAGGCTCAAGAGCTGGTCGACCTCCGCGTTGGTCAACGTCTCGAAGGAGAGGGCGTTTACCTGGGCTGCTGCTTCGCTCAGGACATGTTTCTTTGTCGGTGCTGATTCTTTCAATTTGATTCGTTTTGTTCGTCGGTGGTTCCGATCGGGGCGGAGCTCCAGCGAGTCCTAGGCGTCATGCGGGTCGACGATTCCTATTACTGAAACCGTCCAAATGCGTAGGAGCC
>JBCCYG010000188.1:0-4805 GCA_039190145.1 Pseudomonadota bacterium | reverse complement strand
GTCCCCGTCCACCCAAACATGGGTGATGTCGGGGAAGCCCCAAAAGAACGAGCGACTGACATACACCCCCTCCGCCAATTCACGGGTACGGGGAGACGCGAGGATCACAGACTTGAGCTCATTCAACCCCACCTCGCTTGATGGCCGCACGGCATAAAAGCCCCCCGTTTTAGGGTAATCCCCCACCGCCTCTGAGGCCGGCTGCCCGGGGCCGCTCTCAGCCGTCACAGGGAAAAAGCGAAAGAAAGCCATAGCAGCCGCCAGGATAAGAATTAGAAGAAGTGCCGCGCGCATCGCTCAGCGATATGGGACGCCCGGCAGGATCGACAACATCTCAAAGATGATATTCGCCCCGACCAAGGCTGTATTCCCACTAGGGTCATAGGGCGGCGACACCTCCACCAAATCGCATCCCACGACGTTGAGCCCCCGGAGCCCCCGAATGAACTCCATCGCCTGCCAGGTGGTCAGCCCGCCGATTTCAGGCGTGCCCGTCCCGGGCGCGAAAGCGGGGTCGAGGCTGTCGATATCATAGGTGATATAGGTCGGATGATCGCCGATCTTGCTGCGGATCTCGTCGGCCAGCGGGGTCAGGCTCTTGCCCCAAATCTCTGGCGCAAGCTTCATGTTAAAGCCCCAGCCCTGCGCTTCTGTGAAGTCCTCCGCCGTGTATCCCGTCCCCCGCAGCCCAACCTGAAACACCTTATCCGGGACAATCAGGCCCTCCTCATAGGCCCTGCGAAAGACCGTTCCATGCGTTTCCCGTTCGCCAAACATTTCGTCATTGACGTCGGCATGGGCATCCATATGAACCAGGGCAAGCGGCCCGTGCTTCTTGGCCACCGACCGCAGCACCGGCAGCGTCAGCGTGTGATCCCCGCCCAGCGCCACCGGGATGACAGGATGCGCTAAGAGGTCATCATAAAACTCTGTGACCAATCGGATCGTATCGCTCAGCGAAAAGGTATTGATGGGAATATCCCCCACATCACCCATCTCAAGCCCGTCAAACGGCGCCGCCCCGGTCTGAATATTATACGGTCGGATCATCGCGCTCTCTTGGCGAAGCTGCTTTGGCCCGAACCGCGTGCCAGAGCGCCAAGACGTCCCGATATCCATCGGGATCCCGACAAAGGCGACGTCGAGCCCTTCCGCACTCTCCCGCGCGGGCAGCCGCATAAAGGTCTGAAGTCCGGAAAACCGCGCCAGATCATTGCCACTCACAGGTTGACTAGGCACGCCTCGCCCTCTTGTTCCAGCAAAAGAGACAGGCAAGCTCCATCGCCATATGCGCTCCCGCGACAGCGGTACAATTCCCCGCATCGTAAGGTGGCGAGACCTCGACGACGTCGCCGCCCACCATGTTGATCCCCTTCAGGGCGCGCAGCATCATCAAAGCCTGGGCGGAGGATAGCCCGCCCGATACGGGCGTCCCCGTCCCCGGCGCGAAAGCCGGATCAAGGCAGTCGATGTCAAACGTCAGGTATACCGGTCGGTCACCAAGGATATCCTTGATTTTGGCCACCGCGGCGCTCGGGTCCGCATGGACTTCAGGCGCATCAATGATCGGCACACCGAGCGTGTCAGGATTCATTGTCCGAATGCCGACCTGCACCGAATGCGCCACATCCACGATGCCTGCCTTGACGGCCTTATAAAACATCGTCCCGTGGTCGATCCGACCTTCATCATCATCCGCCCAGGTATCCGTATGCGCGTCAAACTGCAGAAGCGAGATCGGCCCATACGTCTCCGCATAGGCCTTTAAGATCGGGTAGGTGATAAAGTGATCACCCCCCAGCACCAGCGACCCAGCGCCCGCCGTCAGGATCTCCGCGATATGCGCCTCGAGCGCTGCCGGAAAGGCCGACACCTGCGCGTAGTCGAAAGCGAGATCGCCATAATCGACCAAATCAAACTCCGTCAGCGGGTTGATATCCCACCCATAGGGCGGGTCGCAGGGCTGCAGCGTCGAGGCCTCCCGGATCGCGCGTGGCCCAAGCCTCGTGCCAGGCCTATTCGTCACGGCTTGGTCAAACGGCACCCCAGTAATGGCAAGATCAACCCCCGCCAGGTTCTTCGAATAGCGTCGCCGCATAAAGCTCAACGCTCCGCCAAACGCATTCTCGAAACTCAGCCCGCGCAGGCCCTGCCGCATGAAAGCGTCGTCAACCTGACTATCCGCGTCCTTGAGCGCCATCAGCCTATCTTCACTCCCTCGCGCACGAGCTCATCAGCCACTTCGCGGATCGACGCACCGAGCGTCTCAATCGTAAAGGCAACTTCCGCCTCGCTGATCGTCAATGCGGGCGACATGACGTTCAAATGGCCCAGGGGGCGCACCAAAAGGCCCCGCGCCTGGGCAGAATCAGATATCCTTTTTCCAATGTCGATGTGGTCGGGTAGGAGCTTCAAAGTGCCCTTCTCTTGCACATTCTCAACACAACCGATGAAAGCCTCTCCTCGCACGTCCCCCACAAGCGGCAAGTCCCGCAGCGTCGCTAAACCCTCCTGAAAAACCGCCCCAATCTCGAGCGCGCGGGCGCATAGGTCCTCTCGCTCGATGATCTCGATGTTCTTGAGCGCCGCCGCGCACGCCACAGGATGCCCCGAATAGGTGTAACCGCTCGTATACCAGCGCGGCTCGGCGGATAGCGTCTCCCAAATCGCCTCGGAGAAAAGCATCGCCCCAATCGGTTGATAACCCGAAGACAGCCCCTTCGCGCAGCAGAGGATATCCGGCTGCACACCGTACCGATCCTCAGAGGCAAACATGTATCCGATGCGCCCAAACCCGGTGACGACCTCATCGGTCACAAACAGAATGCCATGCCGCTGGCATACCTCCGCCATGGCCTTCAGATATCCCTCGGGCGGCATGATCACTCCACCCGAAGCCTGAATCGGCTCGGCGAAAAACGCCGCGACCCGCTCCGCACCAAGTTCGGCAATCTTTGCCTCAAGCTCCGCCACGCAGCTTTCCACCGTCGCCCCACCGCGCAGGGTGTCGGGGGCGGAGATATGGTGGATCGTCCCCTCCTCATAGCGGAACTCCGGCGCGCGATCCCCGTCGCGGTTCCCGATGGACATGCTGATATGCGTGGAGCCGTGATAAGCATGCTCGCGGGCAATGATATGGTGTCGCCCCTGATATCCCCGCGCCGCCTGCACAAAACACGCCATCCGATAGGCGCTGTCGATCGCCGTTGAGCCACCGGTCGTGAAATGCACATGGCTGAGCCCCGTGGGGGCCAAATGCGCGAGCCTCGCCGACAAGGCCGCCGACGGAGCGTTCGACATGTCACCAAAAGTCGACGAAAAGGCGAGCTTTTCCGCCTGCTCCGCGATGGCCGCTGCCATTTCACGTCGTCCAAGCCCGATATTGGTGTTCCAAAGCCCGCCGACAGCGTCGAGGTACCGGTTGCCCGACACGTCCCAAACGGTACAGCCCTCCCCCCGCTCAATGACCACCGGCACATCGCCGCCAGTGAACTGCCAGGGGCGCAGCGCATGCGCCATGTCCATCTGCGTGAGGTCGTTCATCTAAAAGCTAGCCTCGTGGCTGCCGGGTCCATCGTCACGAGGCCGCCTCCAAGGGTGCCGCTCGCTCGACAAGGCGCGCAAAGAAAGACGCCCCCACCGGCGCCACCGCATCGTTGAAATCATAGGCCGGGTTATGGACGGTCGGCCCCTCCCCCTGCCCAAGGAAAAGATACGCGCCAGGCCGCGCATTGAGCATGTAGGAGAAATCCTCCGCCCCCATCTCGCGCCCGGTATTCCCTTCGACCTTCGCCGCCACCTCGCCCGCTACCTTCGCCGCAAACGCCGCCTTCTCGGGATCATTCACCGTCGCCGGATAGCCAATTTCATAGCGCAACTCCGCCTCCACGCCGTAAGACGCCGCCTGCCCCGCCACGATCTCGGCCATGCGCTTTTGCACCATCTCCTGGACGTCCGTCTCAAATGTCCGCACCGTGCCATTGAGATAGGCCGTGCCGGGGATCACGTTATCCGTCGTCCCCGCATGGATTTGCGTCACTGAGACGACCAGGTCCTGCAGAGCATAGTGATTGCGGCTCACAATCGTCTGGATCGCCGTCGCCATCCCCACCGCGGCCACAACCGGGTCCGCCGTATCATGCGGCATGGCTCCATGCCCGCCGCGCCCGGTGATATCGATGTGAAAGGTATCCACCGCCGCCATGATCGGCCCGGGCGTCGTGTAGAGCATCCCCTCCTCGTAATTCGGCGCGTTGTGGATGCCATAGACCTCGTCGATGCCGAACCGCTCCATCATGCCCTCTTTGACCATGACGTCGCCACCGCCACCGCCTTCCTCCGCAGGCTGAAAGATTAAAGCGACCTTGCCCGCAAAATTCCGCGTCTCCGCCAGGTACCGCGCCGCACCAAGGAGCATCGTCGTGTGCCCATCATGGCCACAGGCATGCATCTTTCCCGGCACAGTCGAAGACCATTCGACGCCGGAACTCTCATCCATCGGCAGCGCATCCATGTCCGCGCGGAGCCCGATCACCGGCCCTGCACCACGCCCCTTGATGATCGCCACGACCCCGCTTTCGGCGATGCCTTCGTGGATTTCGTCAACGCCAAACTCCTTGAGCCGCTCAGCCACAAAGCCCGCCGTCTCATGACAGTCGAACCCAAGCTCAGGATGTTGATGCAAATAGCGCCGCCAGGTCTTCATATCCTCGGCAAAATCGGCGATCCGGTTGACGATGGGCATGGGCTGGCCTCCTTTACGCTCACGCTACAGGCAAAGGGCAAAAGCGCAATGGGCGACGACC